>NZ_QTMC01000016.1:0-116719 GCF_003602965.1 Bacteroides sp. AF25-5LB
CTTTTGTAGCTGCGATTTAGTTTAAGTCACTTTGCATAATAAATTTGTTGGCATAAGAATTATTATGTAAAGGTTTGCATAACATTTCCAACAGGTAGCGGGTAACGTGTTTCACCAGTTGTTCTTCAATATCCCTTTCGTCTGCTTTTTCTTTGGCTCCTGCCAAATCAAAGATGTACGGGTCTTTGAGCAGGTAATTGGCAAGGTCGCTTTGTGGAGCCGGAAGTGTGGTCGTGAAATTGTTTACCTTGTTGTTGCTGATTTGTCGGCTATACAAATCACTGTCAATCTGTAATTTCAATACATTGCTGCTCCATCCCATTTCCACAGACTGCTTCATGTACCAGTAGCTTAGACCTAAAGTTAGCGAACTGTCAAGTATAGTCATTTGGCTTGTCCAGTTTATTTTGGCTATAGGAGAGGTCAAGAAAACTTCTTCTATTTCCCTGATTCCCATCCTGTAAATGGCTGAAACGGTTTTTCCCACATCTTCAAATTGCGCAGGAACCTCCTGCGTAATTGCTAACGATTGACAATCAATAGATTGTATTTGCGCAGTAAGTTCCTGCGTAAATTTCTTGTCATTCAGTTTCAATACTTCATTGGTCACACTCTGTATGGTTGGGACAGACAGGCTTGCATCCGTTTCTATGAAACTTTGCAACGCTCTTAAAGGATATGCCTTTGCAAACTGGCACATATAGGTGAGGTTACGTTCCGAATAGCCTTTCTTTTCAGGGTAATGCAGTCGGATAGCCTTTGCCAACTGCTTGATGATTTTGCTTCCCCATCCGTGCAGCTGCTGGTGGTAAAGGATGTAATTGCCTACCTTCCAGTAATGGAACAGCATTTGTGCATTGGCTGCAACAATCAGCCTTACTTGTGCCTGTTCTATTTCCGAACCGACCGCTTGTATGAATGCATCAAAATTCGTTTTTTCTATGTTGGATTCCTTGTTGCTCATATTGTGATGATAATTTCTACAAATATAGTCATTGGTAACTATCTATGAAACTGTTTGATACTTTTATAGTTGATTAAACTTGTTCATGGCGTTCGCCTTAATATCATCCGCTATGTCAATGTAGGGTTTCATAGCCTTGTAGTCGCTGTGTCCCGTCCATTTCATGACCACCTGTGCCGGGATTCCGAGAGCCAGCGCATTGCAGATGAATGTCCTTCTTCCTGCATGGGTACTGAGCAAAGCGTATTTGGGTGTGACTTCATCAATACGTTCATTTCCCTTGTAGTAGGTTTCACGTACAGGCTCGTTGATTTCTGCCAGTTCGCCCAGCTCTTTCAGGTAATCGTTCATCTTCTGGTTGCTGATGACGGGCAGAGCCATGTAATTCTCGAAATGGATGTCCTTGTATTTGTCCAGTATGGCTTTACTGTATTTGTTCAGTTCAATCGTCAGGCTGTCGGCAGTCTTGACTGTGGTTATTTCGATGTGGTCGGATTTCACATCGCTTCTTTTCAGATTGCGAACATCCGAATACCGTAAACTCGTAAAGCAGCAGAACAGGAAAACGTCACGCACACGTTCCAGGTATTGCTTATCCTTGGGTATCTGGTAGTCTTTCAGCTTGTTCAGTTCATCCCACGTCAGGAAGATTACTTTTTTCGAGGTGGTTTTCAGTTTCGGTTTGAATGTATCGTATGCAATGTTCTGATGATGTCCTTTCTTGAAGCTCCAGCGCAGGAACCATTTGAGGAATCCCATTTGCTTGCCGATGGTGCTGTTTCTCATATCCTTGGTGTCACGCAGGAAGTTGACGTATTCGTTCAATCCAAACTCGTCGAAATAGTTGAACGTTGCATCCTCCTTGAACTCTTTGAGGTGGTTCCTCACTGCTGCAAATTTTTCATAGGTGGATGCCGTCCAGTTATTCTGGTTACCGCACTCTTTTACAAATTCATCGAACACCTCCCAAAAGCTGACAGGGGCTTCTTCCAGCTGTTCTTCGCTGGTGTCTTTCATTCTCATGTTGAAAGCTTCCTTCAACTGTTGGGTTGTTGGCATGACCTCCTGCACCTCAAATTCCTTGAAAATATTCTGGATTTCGGCATAGTATTTCAGCAAGTCCGTATTGATTTCGGCTGCACTTTGCTTTAGCTTGTTGGTACATCCGTTCTTTACCCGCTGCTTGTCTGCATCCCATTTGGCTACGTCAATCCGGTAGCCCGTTGTAAACTCGATGCGTTGGCTGGCAAAGATGACACGCATACGGATGGGTACGTTCTCTACGATTGGCACACCGTTCTTTTTCCGGCTCTCCAATGCAAAAATGATGTTGCGCTTGATATTCATAATTGGGTGCGTTTGAAATTCTACACCCAAATATACACCCAATTATTGAGATAGCAAAAGACATTTAGAAACATTTAGTTTTACTCTATGTTGTAATTTGCACTTGATTATCAATTGTTTGCAGTTTTATGATATTCTGTGAAAGTATAAGTTCGAGAGCCCCTCTCTCCGCAACAGTTCTGAATAAGATGGAAAACTAGCGGGTAAAGGTCTACAAATCTATGATTTGTAGACCTTTTTTGCTTGTACTCCGTTTGCTTTGAAAGACTTGGAAACTATGTCTTTGTAAATTAATTATAGATAATGAAAGTTGGATGACATCTCCTTTCATAATAAGGCGATGGGATAATGCATTGCCACTGCAAAGCAAGTGCATGCTTTTTGCAGTGCTACTGCATTCAGCTTTGCAGTGGCGCTGCAACACATATGCAGTGTCACTGCAGCATATATGCAGTAGCGCTGCAACACGTTTGCAGTCACACTGCAGCAGATGTGCAGCGACGCTGACCCGGTAGGTGTGTACGGGATTGTATCATGTTTCGTTAAGAAGATATTATAAACTATCCTTTGAATGCCGTATTTTTGTCTATCCGTAATTTAGAGTAGTCAAAGAAAGCTATGAAACACACTCGTATGAAACTAAAAACAGCGGTAAAGAACCTTCATGAAGGCTGGAAATTCCGGCAGGCGAGACTGACCAATTGGTATCCGGCTACAGTTCCGGGAGTAGTCCACACGGACTTACTGCAGAACAAGATTATTGAAGACCCGTTTTTCCGGTTGAACGAACGGGGATTGCAATGGATTGACAAGGAAGACTGGGTTTATGAAACTTGCTTTACTCTTGCTGCCGACATGATGCGGAAAGAGAATATGGAGCTTGTGTTCGAGGGGCTGGATACTTACGCTGACGTTTATTTGAATGATGAATGTATACTGAAAGCGGACAATATGTTTCGCCGCTGGTCTATCCCCGTTAGGCAGTACATCAGGGAGGAGAATAATATACTGAAGGTGTACTTCCATTCGCCGGTAAAGATAGACGTCCCCAAATGGGATGCACTTCCTTACCAGTATCCGGCATCCAATGACCAGTCTGAAAACGGAGGCTTGTTCAACAAGAAGATAAGCATTTTTGCCCGTAAGGCGGGTTATCATTATGGCTGGGACTGGGGCCCACGTCTGGTTACCTCCGGCATCTGGCGTCCGGTGTATATCAGGGCTTGGAGCGATTTGAGAATCAACGATGTGTTTATCGAGCAGAAGGAAGTCGGTGCAGGCAGGGCCGTGATTGCCGGACATGTGGAGCTGGATGCCGATAAGGATATGGACGGAGTGCTGGTCACGATAACAGACGAGGCTACCGGAAGAGTGCTTGGCGAGTGGCAAGCGGATTTGAAGCGAGGCACCAATCGGGTGACCGTTGATTTCGTCCTTCACAAGCCGAAGCTGTGGTGGAGTAATGGACTGGGGGAGCCTTTCCTTTACCGTTTCCGTACGGATATCATTGCAGGCGGGGAATTGTTGGACTCTAAAACCGAAAGGGTGGGCATACGCTCTTTGAAGGTGGTGCATCAGCCGGATAAGGACGGGCATACTTTCTATATAGAGCTGAACGGGCGTCCGGTTTTTGCCAAAGGAGCCAATTACATCCCTTCGGATAACTTCCTGCCGCGCGTCACTCCCGAGAATTATAAAAGGACGATTCTCGATGCCGCCGGTGTAAACATGAATATGTTGCGTGTCTGGGGCGGAGGTATCTATGAGAACGATGTCTTCTATGATTTGTGTGATGAGCATGGAATTATGATTTGGCAGGACTTTATGTTTGCCTGCAGCATGTATCCGGCAGAAGGCGCCCTGCTCGATAATATCCATCAGGAGGCGGTGGACAATGTGAAACGTTTGCGCAATCATGCCTGCATTGCTTTGTGGTGTGGAAACAATGAATGCCAGGATGCCTGGCTGGGCTGGGGCTGGAAGTGCGAGATAGAACGGCAGAACAAGGAATATGCCGACAAGATTTGGGCACAGTACCGGCAGCAGTATCATGTCACCTTACCCGGGGTGGTCAGGGAGTATGCACCCGGAACCTTCTATTGGCCTTCTTCTCCGTTCGCATTCGAGGGAGAGATGTCCGGTACTACTGACGGGGACCGTCACTATTGGAGTGTCTGGCATGGTAAAGCACCCATTTCCGATTATGACAGCGAGAAATCCCGCTTTTTCAGCGAGTACGGCTTTCAGTCTTTTCCAGAGTTCGACTCCGTCAAGCGCTATGCTCCTTACCCCGAAGACTGGGATATACGTTCCGAGGTGATGATGTCCCATCAGCGTGGTGGCGACCATGCCAACGGGCTGATTGAGACTTACCTATTGAATGAATATAAAAAGCCGCGTGATTTCCGGGCATTCCTTTATATGAACCATGTGCTGCAGGGAGATGCCATCAAGACGGCCATCGAGTCGCACCGCCGCCAGATGCCGTATAATATGGGGACGCTTTTCTGGCAGCACAACGACTGTTGGCCCGTAGCTTCCTGGGCGAGCCGTGACTATTACGGACGCTGGAAGGCGCAGCACTATTATACTCGCAAGGTCTATGATGACATCCTGATTTCTCCGGTAGTGGAGGGGGATGATTTGAAAGTATATGCAGTGTCCGACCGCTTGGAGAATACTTCCGGCCGGCTGCAGCTCCAGGTCTGCCGGTTCGACGGCACTGTGGTTTATCACTGGGACAAATCTGTCGGCATTTCCGGTAATGACAGCCGTGTCTGTTTTTCCGCACCGCTTGCCAAGCTGCTGGAGGGGGCAGATAGAGGAACGGTATATGTCCGCGTAGACTATACGGACAAATCGGGCAGGGTGTACCATAACAACTACTGTCTGGACAAGCAGAAGAATATGAATTATCCGAAAGTGGATTTGCAGACCGAAGTCCGTTCCATTGAAGGCGGATATGAAGTGACGGTATCAACAGACAAGTTTGCCCGTGCCGTATGCTTGTCCGTTGCTGACAATGAAAGTGTATATAGCGACAATTATTTTGATGTCCAGCCGAAGAGCAGCGTGCAGGTACAGGTCAGGACGCGATTGTCTGCCGAAGCGTTCAACGCTTCGTTGAGGCTGACTTGCTTGAACAATGAATTCTGATAAGTTATGGAAAAACAAAGCGGAGCAACATATTGAAATGTTACTCCGCTTCTCATTGAGATGTTGAAAAATGTGTTTTCAGGAGATTTAGTTGTTTTCTTTTTTAATGTCTATGGTCATGAACCGTTCACCGTCATATAGACTTTTGACGCGGATGTTCAGTCCTTTTTTCTCTTTCAGCTGTTCCGCTATATTGTCCAGCTTGAAGGAGGCCAGTCCGGTGCCCAGTGTGAGCTGACTGTCATTGTAGGCATTGTGGCGGAATTCGAGATTGACGTAATCCGGTTTGTCGTTCTCGCCGGTGGATGCTTCGTTGATGACCAGGTTCAGCATGTGCTTCTTATCTTCGTTGTTACTGTGGTAGAATTGATACTTGATGTTCAGATACTCACCCGTAATCCATAAATCCGTGGCGTTGATGTTGTCGTCTCCGATACTGTCCGCCTTTTCGGCAGGCATGGAGTAGATGTCTTTGGTCAGAATATTTTCGATGTGCTTTATTTGGGCATTGTATTCGTAGCCTGGAAGTTTCTCTTCCAGTTCGCGGAAGTAGATGAAAGCCCTCTGGCCGTCTGTTACGGCATAGTCGTGAACATAGGTTGTGTCACTGGGATATAGTTTACTGCCTTCGTCCAGTGAGAAATAGTAGTCTTTTCCTTCGATGACCTTCACCGTACCTACGGCGAACAAAGTGTCATATTTGTCATCCCAATCGTCCAGGCATGATTGCAATACAATGGCAGTCAGGAATAAAAGCATGGATGTTGCCAATGTCATTCTCAGTTTCTTCATAAGTGGTAGGTTTTAGCTCTTTTTCTGTTTAAATCTTATTTTTGTATTCAAAAAATGCGGTGAAAAGCTAAATACTGCGTAGTATATTGTTAAAGAAATGAAAGTATGATTTTCTTCTCTGCCTGATGCAGTATTTTTGCGCCAGTTGCATTTTTAAGGTAAACACGTGTTAAAAGAGAGAATGGAAGAACAGGAATTGGCAGAACGCTGTAGGCAAGGGGACAACCTTGCCCGCAAAGAACTGTATGAGCGCTATGCGGGACGCATGCTCAGCGTATGCCTCCGTTATGCAGGTGACCGGGAGACTGCCCAAGACCTGATGCATGACGGTTTTCTGAAACTTTTTGATTCTTTCGATAAGTTCACTTGGCGGGGAGAGGGCTCTCTGCGGGCATGGATGGAACGCGTAATGGTGAATACGGTATTGCAGTATTTGCGGAAAAATGATGTGATGAATCAGTCATCGGCTTTGGAGAATGCACCCGAAGCTTATGAGGAACCGGAAGGTTCGTCGATAGATGTCATTCCTCAAAAGGTGCTGATGCAGTTTATCAGTGAACTGCCTGCCGGCTATCGTACCGTATTCAACTTATATATTTTTGAAGAGAAATCCCATAAGGAGATTGCTCGACTATTGGGAATTAATGAAAAATCCTCTGCCTCGCAGTTGACGCGTGCTAAAGCGACTTTAGCGGCAAAAGTACGTGAGTGGATGAAAAGAAATGATTAAATGAAGGAACGTATGGAAGATGAATTGTGGTTGAAAAAGATAAAGGACAAGCTGGAAGACTATTCCGAACCGTTGCCGGTTGCCGGATGGGAGCGGTTGGAAAAGGAATTGTCCCTTTCCGGAACTCCGATAACCGGATCGCATAGGATGATGCCTTTCCGTCGCTGGGCGGTGGCTGCGGCAGCTGTGCTGCTGGTGGCAGTATCGTCCGTCAGTCTGTGGCTGTTGCAGAGTCCGGTAGGGAATGAAATGCGGCATACGTCAGTGCCTGCTTTGGCTGTGGCTCCGGATGTCTTGCCGGAACAGACGGTACCTGCTGTACGGACTAATCCCATAGAGCCTGCCTATCGGGCACATGGAAATGCATCGGCACCCAATAGGGAGGCAAGTCGCCCTTTGGTTGCACAACATATCAGAATATCGGTTGACGATGAGCGGCAGGAGGAAATGTTGCCGGTTGAAACTGCAGGTGAGGCTGTCGGTATTGGGCAGCAGGCGGAAGAGCCGGTAATGGAAGATACGGACCATGCGACCGCAATGCAGGCAGAGGAACCGGAGAGAACAAGGAAAGACCGCTATCGTCCGTCAGGCCGGGACAAACTGCATCTTCCGGAAAGAAACAGTTCTGGTAGGGATACTAAAGGATGGGCGGTTGGCTTGTCCGTAGGAAATACGGGAGGTTTTTCATTGGCGAATGAAGGGGAAGCGAATGTGATGTCGGACTACATGCCTGGAAGTCCTATTTATGGCGGTAACGTAGATTTATCCTCTACGGCCAATGGCATTGTTACTATTCCCGACGGGCAGGAACTGGTTTTTAAGGATGGTATGCCCTATCTGCAAAGACGCGAAAAGAAAATTGCGGATATAGACCATAAACAACCGCTCAGTTTCGGTGTTTCGGTGCGGAAAAACTTGGCGAAGGGTTTCTCTGTGGAAAGCGGGCTGACGTATACCTATCTTGCTTCTGACGTAAGGTATGAGGGCAGCTCGGAAAAGATAAGCCAGAAGCTGCATTATATTGGCATTCCGGTACGGGCCAACTGGAACTTTGTGGATGCAAAGAACTTTACGATGTACGTTTCGGCGGGGGGTGCCATTGAAAAATGTGTGTATGGCAAGATTGGTACTGAGAGTGAGACTGTGAAACCGGTACAGCTTTCTGTCATGGGTGCTGTCGGTGCCCAGTATAACATAAGCAATAGGGTGGGCCTGTATGTGGAACCGGGAGTATCTTATTTCTTTGATGACGGTTCGTCGATACAGACTATACGCAAGGAGAACCCGTGTAACTTTACGTTGCAGGCCGGTATACGTCTTACTTATTGATAGCAGGACAGACATGTTTTTGTCCACTTTCTTGTAGATTCAGAATTTTCTTAATAACTTTCGGCCGTGTTTCTTCGTTGGTGGATGAAGGGACACGGTTTTTTATTGATTGAGAAGAAAGAAAGTAGGTCGGGACATGCCCGGCAATATAACAAACACGTAGTAAAATAGACAAAATGAAGATTAAAAAGAAAGTAGCCTTAAGCGGGCTATTGCTTTGTTGTGCAATCACGGCAAAAGCACAAGTGTGTATTACTCCCCAGGTGGAGCAGCGTGCCAGGGAGTTGGTTTCTCAAATGACGCTGGAAGAAAAAATCGATTACATTTCCGGTCCCAAATCTTTTTATATCCGGGCTGTACCCCGGCTTGGCATACCCGAAATCAGGATGGCCGATGGTCCGCAAGGCATACGTAACAATACTCAAAGTACCTTGTATCCTTGTGGCATCTTGTCGGCTTCGACATGGAACCGTAAGTTGGCTAGAGAGCTGGGACATGGTTTGGCCCGGGATGCAAAGGCCCGTGGGGTAAGTATTCTGTTGGGGCCTGGAGTCAATATCTACCGCTCTCCTCTATGCGGGCGAAACTATGAGTATTTTGGTGAAGACCCTTATTTGACGGGCGAAACTGCTAAAGAATATATCTTGGGAGTGCAGGAAGAGGGAGTTATGGCTACGGTGAAGCATTTTGCGGCCAATAACCAGGAGTGGAGCAGACATCATGCCAGCTCAGATGTGGATGAACGCACGCTGCAGGAAATTTATTTTCCCGCGTTCCGAAAAGCTGTGCAGGAAGCAGGAGTAGGGGCGGTTATGGATAGCTATAATCCGCTGAACGGGGTACATGCCACCGAAAACAGCTGGCTGAACATTGATGTATTACGCAAGCAGTGGGGATTTAAAGGTATCCTGATGTCTGACTGGACATCTGTATATTCCGGTGTGGGAGCCGCTAATGGAGGGTTGGATTTGGAAATGCCCGTCGGTAAATTCATGACCAGGGAAATTCTTATTCCGGCAATAGAGAATGGTATCGTGAAGGAAGAGACCATTGACGCCAAAGTCCGGCATATACTCCAGACATTGATTGCTTTTGGAGCACTTGATACTCCGAGAGAAGATAAATCTATCGATAAAGACAATGCACAGTCTAAGGAAATTGCACTTGACTTGGCGAGAGAAGGAGTAGTCTTATTGAAAAATGATAACGGTACGTTGCCTTACCGGAACGGTAGAACATTGGTAATCGGGCCTAATGCCGATATTATTCCCACAGGAGGAGGAAGCGGATTTGTCACCCCTTATTCGGTAGTGTCACTCTATGACGGTATGGTTCAGTTGAAGGGCGGCAGACAGATAGAGCTGCTGTCTGACAGCATTCTTTATAAGGATATGTCCCAACAGATTTATACGGATGGCAGTTTTACGCAAAACGGTTTTAAGGGCGAATATTATAATACTCGTAATCTTACCGGAGAACTCTTTCAAGCTGCCATAGAGCCTGCCATAGACCATGCCTGGAAATACGGTGCACCGTTCGACGGCATGCCGGTAGATCAGTTTTCTGCCCGTTGGACGGGAGTTTACAAGGCTGACA
Source organism: Bacteroides sp. AF25-5LB (assembly GCF_003602965.1). Classification (NCBI taxonomy): domain Bacteria; kingdom Pseudomonadati; phylum Bacteroidota; class Bacteroidia; order Bacteroidales; family Bacteroidaceae; genus Bacteroides; species Bacteroides sp. AF25-5LB. The sequence goes on from NZ_QTMC01000016.1 coordinate 9,915, forward strand.
AGGATGGAACTGTCAAGTTCCAGCTGGCTGGCGATGACGGATACCGTCTGTTTGTAAACGATAAGCTGATTACCGGAGATTGGGGGAACCATTCATTCAGTACCCGCAGTGCATTTATGCAGGTCAGTGCAGGGGAGATATACCGGTTGCGTATTGAATATTTTGATAATGTGGGTGAGGCGACTGTCAGTTTCCAGGCAGGAATGATGGATGAGGAGCGTTTGGCCTCTTCACTGAAGCATGCCAGGAATGTTATTGTATGTGCCGGGTTCAACAGCAGTACAGAAGGTGAAGGGTTCGACCGTCCGTTTGCATTGTCATACGGGCAGGAATATCTCATTAATAAAGTGGCTTCACTTCATGATAATGTGGCTGTGGTGGTGAATGCCGGAGGTGGAATAGATTTCCGCAATTGGGGGCAGAGTGTACAAGCTATTTTGATGGCATGGTATCCGGGGCAGGAGGGTGGAAAGGCCCTTGCCGAAATCATTACGGGCAAGCTTTCGCCAAGTGGCAAACTACCAGTCAGCATCGAGGAAAAATGGGAAGATAATCCGGTATATGGTAATTATTATGACAATCGCAATGTACCTCATAAACGGGTGCAGTATGCCGAAGGTGTTTTCGTAGGTTATAGGGGATATGACCGGAACGGAAAGCAGCCGCTCTATCCTTTCGGGTATGGACTGTCATACAGTAGTTTTGAATATAGTAATCTGAGTGTTGAGAAGACGGGGGGGAAGCCGGGTTACGGTAAGCTTTGACATCAAGAATACCGGAAAGATGGATGCTGCGGAAGCGGCTCAGGTATATGTGCGGGATGTGGAATGTTCTGTTCCGCGTCCATTGAAGGAGTTGAAAGGCTACGATAAGGTTTACTTGAAGAAGGGTGAAACCAAGCGCGTTCGGATATTGCTGGATGAGGAAGCCTTTGCCTACTATGATGTGGAATCACATCGGTTTGTAGTGGAAAAGGGGACTTTTGAGATTCTGGCAGGTCCTTCTTCAGCTGATTTACCATTGAAGGCAACTGTTGTTTTATGATAAAATAAATATCAAAACAAGAATGGCAGTATGAAAAAGATAATAATACTGATGGTTTGTCTGTGGGGACTTGGTAACACCTTTACCTCGGCACAAACTACGGAGAAGGAGAAATTCATCTCAAGCTTGATGAAGCAGATGACGCTGGATGAAAAGATAGGCCAGCTTGCACAATGCACCTACCGAGGGAATTTTACCGGACCCGACGGTGGAAATATTCCTAAAGAAGAGTATGTCCGGCAAGGCAGAATAGGCTCTATGCTGAATGTGATAGGAGTAAAGGATATACGCCGTTATCAAGAGCTTGCTTTGCAATCGCGTTTGCGCATTCCTTTAATTTTCGGACTGGATGTTATCCACGGCTATCGTACCGGATTTCCGCTTCCGCTTGCCGAGGCTGCAAGTTTCGATTTGGCCATGATTGAGGAAGCTGCACGCTACAATGCTTTGGAAAGTGCCGCCGATGGTTTGAACTGGGTTTTTGCCCCGATGGTGGATATTTCGTGGGACGCACGTTGGGGACGCGTCATGGAAGGGGCCGGTGAGGACCCTTATTATGGTTCTCGGGTAGCGGAGGCGCGTGTCAGAGGCTTGCAAGGAGACGATTTGGCAGACACGACGACTGTCATGGCATGTATGAAACATTTTGCCGGATATGGTGCACCGATAGCAGGAAAGGAGTATAATAGTGTGGATATGTCAATGGGCCACTTTGCCAATTTTTATATGCCTCCCTATAAGGCGGCCATAAAGGTAGGAGCAGCTACCGTGATGAGTGCTTTCAATGATTTTAATAATATTCCTTGTACTGCCAATGATTTCTTGCTCAACCGGCTATTGAGAGAGCAGTGGGGATTTAAGGGATTTGTTGTGTCCGATTATAATTCGGTAGAGGAATTGGTGAACCACCGTTATGCTGTTGACAAGAAAGATGCCGCAGCCAAAGCGCTGAATGCTGGTCTGGACATGGAGATGGTAAGTACCTGCTACTTGACTTATCTGAAGGAGCTTGTTCAAGAAGGGAAAGTAAAGGAGAGTGTGCTTGATGATGCAGTACGGCGTATATTGGAGAAGAAATATGAGTTGGGATTGTTTGAGGACCCTTTTCGCTACTGTAATCCGGAAAGAGCGGCCAGAATATTCAATGCGCCCGAAGTCCGTAATGCTTCGCTCCGTATGGCCGAGCGTTCCGTTGTATTGCTGGAGAATAGGGAATCTGTGCTTCCGTTGACGGCACAGACGAGGAAGATAGCCTTGATAGGAGGACTCTCAAAATCCCAGTACGATATGGCAGGTGCTTGGGCTGCCACTACGGACCGGAACAAAGTGGTGACCTTATATGATGCATTGGTCCGGAAAGGACTGGAGGTGAGCTATGCTGAAGGCTATGATATGAAGAGCAATCAGTTGACCGGATTGCAGGAAGCATTACAGGCTGCTGAGGCTTCGGATGTCATTGTTGTGGCGGTAGGCGAGAGATTCGGTCAGAGTGGCGAGAAGGCTTCCAAAGTGAATATAGCCATACCCGAGGGGCAGCAGAAGCTGGTGTCGGAACTGGCAAAGACTGGAAAACCTGTCATTGCTCTTGTCATGTGTGGGCGTCCGGTAATCTTCAATGAGATAAGGGAACATGCTGATGCGGTACTGTGTACTTGGTGGCTGGGAAGTGAGGCCGGCAATGCCATATGCAATGTGTTGTGGGGAGAGTATAATCCTTCGGCTAAATTGCCCATGACATTTCCTGCACACGTAGGACAGATTCCCATTTATTATCAGAATAAGAGCACCGGCCGCCCTACCGCATTGAAACAGACCTATAAGGCATCTTATATCGATGCTTCCACTGAGCCTGCCTATCCTTTCGGATATGGGCTTTCGTACACGGATTTTGGATATTCTGATTTGAAACTGCTGCCGGGCAAGGCTGCAGGCGTCCATACGGAGGTGTCGGTAAAAGTGACTAATACCGGTAAGTGTGCAGGAGAGGAAGTAGTTCAATTGTATGTGCAGGATAAGGTAGCCTCTGTTACGCGTCCGATAAAGGAATTGAAGGGCTTCAGGAAAATTCATCTGAATGTGGGTGAAAGCAAAACTGTAGCTTTTCAGATAACTGACGATGCACTGGGATTCTATGACAATGAGATGAATTATATGGTAGAACCTGGTGATTTCGTCTTTATGGTGGGTGGCAGTAGTGATGATGTACAGCAGATTACCTATAACTTGAAAGAATAGGATTCTTACCCTATAAATGAAAAGCAAGGCTGTCTGGAATCATATCCGGACAGCCTTGCTTTTCTGTTTTAGTTGGTTATCACATTCGTGAAATACTCTTTGAACAGTTTTTCTGCCCGTTCCAGTTGTTCCGGAGTATTTTCCTTCACTTCTTTCAATTTGTAATCCCATCCCATGGCTTCGTATTTGTGAACACCCAGACGGTGATAAGGAAGTATTTCCACCCGTTGTATCTGCTGGTATTTGCCAAGACTTTCACCCAGCAGGCGGGTGTCTTCTTCCGAATCGCTGTAACCGGGGACCAGTACATAGCGCAGCCAGAAGGGGTGTTCATGTTCTTCGAGCCAGGCAGCGGTGCGGAGTGTCTGTTCGTTGCTTCGTCCCGTCAGCGTACGGTGGCGTTCGGGATTGAATTGCTTGATGTCCAGCAGCACGAGGTCAGTCAGACTAAAGAGCTCTTCCACCTTTTCATTCCAGATGCCTCCGTTACTGTCCAGACAGATATGGATGCCGTTCGCCTTCAGCTCCTTGAAAAGAGGAATCAGCGCTTCTGCTTGCAGGGTAGGCTCACCGCCGGAGAAAGTAATACCTCCTTTCTTCCCGAAGAATGCCTTTTGGCTGATAGCCATTTGCAGAATCTCTTCCGGAGTGGTGGGAGTGCCTCCTTTTACATCAATCGTATCCGGATTGGCACAATACAGACAACGGAACGGACATCCTTGCAGGAAAACGACGAGCCGGAGACCCGGCCCGTCGAATGTTCCCATACTTTCGTAGGAGTGTACATTTATCATATTACATTCTTTCGTGGAATGAACGGCTGATGACTTCCAACTGATGCTCGCGGCTCAACTTCACGAAGTTCACGGCATAGCCGGAAACGCGGATGGTGAGTTGCGGATACTTTTCAGGATGTTCCATGGCATCTTCCAGCATTTCGCGGTTCAGTACGTTTACGTTCAAATGGTGGGCACCTTTGGTGAAGTAGCCGTCCATCATGGTTACCAGGTTCTCTACACGTTCTTCCGGTGTCGGGCCCAGTGATTTGGGAACAATGGAGAACGTATTGCTGATGCCGTCCTGCGAGTCGCGGTAGCGCAATTTGGCTACGGAGCTCAAGGAAGCGATGGCACCGTTCTTGTCACGTCCGTGCATTGGGTTGGCACCCGGAGCAAAGGCAACACCTTTGGCGCGTCCGTCCGGAGTGGCACCGGTCTTCTTGCCGTACATCACGTTGGAGGTGATAGTCAGCAAGGAAAGGGTGGGACGGGCATTCTTGTAGACAGGCAGCTTTTTCAGTTCTTCGCTGAAATAGTAAACGAGGTCTACTCCCAGGTGGTCCACACGGTCGTCATTATTGCCGAAGCAGGGGAATGAGCCTTCGGTGTCGAAACCTTCGGTCAGGCCGATTTCGTTGCGGCGTGCAGTGACTTTGGCATATTTGATGGCGGACAGTGAGTCTATGGCGATGGAAAGGCCGGCAACACCGTATGCCAGATTGATGCGTGGGTCGGTATCGATGAATGCCATCTGGGCTTTCTCATAATAATACTTATCATGCATGTAGTGGATGATATTCATGGCCTCGTTGTAGACACGGGCTATTTCAGTCAGTACCTTCTTGTAGTTGGCCATAACTTCCTCAAACTTCAGTGTCTCGCCGGTCAATACGGGAATACCTTTCACCATGACAGTTCCGGTGTTTTCGCAACGGCCACCGTTGATGGCAAGCAGCAGGGCCTTGGCAAGGTTGGCACGTGCGCCGAAGAACTGGATTTGCTTGCCGATGGCTTGGTAGGATACACAGCAGGCAATGCCGTAATCGTCGCAGTTGCGCACTTCGCGCATCAGGTTGTCGTTTTCGTACTGGATGGAGCTGGTATCTACAGAAACTTTGGCGCAGAAATCCTTGAAGCCTTCCGGCAGTTCGGGACTCCACAATACGGTCAAGTTCGGTTCCGGAGAAGGACCGAGGTTGTATAGCGTCTGCAAAAAGCGGAAAGAAGTCTTGGTGACCTTCACGCGTCCGTCGTTGAAGCGTCCGCCGATGGCTTCGGTCACCCAAGTCGGGTCGCCGGCAAAGATATCATTGTACGACTGCATGCGCAGATGGCGTACCATACGTAGTTTGATGACGAACTGGTCTATCAGTTCCTGTGCAAACGTCTCGTCAATCTTGCCGTGAGCCAAATCGTATTCGATGAAAATGTCGAGGAACGAAGATACGTTACCCAGTGACATGGCTGCTCCGTCCTGCTCTTTGATGGCAGCAAGATATGCCATGTATACCCATTGCACGGCCTCTTGAGCTGATGTAGCCGGATGGCTGAGGTCGAGTCCGTAATATTCGCCCATAACCTTGATGTCCTTCAAAGCTTTGATTTGTTCTGCCACTTCTTCGCGTAGACGGATGCGTGCTTCGGTCATCGGGCCGGTGAGGTTGCGCAAGTCCTCCTGCTTGGCTTCAATCAGACGGTCGATGCCGTAGAGAGCCAATCGGCGGTAGTCGCCGATGATACGTCCGCGGGCATAGTTGTCGGGCAATCCGGTAAGGAATCCCAGTGAGCGGAAGGAACGGATTTCTTCGGTATATACATCGAATACGCCGTCGTTATGTGTTTTGCGGTAATGGGTGAAGATGTCTTTTACTTTATCGTCCACTTCCACTCCGTTTTCACGGCATGCTTTTGCTACCACGTTGATGCCTCCGAAAGGTTTGATGGATCGTTTCAACAGTTCATCAGTCTGCAAACCGACAATAAGTTCATTGTCCTTATCAATATACCCGGCTTTATGAGAAGTGATGGTAGATACGGTGGTATTGTCCAGTGAACGGACGCCATTGTTGTTCCTTTCTTCTTCGAGAGCCTTCAGACAGATGTCCCAGATACGTTTGGTACGTTCGGTAGGTCCCTGCAAGAAAGATGCATCCCCGGTATAGGGTGCGATGTTTTTACTGACGAAATCACTGACATTGATTTCTTTATTCCAAAGCCCATTGGTAAAGGTTTTGTTCAATTCCATAATATTTGTTTTTGTTAGTAGGTTAGATAATGTTATCCTTTAGAGCGCGCAAAAATACTGAATAAATTCCGTAATTTTATAAGAGATACTTCTCTTTTTATGTTGAACAGCATAAAATAACTATTATTAGGTAGTGAATGTCCGGGGGAGTAGAGATGTTAATACTTTCTTTATATGTGGTTTATGAATTGAAACAAGAACCGAATAATAATCTGCATTATTTACAAATGATGTAGGTTTAAGGAACAGTCGTATTCTGAACCTAATTCAGTCGTATAGTGAATGCCATTCAGTCGTATACTGAATAGGGTTCAATCGTATACTGAATGTGGCTCTTTGTAAATATACTGATAGCCAGTAAGTTATAAAACTCTGTCTTGCCCTTGATAAATTTCAACAAATAGCCTAAATGCCGTTATGTTCGTTCCGTAGTGGGTATAAACAAGAATTTTGGTATAATTGCTCTGTTTTTGTGCAGAAAAGTTTGTAGAATAAAAAATGATTTGTATCTTTGCACCGCTTTAAAAGAAAAGTACTTCTGAAAAAGAAGTTTTGGAGAGGTGGCAGAGTGGTCGATTGCGGCGGTCTTGAAAACCGTTGTGCTGCGAGGCACCCGGGGTTCGAATCCCTGTCTCTCCGCTGAACTAACTGGATAATGAATAGGTAAGTCTCATAAATTCAACGATTTGTGGGACTTTTTTTATTCCATTATCTCTGCCCTATCGGATATTATTTAGCCCTTTATAGAATAAGAATTTATACTTTAGTTTTGACTGAACTTCAGTATATATGTGCAATTTTAGAACAAATAATCTAAAAATGATTTTCTTTTGTAACTTAGCATAATATTTAAAACAAATATGGTAAAAGCTACAAAAGATAATAGGCCTTTTTCAAGTGGTGTGTTTGATTTAGAGGAGTTCAATATTTATACAAAGGTAATTGATTTGCCTCTTGACGGGATTCCGACATATCTAGAAGAAGGGATAAATGGAGTTTGTACCGGAGGCTCTGCTCTTTTTAATGTGTTTTCTAATAAACGCAGGGTTGTGAAGAATGATTTGATAACTATTTTTCCTTATCAGTTGGCAAGTATAACCGAAATCAGTACAGACTTTGCCGTTATTTTCTTTAAAGTACCAAAGAAATTGTTTATGGATACCATTAATGGGCTGGGTAGGCTTACACTTGACTATTTTTTCTATATGAGGAAATATTATAGCTCTCCGCTCAGTGAAGAAGAGTATAAGCGCTTTGTTCATTTCTGTCATATATTGTCATACCGTGTAGATTTATCTTGTGCCTTTCTTAGGAGGGAATCGGTGATGTATTTATTGAGGGTTTATTATTGGGACTTGTATGTGGGCTATAAGAGTAACCCCAAGGCTATGGCTTCCGTGAAGTTTGTACGTAAAGAGAAGCAGGTTTTTGAATTCTTTTATTTGGTTATAGAGTATCATACTATAAGTCGTGATGTGGCATTTTATGCAGATAAGATGTGTATCTCACCTAAATATCTGACAATGTTAATAACAGATAATACTGGTCGTTCGGCTAAAGAGTGGATTGTGGAATATACCATACTTGAGATAAAAGTCTTATTGAAAGACTCCAATCTTGAAATAAAGGAAGTGGTTTCACGAACTAATTTTCAATCGAATTCTACGATGACACGTTTTTTTCGTAAGCATACAGGCACTACTCCGTCAGAATACCGTGAGAGAATGTTTGTCTGATATTTGGATAATTTGTACTTATACCAAAAGGCAAGAAAGATATGAAAGAATATCTTAAAATAATAGATGAAATAATCGCTCTTGTGGGGTTACATTTAATTCCCAAATTTGTTAATCTATATCAAGGCCAGGTTGACATAAGATGTGAGGAAAATGATACTGGAGTCTTAATTAATATTATTGTGTCTTTACCAGATAAAAATGAACTGCAGGCTTTGCAAAATCAAGTTGGTATGGACTCACTACAAGCCAAACAGATCTTAGAAGGAATATTAAAATTGGAGAAAATGGATTCATGCAAACCATTGGAAAACAGACAACTGGAATTGAAACGAATTTGGCTTAACAAGCTTGTTTCAGTGTTGGAAGAGCATATGGAAAATACAGAGTTTAATGTTGCTATGCTCTGTCAACTGTTGGGAATGAATCGAAAACTGTTGTATCGAAAGATTAAACAGTTGACGGGGGTTACTCCAGTAAGCCTTATTCGGCGTGTTAGGATGATAAGAGCCGCTACACTTTTATTACAAGGCAGATTCACTGTATCGGAAGTAATGTATATGGTAGGCTATTCCAATCCTTCTTATTTTTCCAGGTGTTTCATGGCAGAATATAATATTTCTCCAAGTCAATATGCAATAATTCAAAAAAAAACAGGTGGAGCGTCCGAATAAGGGGGCACTCCACACATGATTCATTGTCTTTTGTTCTGTTATTTTTTATACCAATCCTTACAGTCATTTCCCATTGATTTTGCCCATGTAGCAAAACCGGGATATTGGCTGTCAATTCTGTTCCTTTCTGTTACCGGGGTAAACCCTAGCATCGGTATATCGATAGCAAATGGATATGCTCCTTTACGGTCGATATAGTAAGCATCATCATTGCTGCCAATCAATGACTGATTGGCATAAGCTGTAGCTTTGTGTTTGGGCAGATGAACCTCTGTGCGATTCTGTTCTCCTTGTGAATATTTTACGATGATGTATGGATTATAGGACAATAGCTGATTCTTTAGGAAAGAACCGTTGAATTCTCTGGTGACTACATATTTATTGCCTATATTCTGTTTGGCATTGGACATTACGATAATGGACGAAGTCTCTTTTTCCAATATTGCACCTTCCGGCAAAGTGATTTTATCGCCAATTTGTGCTGCATCTATCTGATAGGCAAATGCGTTAACATATGTAGCGCCATCATGTACCGGAGTGAATTCGTCAACGATCTTCGTTACTATATTCTTTTTGTCGAAATAGACTTTGCGTTCGTATTCTACAATTACGTCATTCATGTCATAATCGCCACCGGAAGGCCAAATATCTTCGAATGCCAGTGTGCCGGTAACATTTTCATCTTCATCGGGTTTGGGTTCTTCTTTATCACCTTCATCGGGAATAGACGGCCTTTCAGGATCGTCAATAGAACTTCCCGGAGTAGCATCTACATAAAATAAAAGGTCACAGTAGCTTTGATTTACACCATCTTCTGCTCCAAGAATCGTCTTGCCGCTTTTTTGGTCTTTAACAGAGACAAAGGCCGACATGTTGTTTTGGGGATTGGAAGTGCGAAGATTTGAATTGTATGGATTATATAAATCAGGCAATTTAAGATAATCTTCTAAATTATTTCCATAACCGTTCTTAAAACCGTCGGCATAAAGAAACCAGCCTACTGTATATCCTGCTGGGAATGTATCATGGGCTTGGCCGTCTTCATCGAAGTAAAGCAGACGAACTTTATTCCCGGATTCTAAAATCAATATTTGGCCGCCATACCAGTCAAAAGACACATTGGGGAATATAATGTATTTCCTCACTTGGTCTACATCGACGGACGTTCCGGTTTTATAAAAATAATATCCGAAAGTATTGTTATAACTTGCACTTCGATTGAGAAAAATGAGATTCAATGCGGTGTTGTCCTCCTTTATCGAAATATTGATAGTTTTTCCATTACCAAGTAATTTTGAATTGTCTTGTCCTCCTTTATTGAAGAATGTTTTCATCCGGTCTGTCAAATCCAAAATACTTTCATTACCAATATTTTTTTCCTTTGTCATATATTGGCTGTTCAGCTGACCTCCTTCTCCCCAATAGCACAGTGAGTATAGATTTTGGGATTTGTTTACTAAATAAGGTACATCAGACGAAGCGCGAGTGACAGACTTTGTTTTAGGATTTGATTTTGCCGACATGTCAAAAATGACAGCATTGTCTTTAATTTCAAGTTCTATGCATCCCGGCAATCCCCATGTCGCAGTATATAAATAAACTTTATTAAGATAGGTAGGAAGCTGCATTTTTCCCTCATACTTACCGCTGTTGTCGGTATAGGTTTTGAACAAGGCTTCTATACCCTCTTTCTTTATCGGCGTACCTTCCACTGTTTCCATCGGATTTTCACCGTAAATTTCTATCAAAGGAATAAACCCGTAAATGTCATAGTTGACAGAAAGCCGGACATCACTGCGCATCTCAAAGCCGAAATATTTATCCGGGTCAGGAAGAGGTTCTTTTTCACGATTCGGGTCGTATACGTCTTTCTCCATACAACCTGTCATAAGGCCTGAAAGTGCAAGCACTAAAATGAAAGCCCCAATGCTAATTAAGCGGTTTTGTTTCATAAGATATAAAAATGTTATGTTAATTTTATTTGTATGTATTTTTGATTAGTTACTTGCTCTTTAAATACCCGATACATTTTATTATGCAAATTTAGTCTGTATTGCTCAAACTCATTGATACAAAATTGACAAAAGAATGATAGAAAAAGGACAGTTGATTTTTTTTGTATATCCATGTGATAGTTTGTCGGGAGTGTCTTTTTGTTCTTCCTTTATTGGATTTTACCCTCTTTTCAGTATATTTGCGCTCGGCGTTTTAAGAATATTATCTTTGAGCCGATTCCAATACTAAACTAGATAGAATTAATGGAGAAAATAAATGCAGTAATTACGGGAGTGGGAGGGTATGTTCCTGACTATATTCTGACCAATGAAGAAATATCCAAAATGGTAGATACGACAGATGAGTGGATAATGGGGCGTATCGGTATAAAGGAAAGACGTATCTTGCACGAAGAAGGATTGGGGACTTCGTTTATGGCCCGTAAAGCTGTAAAACAATTAATGCAACGTACAAAATCTAATCCTGATGATATTGATTTGGTGATTGTGGCCACTACAACGGCCGATTATCATTTTCCTTCAACAGCATCCATATTATGTGAGAGAGTAAAGCTTAAGAATGCTTTTGCTTTTGATATGCAGGCTGTTTGTAGTGGCTTTTTGTATGCATTGGAAACTGGAGCCAATTTTATCCGTTCGGGAAAATACAAGAAGGTCATTGTAGTAGGGGCTGATAAAATGTCGTCGGTGATTGATTATACCGATCGTGCCACTTGTCCGATTTTTGGTGACGGTGCTGCCGCTTTCATGCTGGAACCCACCCGGGAAGATATGGGAGTAATGGATGCCGTATTGAGAACAGACGGGAAAGGTCTGCCCTTTTTACATATCAAAGCAGGAGGTTCCGTATGTGCTCCATCTTACTATACACTGGACAATCGGATGCATTATATTTATCAGGAAGGACGTACAGTCTTTAAATATGCTGTGGCCAATATGGCGGATGCTTGTGAGGCGGTCATGGAGAGGAATCACTTGACGAAGGAGGACATTGACTGGGTGATTCCCCATCAGGCAAACATGCGTATAATTACTGCAGTTTCGCAACGCTTGGGAGTATCTCCCGAAAAGGTAATGGTCAATATAGAACGGTATGGAAATACAAGTGCCGGCACGCTTCCGTTGTGTGTATGGGATTTCGAGGATAAGCTTAAAAAGGGGGATAAACTGATTTTTACAGCATTCGGAGCAGGATTTGCCTGGGGAGCTATTTACGTGAAGTGGGGATACGACGGAAAAGGTTGAGGCTCACTGATAAGATTTAGGTTGTTTGTTTTTTTTCTGATACAACTTTTAGTATCTTTGCGAAACAGCAGTTTTTTATTGTGACAGAAAATTGCATGTGTTTTGTTAACCATATAGAAAACTAAAAACAATCAGCGTATTATGAACCAGGAATTATCCATGAGCCCCAATCTATTGGTGGCTGCCCTTCAAAAACCGGCTTCCGAATTTACGAAAGCAGACATTGTTTCCTATATAAAGGAGAACGACATTCGTATGGTGAACTTCATGTATCCTGCGGCAGACGGGAGACTGAAGACACTGAACTTTGTCATCAATAATGAAGCATACCTTGATGCCATACTTACATGTGGTGAACGCGTAGATGGTTCCAGCTTGTTTCCGTTTATAGAGGCCGGTAGCAGTGATTTGTATGTAGTGCCGCGTTTCCGGACCGCTTTTATAGACCCTTTTTCTGAATTGCCCACACTGTCAATGCTCTGTTCTTATTTCAATAAGGATGGTGAACCGCTGGAAAGTTCTCCGGAATATACCCTGCGTAAGGCATGTCAGGCATTCACTACGGTTACGGGGATGGAATTTCAGGCTATGGGAGAATTGGAATATTATGTCATTTCTGAAAATGACGGATTGTTCCCGGCTACCGACCAGCGTGGTTATCACGAATCGGCCCCTTATGCCAAGTTCAATGATTTCCGTACGGAATGTATGTCATATATTGCGCAGGCAGGCGGACAGATAAAGTATGGGCATTCTGAAGTCGGTAATTTTACGCTGGACGATAAGATTTATGAGCAGAATGAAATAGAATTCCTGCCGGTGCGTGCCGAGGAGGCTGCTGACCAACTGGTGATAGCAAAATGGGTTATTCGTAATCTGGCTAGCCAGTATGGATATAACATTACTTTTGCACCGAAAATCACGGCAGGAAAAGCCGGTTCCGGATTACATATACATATGCGTATCATGAAGGACGGGCAGAACCAGATGCTGAAAGATGGGGCACTTTCTGAAACAGCCCGTAAGGCCATTGCGGGCATGATGAAGCTGGCTTCTTCCATTACAGCTTTCGGTAATACAAATCCTACTTCCTATTTTCGTCTGGTTCCTCATCAGGAAGCACCGACCAACATTTGCTGGGGCGACCGCAACCGTTCGGTATTGGTACGCGTTCCGTTGGGCTGGTCGGCAAAAACGGATATGTGCATGTTGGCAAATCCGTTGGAGACCCCAAGTCATTATGATACTACACAGAAACAGACGGTGGAAATGCGTTCGCCTGACGGTTCGGCCGATTTGTATCAATTGATTGCCGGACTTGCTGTAGCTTGCCGTTATGGATTTGAGATAGACGATGCTTTAGGAATTGCAGAAAAAACATATGTCAATGTAAATATCCACAAGAAAGAAAATGAAGATAAGTTGAAACAACTGGAACAGCTTCCTGACAGTTGTGCCGCTTCTGCCGATTGTTTGGAAAGACAGCGTGCTGTCTTTGAGCAATATCATGTGTTCAGTCCTGCAATGGTTGATGGGGTTATTTCCAAACTGCGTTCTTACGAGGATAGAACCTTGCGTGCAGAGATACAGGACAGTCCGGAGGAGATGCTGAAACTGGTCGAGAAGTATTTCCACTGCGGATAGGAGAAGAAATGAGGGCATAACTCGCCGCAGGTTACACAGATTGCTATAGAATTTCTGATAATCAAGAACTTTTATCTGTGTTAATCTGCGGTGATTGTGTATTTTGATACCTCTCCATTATTCCTTTGGCTTTGAATACTGGTTCTGCTTTTTGTATTTCCGATTCGAAGCCGAACCAATAACCATTTTGGGTATTGTCGTCAATGGGTAGAAAACATAAGCGGAGGCTTTCTTTGTAGTTTCCATAGATGACTTCCCAATATTCCGGTGGCATCTGGCGCTTGGTCTTGACTTTCTCTGCTGGTTTTTTCTTTAATGACATGCCTGCCTCTATCCAGGCAATGGTGACCATGATTTTATAGGCCGGATAATGCATACTGCAGAATTCATAGAGTACGAGGCCTCGCTTTTCCAGGCTCATGGGCTGGTCTATAAGATTTTTATCGATTAAAAATTCCAGAAAGCGACGTAGGAAGTCGTTGTCATCCAGAATCAGCTTGCGGGTGATGGCTTGCCAAGCAGTTGTGTTATAGAATCCATCCAGAAGACGTGACAGTTGCCGGGCTGTTTGAAGCTCGTTGACACTGATTTCATTTGTTTGAAGCACTTCATAAGGGGGGAGAGGAGAATATCGGATGCCTAGTTCTTCCGCTCTTCTTCTCATTTCTGTGCCGGGAAGTAACTTCAGGGATTCAAGCTGTATCTCGCCGGCATTGTATCCGGCAAGTGTACGCACATCTTCAAATATTTCGGATAGGCGGTATAGAGGCAAGCCGGCAATGAGGTCGGCGTGTGTTTCCATATTGGGTAGGGAACATAGGAAACGAAGACCTTGCAGTGAGTCCTCCAGGCTTCCCATCCGACGGCTTTTCTGGAGGACCGGTTCGCGCAGGCTTTGAATACCGGCCTCGAGATGGAGCAATCCTTTAGGTAGCTTTTTCAATTCATTTTTCAGCTCTTCGGATAATAGTGCAGGGTGTATTTCTAAGTGAAAGCATATGTCCGGGTTGAATTCCAGGAAAAGTTGCAGTAATTCTTTAGCACGGCGCGGATTATAATTAAAGGTCCGGTCGAGGACGCGTACGTTTTTTATTCCATGACTGTGGATAATTTGAAGGCGTTCACGGATACTTTCAATGGACAGTGTGCGCACCGGTTTTTCTTCACCGCTGACGCAGAATGCGCATGTATTGAAACACCCTCGGGTAGTCTCCAGTTGTACGAATGGTTTGCTCCAGTTGAAGAAACTGCTGTTTTCCGGCGGTACGAGTCGGGAAAAGTTGAGTACACGGGCTATGCCGTTGTCTATATATTGCTTTTGAGGATTCATATAGCAAAGCCCCGGAATGCTGTCCCATTTTTCCGGCTGGTTCCAGCAAGACAGCCATTGGGGGAATGCTTCTTCTCCCTCTCCCCTGAATACACAGTCGATGAAAGGGTTTTTATGCAGAAAGTCTTCATTGTTTCCTAAGAATTCAGGTCCGCCCAAGATGAAGCAGCTATTGGGAAGCAATGCTTTTAATCTCGCCGTGATGTGCAACAGTTGTTCGTGGTTGAACAACCATGTCGTTGCGGCAATGATGTCGGGTTGGTGCCGGTATATTTCGTCGACAATCATTCCTACGTTTTCATTGATGGTGGCAGATACGATTTCCCATTTTACGGAATTGTTCTTTGCTATTTGTGCGTGCAGTGCAGGGAGTGCCAACGAAGAGTGTGCATACGAGCTATTGAGGTCTATCCAAAGAATTTTCATGTTTAATTGAGTTTCATCTTTGCAAAGATAACTGATTTTGCTTTTCGTATAAACAAAAAGGGTTATATTTGCATGACGGAAATCGAAAATAGTAGAGTGTTGGTATAGAATGTTTTTTGAAAGATGAAATATTTCTTTTGTATTCTTATTTCTATAAGGTGATAACGGGTTATCTTATCACTGGCTTGATAAAGTAAGGAAGGAAGTGCTATTAAGTGTGATTGATACAGAATGCAAAATATCGGAATAAGTTTCCAGCTATTTTGAACATTTTGAGAAAGTAAACTCTTTTGTACAAGAACTGGTTTAGGTAATTGATTCCTTCCTATGATGTAGGGATACTCTGTGAGGAGTATCCCTACAATTTTTTACATTGATTCCACGTTGCCTCCCTTTGGGGGGAATTGTTTGGACAATAACAAAAAAGAGGAATATTCTTTCGAATTTCCTCTTCTTTGCGGGTGGCAGATGGGACTCGAACCCACGACATTCAGAACCACAATCTGACGCTCTAACCAACTGAACTACAGCCACCATGTTAGTGCATTTCTTAAATGCGGTGCAAAGATAGGGATAATCTTTAATATTGCAAAGAATGAGACGAAATTTTTTGAGATTTCTGCATTATTTTTTCTTCTCGTAGATATCTATATTGTGTTGCTGGAGCAGCTTTCGAGAGCTTTTGATGAAGATTTCCAGGTGTTTACGAGCTTCCAGAGTTAAATGTTCTGTAGGAAAACTGGCAGGATAAAGAATGTAATTTTTTTCTTTAGTAAGTTCCGGCCGGCCGGTCCAGACCAGATTATATCCACAATAGGAAACACGACAGTATGGAAAAGGCAGAGGATTGGAGTCTGGTAGGGGCGTCTGATTCTGACCGCTGTAAGAGGGACGGATGGGTTGGGGGAGAGGATGTTTCTCCAACTGCAAAGTGAAGATAAGGCCGCCGTCAGTGTTGGCCTTGCTCATATTGGAAATGAAGTTTCCCAAGGAATAGACTATGATGTGCTGTTCGGTACCGTTGGTACGTAGTTCCATCGGTTGAATGACGTGAGGGTGTGAACCGATAATATGTGTTACACCTTGTTGGAGCAACCAGTTGGCCAGCTCGCGTTGCTCACGATTGGGAAGGGACTGGTATTCCTCTCCCCAATGCATGCAGGCAATAATGGCATCTGGTTGGCGTGCCTTGGCACTTTGGATATCTTGCAGGATGGTATTCTTATCAATATAGTTTACGATATTGGGAGAGGTAGCCTTGATACCATTGGTGCCGTAAGTATAGTTGAGCAGAGCAATGCGAAAGCCGTTTCTGTTGATGAACAGAGGATAGCGTTGCCTGCGCTCCGACAGATTCTTGTAGGTGCCTGCGTAACGAATACCGGAGGAGTCGAGCAATTGTATGGTACGCTCCATCCCCTTTTTCCCACGGTCCAGACAGTGGTTGTTGGCTGTCAGTAAAATATCGAATCCGGCGTCCTTTATGGCTTGAAGATATTCATCGGGGGCGCTGAACATAGGATAGCCCCGATAGGGCTTGCCCCCCAATGTGACTTCCAGATTTCCTATGGCGAGGTCTGCCTGGGATATTTGCTCTTTTATGAGGGAGAAGCAGGAGGAGTAGTCATATTTTCCTTCAGATACATGTGCTGCGTCTATTTGTGCCTGGTGCTGCATCAGGTCACCGACAAATAATAGCGTAATCCTTTCCTGGGAGGAAAGGGTTACGCTATACAGTAAGACAGTCATGAAGACGACGAGCGTTTTCATTACGTTGTTATTGGTAGATTGCTTTCTTGCCGGCAAGCAATGTATTCTTCATAAGGGAAACGATGGTCATCGGACCTACGCCTCCCGGTACGGGGGTAATGAATGAACATTTAGGAGCTACTTCATCGAATTTCACATCACCGGTCAACTTGAACCCGGATTTCTTGGAGGCATCGGGCACACGGGTAGTACCTACATCAATAACGACAGCACCTTCCTTGACCATTTCCGCCTTAACAAAGTTCGGTTGTCCCAACGCAGCAATGATGATGTCCGCTTCCTGGCATTCCTTTACCAGGTCTTTGCTGCGGCTGTGGCATACGGTTACTGTGGCGTCGCCGGGATAAGCTTTCTGCATCATCAGGGCAGCCATGGGTTTGCCGACAATGTTACTGCGTCCCAATACCACGCATTTCTTGCCTGAAGTTTCTATCTGATAGCGCTTCAGCAGTTCAAGGATACCGTTGGGGGTAGCGGATACATAGCAGGGAAGACCAATGGACATCCGTCCCACATTGATGGGATGGAAACCGTCCACATCCTTACGGTAGTCGATGGTTTCAATCACCTTTTGCTCAGAGATATGTTTGGGCAAGGGAAGCTGTACAATGAAACCGTCCACATCTGCATCCTCGTTCAATTCGCGTACTTTGGCAAGCAGTTCCTCTTCGGTAACGTCTGCCTCGTAACGGATAAGGGAGGACTTGAATCCGCAAACTTCGCATGCTTTTACTTTGGCGGCAACGTAGGTTTCGCTACCTCCATCGTGTCCTACAAGAATGGCGGCCAGATGCGGGCGTTTACCCCCACGAGCCACTATCTCGGCTACTTCTGCTGCAATCTCTTGCTTTACTTGCTCTGAAATTGCTTTTCCATCAATCAGTGTCATAGGCTATTATCTTATCTTTTTAATTTCGGCATCATCTTGCCCATCTTGCTGCCAGTGACCATCTTCATCATCTTGCGGGTCTGGTCAAACTGTTTCAGCAGGCGGTTTACTTCCTGAATATTCGTACCGCTACCTTTGGCAATGCGCTGGCGGCGTGAACCGTTCAGAATGGCCGGATTACTGCGTTCTTCCGGAGTCATGGAGTAAATAATGGCTTCAATGCTCTTGAAGGCATTGTCGTCAATGTCTATATCCTTGATGGCTTTGCCTACGCCCGGTATCATGGAGGCAAGTTCCTTCAAGTTACCCATTTTCTTGATTTGTGCAATCTGGCTCAGGAAGTCGTTGAAGTCGAACTGGTTCTTGGCAATCTTCTTTTGCAGGCGTTTGGCTTCTTCCTCGTCATATTGTTCCTGTGCACGTTCCACCAAAGATACGATGTCACCCATACCGAGGATACGGTCGGCCATACGTGAGGGATGGAATTGGTCTATGGCATCCAGCTTTTCACCGGTACCTACAAACTTGATGGGCTTGTTTACCACCGAACGGATAGAAAGGGCGGCACCACCGCGGGTATCACCATCCAGTTTGGTCAATACTACACCATTGAAGTCGAGCCGTTCGTTGAATTCCTTAGCGGTGTTCACTGCATCCTGACCGGTCATTGAATCCACTACGAACAGAATTTCGTCCGGATTGATGGCCTTCTTGATGGCGGCAATCTCGTTCATCATCTCCTCATCCACTGCCAAACGACCGGCTGTATCGACAATTACAAGGTCGTAGCCTTTGGCTTTGGCTTCTTGGATGGCATTTTGGGCAATGGCTACCGGATTCTTGCTGTCCGGTTCCGAGTACATAGGTACGCCAATCTGTTCAGCCAGTACGCGTAACTGCTCGATGGCAGCAGGACGGTATACGTCACAAGCCACCAATAACGGCTTTTTGTTCTTCTTGCTCTTCAGCATGCGGGCCAGCTTTCCGGAGAAAGTTGTCTTACCGGAGCCTTGCAAACCGGACATTAGGATAATGGCAGGCTTGGAGTCGAGGTTTATTTCAGAAGTCTCGCCGCCCATGAGCTGGGTCAGTTCATCGTGCACGATTTTTACCATCAGCTGGCTGGGCTTAACGGCTGTCAGCACGTTTTGTCCCAAGGCTTTTTCCTTAACAGTATCGGTGAAGTTTTTGGCTACCTTATAGTTCACATCGGCATCCAAAAGTGCCTTACGTACGTCTTTCAGGGTTTCCGCAACATTGATTTCGGTGATTTTGCCCTCACCTTTCAAAATTTTAAACGACCTTTCAAGTCTCTCGCTTAAATTATCGAACATAGTATCTAATTACAATTACTAAATTACAAATTACTCTTATTGAGGCGCAAAAGTACAAAAAATCCCTTTAACTGCCTTCTTTTGAAGCAGAATATTATTGAAGACTTGCAGTGGATGGGCGAAAAGAATGGAAGTGCCGGTCAGGGCACTGATAATTATCTATATTATTCTGTTTTTTGAGGGCTTTTTACTTATTTTCTATGTATGAAAAAACGGATATAAAAAAGCTTCCACCTACGTTTATGGACGTAAATGGAAGCTTTTGTACAATATCTGTATGCAGTTATTGTTAACTGTTCATGCTCATCAGGAATTCGTCGTTGTCTTTGGTCTTCTCCAGACGGTCTTTTACGAAGTCCATGGCTTCTATCGGATTCATGTCGGCAAGGTACTTGCGGAGAATCCACATGCGGTCCAGTGTCTGCTTGTCTTGCAGCAGGTCGTCGCGGCGGGTGCTGGAGGCAACGATGTTGACAGCCGGGAAGATACGCTTGTTGGACAAGTTGCGGTCGAGCTGCAACTCCATATTACCCGTACCCTTGAATTCTTCGAAGATAACCTCGTCCATCTTCGAGCCGGTGTCAATCAAGGCAGTGGCAAGGATGGTCAGTGAACCACCGCCCTCGATGTTACGTGCTGCACCGAAGAAGCGTTTGGGCTTATGCAATGCGTTGGCATCCACACCACCGGAAAGCACTTTGCCGGAAGCCGGGGATACGGTGTTGTAGGCACGTGCCAGACGGGTGATGGAGTCGAGGAAGATGACAACATCGTGTCCGCATTCCACCATGCGTTTTGCTTTTTCAAGGACGATGCCGGCAATCTTCACGTGGCGTTCTGCCGGTTCGTCGAAGGTAGAGGCGATTACTTCCGCATTGACGGTGCGAGCCATGTCGGTAACTTCCTCCGGGCGTTCGTCGATGAGCAGCATAATCATGTAGACTTCCGGATGATTGGCGGCAATGGCGTTGGCAATGTCTTTCATCAAGATGGTCTTACCGGTTTTGGGCTGTGCTACAATCAAGGCACGCTGACCTTTGCCGATGGGAGCAAACAAGTCTACGACACGGGCCGACATAGAGTCGGAGTATCCGCCTTTGCAAAGCTTGAACTTCTCGTCCGGGAAGAGGGGGGTGAGGTGCTCGAACGGTACGCGGTCGCGTACGAAAGCCGGGTCACGTCCGTTTATTTTGGATACTTTTACCAGCGGGAAGTACTTTTCGCCTTCTTTCGGGGGACGGATTACGCCTTCTACCACATCACCGGTTTTCAGGCCGAACAATTTGATTTGTGATTGTGATACGTAAATATCGTCCGGTGAGGACAAATAGTTGTAATCGGAGGAACGGAGGAAGCCGTAGCCATCCTGCATGATTTCCAGTACACCGGTTCCGGTGAGGATGTCGTCGAATTCGTACGCTTTCTCGCGTTCTATTACGGGTTTGCGTTCCGGAGCGGCGGGATAGTTCTCTCCGTTGTTATACGGTTGTGCAGGGCGCTGCTGTACGGGGCGCTGCTGGTTATAGCCACCGGTACGGTTATTATTGTTGTTATTATTATATGGGTTGTTGTTGTCACGGGGACGGAGGCGTGGGCGTTGTGGCTGTTGCGGTTGCAGTTCGGCAGGGGCAACGGCAGGAGTGGGAGTTGCGGGAGTTTCTGCTTTGGTCGCTTCGAATTTACCGATAAGTTCGGAAGGCAACTCTATCTTTTCTGTGGGGAGGTCTTCAATGGGGATGAAGTCATCTGCCGCCTCGGCCAGAATAGGGCTTTCGTCCGGTACGATATTCTTCACGGCTTTTTTAGCTTCCACTTTTTTAGCTTCCGCTTGAGGTTCTGTTTTCGGAGCTTTAGCCTCGAAGTTCAGTTCTGGTTCGGCAACCTTCGGGGTTTCTGTTGCTTGGGGTGCGGCAGCCTCTTCCTTTACCTTGCGGGGGCGTCCCGGTTTGCGTTTGGGGGGGGCGGCTTCTTTGGCTGGCGCCGGCGTTGCAGCTTCTATGGTCGGTTCTTGGGGTGCTTCCACAGTTTTGGGTTGTTCTTTCGCAGCCGGTACTTCCTCTGTTTTGGCTTTGGTGAGGTCTCCGTTTTTATTGGCTGAGAACACTTTGTCGGCACCTTCCTTTTTTACGGTCTTTACAGTGACGCGCGAGCGTTTTTGCTTTTCCCCTTTACGCTCTTCCTTCAGCTTGTCGGCGGCAACTTTCTTGGTAGCGCCTGCGATAGCTTGTTCGTCAAGTATCTTGTAAACAAGTTCTTCTTTTTTGAGTGAGTCTGTTTTTTTTATGCCCAGTTCTTGGGCAATAGTTTGTAGTTCCGACAAATTTTTGTCGTTCAGTTGAATGATGTTATACATACAGTATATATGTGAATGGTTTAAAATTTACTTTTATTGAAAGGCATAAGTGCACAGTTGCAGTTGTTGTAGGAAGCAACTTGGGCAAGTTTACCTTGTGATATATGATTTATATGGGATATTTATTATTGAACCGGAAATCTGATAAACAATTCTCGCCACAGCAAGAAGTCGCAGAATGTTTCAACGGTGCAAAGGTAATAAATATTTTTGGTTTCATAAACAAATCATCTTTTTTTTAAATTTAAAACTTTATCTTTGCTGTATTAACAACAACATGAAGGATTGGTTTATGAATATAGATGAAGTGCAGTTGATAACTTTTTCACCTACTTGTACCTCTAAACAAGTGGGAGAGGCAATTGTTCACGGAACGGGAATTTCGTCTGTCTCCAAAGTGGACCTCACCTTGGAGGCGGCGGGTAAAAGGGAGGTGCCTTCTCATGCTTTGGCGGTCATCACGGTGCCCGTATATGGCGGTCATGTGGCTCCTTTGGCATTGGAGAGAATGAAGAAGCTTCATGCTGACGGTGCACCTGCCGTGGTTGTGGTGGTTTACGGCAACCGGGCCTATGAGAAGGCTTTGGTGGAATTGGATGCTTTTGTCACGAAGTTGGGCTTCAAGGTAATTGCAGGCGCCACGTTTGTAGGCGAGCATTCTTATAGCAGTGAGAAATATCCGGTGGCGGCCGGACGTCCGGATGCGGACGACTTGGAGTATGCAAAGCTTTTTGGTGAAAAGATACGTGCTAAAATAGCAGCGGCCGAAGATATGGAGAAACTGTATGGGGTGGATGTGACCCGTATCCAGCGTCCGCGCCAGCCTTTCTTCCCGTTACTCCGCTTTTTGCGCAGAGTCGTCAAGTTGCGTAAGAGTGGGGTGCCTATGCCCCGCACTCCGCAAGTAGATGCGGAACGTTGTACGCATTGCGGATATTGCGTGAAGCATTGTCCTGCAGGAGCCATTATAAAAGGAGACGAGTGTAATACGGTTGCAGAGAAATGCATCAAATGTTGTGCTTGTGTGAAAGGCTGTCCGCAGAAGGCGCGCACGTATGACACGCCGTTTGCCGTATTGCTTTCCGATTGCTTCAAGAAACAGAAGGAGGACAGAATCATTCTGTGATGGCTACTGGCCGGTGGTTGATACAACCAGCACTTTCCGGGTTTTTTCGTCTATTCTGAAACGGTTGTCCGCCCGTTCTCCCACCAGCCAGATGATGTCATCTCCGCAGCAAAGTACCCATTGCCGTTCTTTGCGCAGAAGGGAGAACTTGCGGTCGGTCAAGTAGTCGCTTACCTTCTTCCGGCCTTTCATGCCGAAGGGCACGAAGCTGTCTCCCTGCCTGCAAAGGCGTAGCGAGAGGGGATGCTGGAGTTTGTCGGCATCAAAGCAGGCGGTAGCTTTGTCGCGTGGAATCATGAAATCCGGTGTATAGGGATGTTCTTTTATTTCCAATAAGGGCTTTACGGCTTCTTGTACGGGCTCTATCAACAACGAGCCGCGGTCTTTGATGACACGCCAGCCGGGGGTGGCAAAGACTTTGCCGGGCTGTCCGTCCAATGTCCGGCAGATGTCCCTTACTTGTGCGGCGTTGAACCCGAGCGGATGCAGGATCTCAAATAAGACCGTTTCCGATGCCGCTTCTTGCTTCAGGGCGTTGATACTTATGCCTTCCGATGTCTTGACCCGCAGTTTGGCTTCTTCTATACCTATATTATATATAGAGGCCGCATCGTCCAGATGCTCTGCCGTTTTGAGGATGCTTTCCTTGACGGAGGGGTTTATCTCCTGCATCATGGGAAGCAGGTTCAAGCGTATTTTGTTGCGGGTATATTCGTCCTGCAGATTGGTGCTGTCCGTCACGTAGGATTGCCCGATACTTTCCAGATAACCGACGATTTCCTTTCTGTCCAGACAGAGCAAGGGGCGGACTATATGTCCGTTTCGGGGGCGTATGCCCCGCAACCCGTTGATGCCGGTACCGCGAATCAGATTGAGCAGCAATGTCTCCACACTGTCATCCTGATGGTGGGCGACGGCAATGACGGCTGCACTGCATGCTTCCCTTGTTTTTTCGAACCACGCGTAGCGCAATTCCCTTGCAGCCATTTCGATGGAGATATGCCGTTCCTTTGCTTCCTGCTCCGTGTTGAAGTGGACGGTGTGCAGCGTCACCCGGTGCTCCAGGCAGAGCTGGCGTACAAAGTGCTCGTCGCGGTCGGATTCCGCTCCGCGCAGATGGAAGTTGCAATGGGCGGCTTCGCATGTGTATCCCAGGCTGAGGAGCAGACGCAGCAACGCCACGGAGTCCGCCCCGCCGCTCAGTGCCACAAGTATCTTGTCGTCCGGCGAGAAGAGCTTGTGGCGCTCGATGTATTGTACTACCTTCTGCATATTCAACTATAGAGTGGTGCAAAGATAGTGCAAACGATTTTTATTGCCATATCTGCAAGTATCTATTTTCAAAATCTTTATCGGCTAAGGTCGTATTTGCTAAAAGCTAATCTTACTACAGTTGTGTTTTATGCATACCACAGCTTTGTTCTTTTCTTACCACAGCTGTGGTAAGAAAAGAACAAAGCTGTGGTAAAATTACGATTTAGTATCTCTGGAAATAATGTTCTGCCTTCTGGGAATTATTGTTTAGTGTCTCTTATTTAAAAACATTCTAAATTATTTGTACCTTGTAGCCATAAGTATTATCTTTGTCCCCAAAATAGAAAAGAAAGGCAGAAAGACTATGCGTTTGTCCGAATTGAATACCGGTGAAAAAGGTGTAATCGTAAAAGTGCTGGGACACGGTGGTTTCCGCAAACGGATTGTGGAAATGGGATTTATTAAAGGTAAAACAGTGGAGGTCTTGCTGAATGCTCCGTTACGTGACCCTATCAAATACAAAGTAATGGGATATGAGATTTCTCTTCGTCGGCAGGAGGCTGAGATGATAGAGATTATCAGTGAGCAGGAAGCCAAGGAGCAGGCTGTGCAGCCCGATTACCACGAGGGGCTGGGCGAAAACATGCATCTGGGCGAAGATGAGCTGAAGCAACTGGCCCTCGGCAAACGCCGAACCATAAATGTGGCTTTGGTGGGAAATCCCAACTGTGGTAAAACTTCTCTTTTCAACATCGCTTCCGGCTCGCACGAGCATGTGGGTAATTACAGTGGTGTTACGGTAGATGCCAAGGAGGGGTATTTTGACTTCCAGGGCTATCACTTCCGTATTGTCGACCTTCCCGGAACCTATTCCCTCTCGGCCTACTCTCCCGAAGAAATCTATGTCCGCCGGCACATTATCAATGAAACGCCGGATATCATTATCAATGTTGTGGACTCTTCCAACCTGGAACGCAATCTCTATCTCACCACCCAGCTGATTGACATGAACGTGCGCATGGTGATTGCACTGAACATGTACGATGAGCTGGAAGCCAGTGGAAACACGCTGGATTATGTAAAGCTCAGCCAGTTGTTCGGAGTTCCGATGTTGCCTACGGTCAGCCGTAGCGGAAAAGGCATCGAACAGCTGTTCCATGTGATTATCAATATTTACGAAGGCGGCGATTTCCTCGACCATAAAGGCAGGATGCGCAGCGAGATATTGAATGACCTTCGCAGCTGGCATAAGGAGTATGTTCCCGACCATGACTTCGGCAGCCATAAAGAAGAGATAGAACAGCCGCGCGGCTTCTACCGCCATATCCATATCAATCACGGTCCCGAGCTGGAACGTAGCATTGAGGAGGTGAAGCGCGTCATCAGCGTCAATGAGAACATCCGCCACAAATATTCCACACGTTTCCTTGCCATCAAGCTGCTGGAGAACGACGAAGACTTGAAAAAGATTGTGGAGGAGCTGCCCAACGGAAAGGAAATTCTTGCCGTCCGCGACCGGGAAGAGGCACGGATTGCCGAGGTGGTGAACGAGGAGAGCGAGCAGGCCATCACCGATGCCAAGTATGGTTTTATAGCCGGTGCCCTGCGGGAGACCTATGTGGACAATCATCAGGATACGTCGCGGACCACTCAAATCATAGACTCAATCGTTACTCACCGTGTATGGGGCTATCCCATTTTCTTCCTTTTCCTTTATCTGATGTTCGAAGGCACCTTTGTGCTGGGCGACTATCCTATGCAGGGGATTGAATGGCTGGTAGGCGAATTGGGCGACCTGATACGCAACAACATGTCCGAAGGACCGCTGAAGGACCTTCTGGTGGATGGTATTGTCGGTGGTGTGGGAGGCGTCATTGTATTCCTGCCGAATATTCTGTTACTCTATTTCTTCATTTCCTTGATGGAGGACTCGGGCTATATGGCGCGTGCCGCTTTCATCATGGATAAGATTATGCATAAGATGGGTTTGCATGGAAAGTCCTTCATTCCGCTGATTATGGGCTTTGGGTGTAATGTGCCCGCCATCATGGCTTCGCGTACCATAGAGAACCGCAAGAGCCGTCTGGTGACGATGCTCATTAACCCACTGATGTCGTGTAGCGCCCGTCTGCCCATCTATTTATTGCTGGCAGGCGCCTTCTTCCCGAACAATGCGAGCTTTGTGCTGTTAGTAATCTATGCCATCGGCATTCTGTTGGCAGTGGTCATGGCACGTCTTTTCTGCCGCTTCCTGGTGAAAGGGGACGATACACCGTTTGTCATGGAGCTGCCGCCTTATCGTATGCCGACATCCAAGGCCATCTTCCGCCATACGTGGGAGAAGGGGGCGCAGTATCTCCGCAAGATGGGAGGTATCATTATGGTGGCATCCATCGTTATCTGGGCATTGGGATATTATCCCAACCACGATGAATATGAAAGTGTGACGGAACAGCAGGAAAATTCCTACATCGGCCGGATTGGTAAAGCCATGGAACCAGTCATCGAACCGTTGGGATTCGACTGGAAGCTGGGCATCGGCATCCTTTCTGGCGTGGGCGCCAAGGAACTGGTGGTAAGCACGCTCGGAGTGCTTTATGCCGACGATGCCGAGGCAGATGCCGCAAGCTTGGGCGAACGCATTCCGATAACGCCCCTGGTGGCTTTCGGCTACATGGTGTTTGTGCTGATTTATTTTCCGTGCATCGCCACGTTGGCAGCCATTAAAGGTGAGTCGGGCAGTTGGAAGTGGGCCGTGTTTGCGGGGCTTTATACTACTGCGCTGGCCTGGCTGATGTCTTTTGCAATTTATCAGATAGGAGGTCTGTTTTTATGATGAATAGTTGGCAGGAGTGGGTAGTAGCCTTATTGTTGTTGCTCTGCGCTGTGCGGATTGGCATGAGTATTTATTCTTTTTTTCATCGGGTCAAAGAAAATGGTAATCCGTGTGATAGTTGTGCAAGTGGCTGTGAACTAAAGAATTTGTATGATAAGAAGCGTGCGGAGTGCAGTGGAGTGACGAAAAAAAAGAAGAAAAGTTGTTGCGGATAGTTGGTAGTTTCAAAAAAAGTGCTACCTTTGCATCCGCAAACAAGAAATAAAGAGTTCTTGTAAGAACCGGTACCTTGGATGAGTGGCTTAGTCAGCGGTCTGCAAAACCGTGTACGGCAGTTCGAATCTGCCAGGTACCTCCAAGAATAAAACTCCGAAACTGCTTTTTAAAAGTGTTTCGGAGTTTTTTGTTATAGGGAATTGTTTGCCCATTCTATAAAATATCATTCGCTGAATAGTTACAGCTTACTTATTAAAGATTGAATAAAATGAAAAAAGTTGGATTTCTGATTTTCTGTCTGTTTGCTATGTGCAGCATAGCAGGCAAGGCACAGGATGTAGTGGCGGACAGTACCGGCTACATCGTTAAGGTGGGGGAGATGGCTCCTGATTTTACGGTGAAGCTGACGGATGGGAAAAGCATTACCCTTTCGGGACTTCGTGGGAAGGTGGTCATGTTGCAGTTTACCGCGAGCTGGTGTGGAGTGTGCCGTAAGGAGATGCCTTTCATTGAGAAGGATATTTGGCTGAAACATAAGTCGAATCCGGATTTTATGCTGATTGGCATCGACCGTGACGAGCCGTTGGAGAAAGTGATTGCTTTTGGTAAGTCAACCGGAGTGACCTATCCTTTGGGTCTGGACCCGGGAGCGGATATATTTGCGAAGTATGCGCTCCGCAAGGCAGGTATCACACGCAATGTCTTGATTGATAAGGAAGGGCGTATTGTGAAGCTGACACGTTTGTATAACCCTGAAGAATTTGCTTCTTTGGTGAAGGAGATTGACGGAATGCTGGCTGAATAGTCGGAATAAGAAGGATAAAAAGAAACAAGAAGGCTTGTCAAAAGCCTTCTTGTTTCTTTTTATCCTTGTCGGGATAGTTTGGCAAGATAGTCATAATGTGTACCCTCTTTCACCAGTTCTGCAGTAAAGCCGTTTTCGGCAGCATAAAGGCTCAGGGTTTGGAAGTCGATGTAGAGCCAGTCAAAGGAGTCGCCTTTGACATTCTTGTATTGCATCTGGAAGTCTACCTCTCCGTAGTAATCACCGGCAAGGTCGATAACAATACTGCCATCTTCCTCTTCGAACAGATAGCTCAGGTTGCTGGAATCCATTAAAACGCAGCCTCCAGGCCGGAGCAGCAGCTTCATCTTCCGGAAAAAATCAGGCAGATTCTCCAACTTTCCGATAATGCCGGAACCGTTCATCAGCATCAGGATAGTGTCGTATTCATCGGCAAAGTGTTCATTGAACAGATTGGTTTGTGACACGCTACGCACACCTCGCTGCTTCATCACTTCCACGGAAAGCGGGGAAATGTCGATGGCATGGACCTCTTTTCCGGCTTCTTGCAGGGCAAGGCTATGGCAACCGCTGCCGGCACCCACATCCAGAATCCTTCCGGTTGCCATTTGCAGAGCAGTACGCTCCAGCAAGGGCATTTGCTTTTCTGTGCGGAATAGCTCTTCGACGGGAATTTCGTCCTCATCAAATTGTGAAGAGAACACGCGTAGGCGGTCGGCTTTATGCCGTTTAAAGTAATCGGCTATGGCTGCGCCCATCGGGTCCTTGTCGGCAGGCAATAAGGCTGTATTTATCATTTCTTATGTCTGTTAGCGCGTTTGCGGCGGATTTCTGCTTTCATTTTGGCTGAGGCGGAACCGTGTTGCCCGGTAATGTAGGTTTTCTTCTTGGCTTTGGTCTTTATCTTGTTTTCTTCTTTAGGTTTGTCCTTTTTGCCTTTGAAGACAATACCACCCATCATCGCTTCTTCTATACTCATATATTTCGTTGTTTTAGTGATGTAAAATATCATTTCTCCGGCAGTACCTCAATCCAATAGTCATCCGGGTCATTGATAAAGTACAGTCCCATTGCTGTGTTTTCGAAGCATACCCATCCGTTTTCCTTATGGTATTGGCGTATGGCGTTGTAATCGCCGGATACGCGGAAGCAGAGGTGACTCTCGTTCTCTCCTAATTCGTAGGCTTGTGGGTGGTCTTTCAAGCAGGTCAGTTCCAGCAGGAAGCCGGTACTGCCGTCGGTCAGATAGACCAGAGTGAAAGAGCCGTCGGACGACTCTTTCCTATGATGTTCTTTCAGCCCCAGTGCCTTTTCGTAGAATGCGATGCTACGTTCCAGGTTGGTGACATTGATATTAAAATGGTCGAATTTACTTTTTATTTCCATTTGTTTATTTCTGATTTGATTATTTACAATTTACAGTCTGCGTGTGCGGTCATTTGACCATTGCTTTCAGAATTTCACCTACATACGTGCGTGGCATACCTTCCATCGTTGCCGGTGAGGGCAGCTTCTTACATTCCAGAATGACCGTAGGCTCTGTCTGTCCCGTAGGATAGAAACGGATGGTATAGCTTTCTGCTTTTTCCATTTGTTCATACGGTTGGTCGGGCGACAGTATGCTGAATACAACTGGTTTGCCGTTGACTTTGCCCAAAGAACCTCCGGAGTTTGCTGTCATCATGGTCATGTTGAAAGGCTCTTGGCCGATGACGATAACCAATTTGCCTGCTCCGGTCTGGATGGCATCGGCTGACAATTGCTCGGGGGCTATGGTCGTATATTCTTGTTGCTGGCTCTTTTGGGCAGGAACCAGTGCGGCAGGTTTCTTGACTTGGGGCACTTCGATGACTTGGGCATCTTTCACGACGCCTTCGGATGCCTTTTCAGCAGCCTGGGCGGGTTCCACGGTAACTTGTTTCTTTGGGGTGATTACCGTCGGACCGGAATTGACGACAGCCTTCACCTCTTTCTTTTCTTCCTTCTTTTCTTCTACCGGAGCTTTGGCAGTGGTGGCGCTCAATGCTTCTGCTGCTCCCAGGCAAAGGTCATCAACGAAGTCTACGGTTTTTCTGCGCCACTTGGCAAGTCCGCGTACCAGTTTGGTCTTCGCCTTGTTCAAGGCATACTTGTCTACAATCCACTCCTCGGCGGTATATTTTTCTTTTCCTTCGCGGTAGTTAAACCGTATCTTCTCTACTTCGAGCACGCTCTTTTCGGGTTGGCAGGTCACAGTCAGCTGGTAAAGGATTTTGGTACGGTCTAATGACAGAGCCGTAGAACTGAATACAATCCATTCATCCCCGATACCTACAATCTGTCCTTTCTCTTTGTCTGAGAATACTACACGGCTGTTATTTTCATTCTCTTTCAGACGGGCATCCATCCAGCCGAGCAGACGTTCGTAGATTTCATCCTGAGACATGCCGGGGATGCTGAATTCTTTGGTGAATACCACTTTACCGTCCACCTCGGGAACGGCACCGGCCAGATATTTACTGTCGTCCCTATCCTGCGCCTGCAGCATGGTCGGCAGACACAGGCAAAACAGTGTAAAAAGAAGTTGTGTCAAATTTTTCATAATAGTATGTGTTTTAATTATTAATTTACGAATTATGGGCTACAAGTTGGGGAGTTCGAAACTTTCACCACGGTGTGCGATGCTCAGAAAGTGGCATCCCTTGCTCTCGGCAAACTGCCGGAAGGCGTTGCCTCCCTGATAATCTTCGCTGAAGTGCATCGGTACAAATATAGTGATTTTTATTCGTTCCACGAATTGTTCTGCTCCACGCATATAATCTTTTCCGATACGGCTGTCTACCGGAAACATGGCTACATCTATGGCAGGTGCAGTTTGCTGCAGAGCTCTCACTTCGGCCAGAAAGTCACCTTCGGCCTTGCGTATTTCCTGCGGAGTAGATTCCTCGCTCCAGTGCCAGTTGTTTAGGTCACCGGCATGGAACAGTCGCCTGCCCTGCAGGTCTATCAGGAAGGAGATACCCACATCGGTGGAACTGAAGGCTTGGATACGGATATGTTCGTCTTCGTAGGTGTCGCCCTTATTGATATAGGTGGCATCTTCCGCTGAGGCGCGGCGGTGCTTCAGGATGTCTTTGGAGAATATGTAGCGGATGTCGGGCCGCTGTTTTTTCCATGAAAGAACTTCGCGATTGAAGTGGTCGGGATGGAAATGCGAGCATAGTACGTAGAGTACGCCCGGCTTTTCCAAGAGATTGTCGTGCACGATACCTTTATTGAAAACCTCTTCCGAGGAATCTTTATAGTAATCGATAATGACCGTCACTCCGTCCGCTTCAATCGCGAAGCCGCTATGGTAGATGTAATCAAGTTTCATTTACGGATTGAATTATAGCGCAATATTACAAAAAACGCTACACAAACTTCCGGTTTAAGCTGTTATTTTATGCAAAAGCACGCTACATCGGTACTTCTATGAAGAGAATGTGAGAGTCTTTCAGTGTTTCCAGCTCAAAACTGCCGGTTTCGTACACTCCCATTCCGTCACGACGTGAGAGCACTGTGCCGTCCACTTTGACTTCACCCTCCATTACGAAGATGTAGACACCGGAATGCGATTGGTGCATGTGGTAGTCAATCTTCTTTCCAGCTTCTATTTCACCGATAGAGAACCAGGTCTGTTGTAGCAATCTGGCAGGAGCATCGCCGTCAGGGGATACTATTAGCGCCATTTCATTTTTGCGCAGAAGTGGACGTACGTCGAAGTCCTGGTATGCGGGTGGTGTGTTCAGCTTTTCGGGCATCACCCAGATTTGCAGGAATTCTACCGCTTCAGTGTCACTGCCGTTCATTTCGCTGTGGTAGATGCCGGTGCCGGCACTCATGGTTTGTATATCTCCCGGAGTGATGACGCGGCTGTTCTGATGACTGTCCCCATGTTTCAGTTTCCCTTTCAAGGGAATGGAGATGATTTCCATATTTTTATGAGGATGTGTGCCGAAGCCCTTTCCCGGAGCCACACGGTCGTCGTTCAGTACACGCAAGGCGCCGAAATTCATCCGGCGGGGATTGTAATACTCGTCAAAACTGAAGGTGTGGTGGCTGTCAAGCCAATCATATAGGGAATGACCTCTGCTATCTGATTTGTCTATAACTTTTTTCATAATTTATTCCTTTTCCTAAAATGGTTTATATACTAGTAACGCTTTGGAAAGTTATAAAGTTTTAAAACCGATGTCTAATAATTTGTAAATGAGTGGGAACTATGCTTTGACCTCATTTTCCAGTGGCTTATGGTTCATAAAATCTTTGATGTTCTGTAACGTTGTCGAAGCAATGTTTTCCAGTGCCTCGCGTGTGAAAAAGGCCTGGTGCGAAGTGACGATGACATTATTGAAGGACAGTAGCCGCGCCAGGGTATCGTCATCGATGATTTTGTCCGATTGGTCTTCATAGAAATATTCGCTTTCCTCTTCGTACACATCCAGGCCGGCAGAGCCGATTTTCTTGTTTTTCAGTCCTTCAATCAGGGCGTTGGTATGGATGAGTTGTCCACGTCCGGTATTGATAATCATTACTCCGTCCTTCATTTTACTGATGGAATAGTCGTTGATGAGATATTTGGTCTGCTCAGTCAGCGGGCAGTGCAGGGAGATGATATCCGAATTGTGATAAAGCTCATCCAGGCTGGTATATACCACTTGGTGTTCACGGGCAAAATTATAGTCGGGATAGAGGTCGTAGGCAAGGATATTCATGCCGAATCCGCGCAGGATACATATCAGTTTTTTGGCAATTTTTCCCGTACCGATGATGCCTGCTGTCTTTCCGTACATGTCGAAGCCCAGAAGTCCGTGCAGCGAGAAGTTTCCGTCCCGTGTCCGCCAGGTGGCGCGTGGAATTTTACGGTTGAGGGATAACATCAGGGCAACGGTATACTCTGCCACGGCATAAGGGGAATAGGCAGGGACGTGCACTACGGTAATGCCACAGTCGGTAGCTGCTTTCAAATCTACATTGTTGTAGCCGGCGCAGCGCAACGCCAATAATTTCACACCATTGTCCGCCATCAGACGAATAACTTCGGCATCGGCCGTGTCGTTCACGAAGATACAGACTGCATCTACGCCTTGGGTTAAAATAACATTGTGCTTGTTGAGATGCCCTTTATAGTAGCGGAGCTCAAAACTATATTCCTTGTTCTTTTCATTGAAAGATGCTTCATCATAAGGTTTGCTGCCAAAAAATGCAATAGTGTATGCCATGGGATTTGTTGTTTTTTAAATGTTATATAATAATAGGGAGATAACAAGTGGAAAGTTGATATGGTTCAGTGGCCGGAAGGATCCATAAAATGATAATTATTTCCATTTGTTTCATTAGAAACTATTTGGTATTTCAATGAAAGTATTATATTAGGATAACTTTATGCACAAAACTATTTTTTATGTGCAATATTATTGTACCTTTGCGCCCGAAAACAATTAAAAAAGATTTAGATGAGAAAAATTTCGTTGATTAGCATTGTGATGTTAATCGTTTCAATTCCAACTTTTGCGGGTGGTATCCTGACAAATACAAATCAGCATGTATCTTTTCTTAGAATGTTAGCACGTGGTGCTTCCATTGATATTGACGGTGTCTATTCTAATCCGGCCGGTTTGGCCTTCTTGCCGGAAGATGGTCTCTATTTGTCTTTGAATGGACAAAGTGCTTATCAGACTCGTAACATAAAGGCGACATTTCCCTTGTTTATTGAAGATGGGAATACACGTTATTATAAAGGAAAAGCTTCTGCTCCTTTCATTCCTAGTTTTCAAGGTGCATATAAAAAAGGAGACTGGACTATTTCCGGTAGCTTTGCTGTTGTAGGTGGTGGTGGTAAGGCATCGTTTGATGATGGTTTGGGTATGTTCGATTCAATGGTGATGGGACAAGTCCATACTATTTCGGGTGGTCAAATCACTCCCAATATGTATTCTATCAATAGTGCAATGGATGGAAGCCAGTTTATTTATGGTGTGCAATTGGGGTTGTCGTATCAAGTTAATGATTGGTTAGGTGTGTTTGCCGGTGGACGTATGAATTATTTTACCGGTGGGTATGAAGGATTTCTGACTGCAACCGCACACAGTAATATTCCTACTTATGGTGGTATGGAATTGGTTGGTATCGATTTAGACTGCGACCAGACCGGCTGGGGATTGACCCCTATCTTGGGAGCTGATGTGAAGTTGGGCAAATGGAATATTGGGTTGAAGTACGAGTTTATGACCAGTCTTAATCTCGAAAATAAAACCAAAAAAGCTGAAGTACGTGCGATGGGAACTGCTATGGGAGATGAAGGGAATCCTTTGGCTGACTATAAGGATGGTGTGAATACTCCGAGTGATATCCCTGCATTATTGACTGCAGCTGTTGGTTATGAATTCCTTCCTACGCTTCGTGCAACGCTGGAATATCACCATTTTTTTGATAAAGCGGCAGGGATGGCCAATGATAAGCAGAAAGCGTTGAAGCATGGCACACATGAAATTTTGATTGGTGCAGAATGGGATATAGCTAAACAGCTGACCATCAGTGCTGGTTATCAGCGTACAGATTATGGCTTGGCTGATGATTTTCAGAGTGATATAAGTTTTTCATGTGACTCTTATTCACTGGGGTTTGGTGCTGCCATCAAAATGACAAAGCATTTGACTATGAATATAGCCTATTTTTGGACAAACTATGATGATTATACAAAGAAGATAAGTGAAACCACCAAGAATGTTTATAGCCGTACTAATAAAGTGTTTGGTCTTGGTGTTGACTATAAGTTCTGATTTCACAATCCTACCTTTATATATTAAGAAGCCGTCTCAAATGTCGATTTGAGGCGGCTTCTCTTTTTATATTGGATTAGAAAGAATACTGTACAAGCAGGTTCATACGGTTGGCATGGTTGGTGGAATTGTCGAAGTTGGTGCGCCAGCCACGCAGATATTCAGCGCCTACCTGCATGTTCGGGGTTACGTTCCAGAATACGTTGGCTACGAAATACTGTCCGTAGCGATAGGTACTTGGCAGGTCGTTGGGATAACCGTCTTCAGAATAAAGGCGGGACATGCTGTAAGTGCTTGAGAGGAATATCTTCGGAGATATGTTATATTGCAGACCTGCATACCAGCCCAGCATGGGCAATGCCTGCATTTTGCCTTCCTTTTCGGGATTGGGGACAATATCGACGTTCAGATTGCTGATGTCGTTCAGGTATTGCCCGATACCTTTACCATAGTTGACTTGCCCGAATGCCTGCCATTTTTTACCGAGATTGAAGGTCGTTGAGGCTTGTATACCGTATCCGGTGACACTGGATGCCTTATCCCTTTCTACATTGGTATATGTCATGCTGCGGATGATACCTCCTACACGCAGATGACTGCTGCTGTTCCAGCTGTATTGTGCCGAAGCCGTGAAGTCCGGCATGCGTTGCTGGGCAATCTCGAATTGGCTGCTTGTTGTGCCGTCAACGGCAGGCGCCTCGATGGAAGCTTGGAAACGAAAGTCTTTCAGCCCTTTATAAGTATATGACAATTGTGTGGCGCGGTAGAATGTGGCACCGTTGGGACCTTGAAAGTCAATGGTGGAAGGGAGGGCGCCTAAGTCCATGAAACCGCCATAATTGTATCCTATTGTTATATTGCGGAATGAAAGATAGGCATTGCGCAGTTGGAATGTTTTGTCTCCACCACGGAAATTTCCAGCAGTATAGACTGTGAAGTCACCCAATAGCCGGGTGTGTCCGACCAATTTCAGAAAGATAGTAGCCGTACTGGCATCCATCTGAAATTGATTTTTGATTTTACTACTGCTTGGAATGTTGGCAGGAACAAAGTCGATGTCATCCACAATACCTCCAAAATCATACTCGCCGGTGGCACGGACATACCCTCCGATACCCAGGGCGAATTTGCCTTGTTTGTCCATCAATAAGAAGCGGGGAGCTTTCGGGTCATGGATGTAAGGCAATTGTGACTCATTCATGATGCGGATAATCTCGTCGCCCGCTTTGTCGATGGTAACTATGACAATGCCGTTTGGAGCTTCGTCATCGATAATCTCTTTTTTTTGTGCATGGATAGTGGACAAGGGAAGTCCGGTTACGCACAACAGAAACATTGCTTTTAAGATTGTTTTCATTTAAGTTAGGTTTTGATGAATGTGCTTTCAACAACTTAAATGAAAAAAGGTTTTGTAGTCTTGGAGGAAGAAAGGAGGTTATTCCGTCAGTATTCTTGCCTTGAATGAAGATCGTATGCAAAATTACCCTTACCCTAATTTCCGGAATAACCTCCTGAGGATGTGTGTTAAGTTATTTATTTTTTCATGACGGCATTCCATAGCGCTTTGCGTAGGGTTCCCATGGTGTCGTCACCTTCATAATCCCAGAACATCATGCCTTTCATGCCGTTTTTTAATATCCATTCACCTTTGGCGGCAATACTGCGGGGATTGTCGTAGCCACAGTAGAAACTGCCGTTTTTGGTGACATAGGGGACATTGCCTTCGGCATCCCAATTATCGATGACATAGCTGTCGTCTTTGCTCAAGTTGAGAATATCCCGATAATTGATACTGCCGCCGGAATTGAAATCTGCCCTTCCATAGAATGGAATCCCCAATACTAATTTGTTGGCAGCTACACCTGCATTCAGGTATTCGTCTACGGAATGCTGGCAGTCCCAGTAATTACTAGGCTTGTTCAATGCTGATTGATGCTGGGGGGCACCAACCAGATCATAGGCCATGATATTGACGAAATCTACATACGGGTCTACAGCCTTTACATCAATATATTTGTAGCCTTCGCCTTGGGGACGCTTGTCCATGCAATAACCTGCATAGGTCAATAGGGTGGACTGCCCCAACTCTGCACGCAAGTCTTTCATCAATAGGGTGAAGTTTTCCACATCTACCAACTCGTCATAGGCATTGCTGCTGAAAGTCATACCGGGAAATTCCCAGTCAATGTCAATACCGTCTATACCCTCACTCAGAACAAAGGCTCTGCAGTCTTGTGCGAATTGCTTGCGCATTTCCGGACTCTTCGCCAGGGCGGAGAAGCCTCCGTCCTGGGAATTGTCAGAATTGGAAACGCTATTGGTAAAAGAGAGTAATATCTTCACATGTGGATACTGGCTCTTTATTTTCTTTACCTTATCAAAACGGGATTTATCACCTTGCAGGCCAAACTTTTCATAAATTCCGTTTTTAACATATAATTCTGCAAAAGCGTAGTTTATGTGGGTCAGGTATTTGGCATCGGGTATGGATGTGCCATAATAAGTGACGTAGCCCAATGCAACCCGGCCTGCAACCTGCTCGGCCATTTCGGTCTCGTTGTCTTCATTTCCCGGAGCTGGCAGTCCGGGAATGTAGTCGTCATTGTGACATGCGGCTACTAGAAAGACAGTAGCTATTATAAATAGCAGTTTCTTTTTCATAGAGAGTGCATATTATTCAGAATCGGTTCCTGCTTCAGTCTTGAAGTAAGCATACCAGCCGCTGTCGTCCCAATCCACACCACCGCTATACTTGCCGGGATGATAGATTGTGATATAGTTCTCATCCAGTGTCAGCAGCCAGAATTTGTTGCTGCCTACGCTTTGTCCGTTGTCGTCATAATTCCCTCCGATGGTGGGGATGCTCGTTATCAGTTCACCCAGTACTCCGTCTTCCGGTTTTTCGTGTGTGAAGGAGAAAGTACCTTCTGCCTTTAGGTTTCCGCTGGCATCATAGGTTTTCATCTTGTTTCCGTCGAATTCGAATACCATGGACTGGTCTCCGGCTTCGGCGGCAGTGACATTGGCCCACCAGGCAAAATTTGATTCGGGAGTATAGCCTGCACTGGTATATTTCCAGCCTCCATGAGCCCCCATATTGCAGACGGAACCCCAGCTGACTTCACGGAACTTCCAGGTTTTCTTGGCAGATTTGTCACTCTTGTCGGTTGCACCGGTGAAGTAAGTGGACCAATCGTCGAATACATTGGTCACAGTCACTACAACCGGCTCTGTCTTGATAATTTGATTGGCGGAAATACCCATATAGTAGATGGAATAGTCTGCATTGGATTCCATGATGACCGTAGCGTTGTCCGTGACCAGTGTCTTACTTTGTTTACTTCCTTCGTCCCCCCATTCTATGTGCCATGAACCGCCAATGTCCGGGCGGGAGTTTTTCAAGGCGATATACTGGTCGCCTTCCACTACTCCGTCTTGGTTGGGGAAGGGTTGGGTAATGGATATGGCAGCTTGTAATGCCTCTTTGGTAATGGGCGTACCGGCATCAGTCACATATTTGTCTCGCAAGTCTTCGTCTTCGATAGGATCGCATGCAGTAACGATGAAGGCTGAAGCAAGCATTGCTATCAATATTTTTGTTGCTTTCATATTGTCTTTATTTATAGGTTAATACTCCTTACATATTGTTCCAATCCGAGAACTGGGCAGATGCATCCCAGCCTGGATTCTGCTCAAGGACTCCATTGGAGATGTCGATTTCGTCTTGCGGAATGGGCCAGTAGCCTTGGGTTGCCTGTAAGCGTTTCTTATAGTCGAATTTTACCATCGGTACCACCGTAGCGGCATTTATTATATTGAACCCGGTCTGTTTGTTGAGTATGTCACCGGCTTCTTCGAGTGAAGGACCCGACCAGCGAAGGATGTCCCACCAGCGGATGGACTCGAATGCAAGTTCCCAGCGGCGTTCCTGCTTGATGGCTTCCAGAGAGTAGGCAACCGGAGCCAAGTGGGAGCGGGCACGTACCTTGTTCAGACCCGTAGCGTCTTGCTTCAGCTCGGACTGCATGAGCAGGACGTCGGCAAAACGGATATGAATCAAGTCGGCAATTTGGAGTAGCTGTTGGGATGTCTGCGAAGATATTCCGGGGAACATCTGTTTGCCGAAAGGTTCGATTTTGCCTTCATTGTAGGAGTTGATATTGATGTATTTTTTCTGGAAATAGCCGGTTTGTTCATAGTAACGATAGGATACGGTATATTCCGGTTCACCCTCGTCCATGGTGCAGTCCATCAGTACGTTGCCGGTAATATTCGGGTCGAGTGCTTTGTACGACCATATGGAACCGGTCAGACGGGGATCCTCCTTGTAACCGTCCGTATAGGTCTGCTTGGCGGCCCAGTCTTTCCATTCGTTGACCATGGCCGGAGATACTGGGCCAGCTCCCCAACCGGTGCCGAAGGGGTAGCTGTCTTTGTTGGAATAGTTGTCGGCAGACGGTGAATAGAATTGGGCGCAAGTGTTGGAGAACCAAGTATAGGTCCAGTCGGATTTCAGGTTATGCTTGTTGGCGAACAAAGTTTCGTCGGAACTGTTTCCTTCCCATTTCAAGTTATGGTTGATGACGTATTGGTAACGGAACCCTTCGGTATTGTCTTCGGTAGCATCGTTGGTATAGGCCCAAATGTTGCGTTGGTCGGACACCAGTTTATGACCGGAGTTGTTTACACAGTCATCTATCCAAGAGATGACCTCCTCTTTGGTAGTTCCGTTGGGAAGCTCGGTTTTTTCGTAGCGTCCGGTATAGAAAAGGAATACACGTGCCATCATGGCTTCGGCGGCATATTTTGTAGCGTGTCCGGTCATGTCTGAGCCTTTCGGATAAATCTTTGCGGGCATCATTTCGATAGCATTTTTCAAGTCTGCTGCAATCTGGGCGTAGATTTCGTCTACGGATGCACGCGGCAGGTTGGTGCTTTCCAGTGTGGTGCGTAAAGGAACTCCGCCAAAAACTTGTGCCAGTTCATAATAAGCCATGGCACGCAGGAAGTAGGACTCACCGAAAAGCCGGTTGCGTTCGCTCTCGCTGGACCATGATTTCACGTTCTCCATTGTGTTGATGGCATTGTTGGCACGGTTGATAAGGGTGTAGCAACGGTCCCAGATGCCGGCAAATGTATTCAGATTGCCACTGTACATAAGGAAGTTGGTGGCACAGTTGTTGGAGTAGGAGAGGTTGCCTCCCAGACAGTCGTCACCTGCCAACTGGGCAATGTAATACTGGGAAGAGGTTTCAGGACTTTCAAACAACAGATGGGCGTATATGGCCGTCACCATCTCTTGGGCATCCTTTTCTGTCTCCGGGAAGTTGGCGGTTGTCTTTTCGGTCAGAAGTTCCGAATCGAGGAAGTTTTCGCATCCTGAAAGAAGAATCAGTATTGCTGATGCTATGAATAATATCTTTTTCATAATTTCTTCGGTTAATTAGAATTTTACATTTAAGCCTATCATATAGGTACGTGCACTGGGGTAGTAGCCCAGGTCGATGCCTGATGCCCAACCATAATCGTCGCCGCCGTAACCGATTTCCGGGTCCATACCGGAATAGCCGGTGAAGGTAAAGAGGTTCTGTGCGGTCAGATACAGACGCAGCTGTTGTACCGGTAACTTTTTGAATGCTTTCTTGAAGTCGAACCCCACAGTGATGTTCTTTATCTTGAGATAGTCTCCATCTTCGATATAAATGTCTGATACTCTGTTCCAGTTGGAGCTGGAAGCGCTGGACAGTCTCGGGAACTTGTCGGACGTACCTTCGCCGTGCCAGCGTTGGAATATCTCTGCTGTATAGTTATTCAAGGGTGAGGAGGAGAAGTCACGATAACACTTCAGAATCTGCTGGCCGAATGCGCCGTAAGTAGTGATTGAGAAGTCAATGGCCTTCCAGCTGGCATTCAGGGAAAGTCCCATTGTCAGGTCGGGATTCGGGTTACCTATCATAGTACGGTCATTGGCATCGAGCGTACCGCTATTGTCGGTGTCTGCCCAGATTACGTCACCCGGCTGTGTCTTGTCGCCATTCAGTTTCGGACCTTTGTAGTTGTCTATCTGTTCCTGGTTCTGGAATATGCCGTTACTCTTGTAGCCGTAGAAGTAGCCGATGGGTTTGCCTACTTCAGCACGGAAGCACTCTTCGGCTCCTTCCCACAGAACGCTGCCGCTACCGTGGATGATTCCGTCTTTGTTGGCAATCTTGGTCACTTCATTCTTGTTGTGAGCAAGGGTCAGGTTGGCTCCATATTGGAAATCCTTTCCGATGTTGTCGTTCCAGTGGAGTCCTACTTCAATACCCGTGTTTTTTACATTACCGCCATTGACGGACACTGCATTGGCACCGAAGGAAGAGAGTACCGGAGCCGTAACCAGCCAGTCTCTGGTATTTTTGTTATACCAGTCGAATTCAAAGCCCAGGCGGTTGTTC
This sequence comes from Bacteroides sp. AF25-5LB, assembly GCF_003602965.1. NCBI lineage: Bacteria > Pseudomonadati > Bacteroidota > Bacteroidia > Bacteroidales > Bacteroidaceae > Bacteroides > Bacteroides sp. AF25-5LB. The sequence continues at coordinate 51,111 of NZ_QTMC01000016.1, forward strand.
AAGAAGCGTGCATCGATACCGAAATTCAATTGCTCCTGTGTTTCCCAGGTAAGGTCCGGGTTGGTCAGTCGGTAGGCGTATGAACCGGTACTGATGAGGTCCATGGAGTCGCCGAACGTATAACCGCCATATCCGTTGTTGGAAGTTATCAGTGAAAGATATTGGAAAGTAGATACATTACAGTTACCGTTTTGCCCCCAGGAAGCACGCAGCTTTAAGAAGTCCAGCCATTTGATTCCTGACATGAAGGACTCGTTGCTGATAACCCATCCGGCGGATACTGAAGGGAAGTATCCCCAGCGGTGTCCGCGGGCAAAAGTGGAGGAACCGTCCGCACGCATGATGACAGAAGCCATGTATTTCTCTTGATAGTTGTAGTTGACACGTCCGAAGAAGGAGGCGATGGAACCTTCCCCGTTAGGCTTGCCAGTCAAGGAGGACACACTGTTGGCGGTCAATGGAACATTGGACAAATAAGCGTGCTTGAAATCATAGAAGTTTGAGCCTATGGCTGAACCGCTCATTTCTTCTCCCATACCCCATTTTTCCATACTCTGACCTACCAGGATGTCGATGTTGTGGTCATCGATATTGAAGATGTAGTTGGCTGTATTGTCCCATGACCAACGGTTATACATGGACATGGATTGGGTTACCTTGTCTTCTGCGTTGTTGAGTGACGCACTCAGATAATCGAATCTCGGCAAATAGGAACGATAACTGGAGGCTCCCATGATGTAGCCGAACTGGCTCTTGATACGCAGGTTCTTGATGGGTTGCAGTTCTGCATAGAAGCTGCTCTGCATGTAATGGGACTTGCTTAGGTTCTGGTTCATATAGTAGTCCAGATAAGCTATCGGGTTTTTATTGGCTCCGTTGGAGATATCCCATTTGTAGTTGTCCTTTTCCTGGTCTGCGTAGAGGTAGTAGTCTCCATCTGAATTGTAAGGGTGCATCAACGGGCTCATGATGAGCATATTGTGCACTCCGTTCCAATAAATGCCGCCGGTTCCGAATGAACCTTGCGTTTGCGAATATTTGTAGTTGATGGTTTCGCCCACTTTCAGGAAGTCAAGATTGCCTTTTTTCATGACTACGTGGTCCGAGTTGACGCGGAAGTTGTAGCGGTTCATTTCAGGAAATTCGCCGGGAACTCCCATGGTGGCTTCTTGGTTGGTGTATGAAATACCTATGGCATATCTGGAACGGTCTGTTCCTCCGGTGATGTTGACTGCGTGGTTCTGTACCAATGCATCTTCATTCAGCACTTCCTTCAGCCAGTTTGTCCCTTTCCATGTTCCGTTCTGTATGGCCTGCAAATCCCTTTCCGGAATATAGGTCGCCCAGTTGTACGGACTCAATCCGTCCATTACACGGCCTTCATCCTGCATCATCATGTACTCTTGGGCATTGAGGATAGTAGGGATTTTGTAGAGGTTCTGCACGCCGACATAGCCGTCGTAACTGACTTCGGCAACACCGGTTTTACCTCGTTTGGTGGTAATCAGGATAACGCCGTTGGCAGCACGCGCACCATAGATGGCGGCGGAAGCGGCATCCTTCAAGACGTCCAAAGATTCAATGTCACTCGGGTTCAGCCCGTCGATGCTACCGTTGGCAACTCCATCTACCACATAAAGCGGGGAGAAGGTTCCGGTAGTACCGATACCGCGGATATTCACCTTAAAGCCCGAACCCAGGAAGCCGTTGTTTTGCGTGATGTTGACACCCGGTGACTGGCTCTGCAAAGCGCCCAGGGCATCCACAGTGTTCAGCTTGGCTATGTCTTCCCCTTTCACTTGTACAGTGGCGCCGGTGACAAGTTTCTTTTTCTGTACACCGTAACCGACAACAACTACTTCATCCAGTAGTTCGGAATCTTCTGCAAGGGTGATTTTCATGTTGGCATCTGCTTTGGCTTCCTGCGTCTTATAGCCGATGTAGGAAATGACCAGGGTGGCACCTCTTTTTACGTTTAGCGAGAATTTACCGTATAAGTCGGTAGTAACTCAATTGGTAGTACCTTTTTCCAAGATACTTGCTCCGATGATAGGCTCTCCATTCTGGTCGACAACAATACCGCGGGCTGTTTGTGCCTGCATCTGTTCTGTCACTCCGAATGAATTTTCCGAATAGGTCTCTATTGCCATGATTCTGCTGCTTCCTATAAATAGGGAGGCGATGGCAATTGCTGTGAGGATTTTGTTGTTCGATGTTCCTCGTTTACGATTTTCATTCATAATAGATGTTTTTTGTTTAAGCTAATGGATCTCAAAATAAATAGGTTGAATAGAAGATGACACTAATAGTGTCTTGGGGCTTTCGGGTAAATCATAGGCATTCATTGTTTTTCTAAGGTTACTATATATAATATGGTATATTCTTGGTTAATATCAATGTGTTTTCCAGAGCTTCCGGATTGTTGTTATCAAATATAACCCTAATTTTAATTATTTAAAATATAGAATCTTAAGTATTAAAATATGTTGTCTATTATTTTATATGCTTAAGGAATTTGCGTGAATGAAATCTTGTTTGAGGATGAATTCGGTTGCATGCTTTTGAATTTGTACTATAATTTATTAATATGTTGATTTATATGCTTTTAGTTTTTATATTTTAAAGTTGTTGTAAATAATATTCTTTGTTTGGGATGTTCTATTTAAGTCTCGTTAACTAAATATGCACAGTTTGCAATTACTTCGAATAAAAAAAGGACTTTCGTTTTGCTTGAGTTTTAGTTAAAATATATGTTGTTTGTTCATTTGCAAAACTTGTTGTATCTTTGCAACCGGATTTAAAATGTATGATGCCGTGAATAACGGTCGTGTATTCTAGAACACCACGTAAAAAACAGGAGTATGAAACAAAAAGTATCTGTACCTTTTATGTTGCTGGGCATTCTGTTCAATGTATGCTTGATTGCAGCCAATCTTCTTGAGACTAAAGTTATCCAGTTTTTGGGTATTACCGTAACAGCCGGATTGCTGGTCTTTCCTGTTTCTTATATTATCAACGATTGCATTGCCGAGGTTTGGGGCTTTCGTAAAGCTCGTCTGATAATCTGGAGCGGTTTTGCCATGAACTTTTTTGTGGTAATGCTGGGACTGATAGCCGTGGCATTGCCTGCCGCCCCTTTCTGGGATGGTGCCGCGCATTTCAATTTTGTCTTTGGAATGGCTCCCCGTATTGTCATAGCTAGTCTGACGGCATTCTTGGTGGGCTCTTTTCTGAATGCCTACGTAATGAGCCGCATGAAACTGGCAAGCAACGGGCGTAATTTCTCCGCACGTGCCATTTGGTCGACGGTGGTTGGTGAGACGGCAGACTCGTTGATTTTCTTTCCGGTGGCGTTCGGAGGAATCATTGCATGGCGGGAGTTGCTGGTGATGATGTGTATCCAGATTCTGCTGAAGTCCATGTACGAGGTATTGATACTGCCTGTGACTATCCGTGTGGTAAAAGCTATTAAGCGGATAGACGGTAGTGATGTCTATGATGAAGGCATCTCCTATAAAGTATGGAAAATAGGCGATATTTAAAGCCCCTTACCCGTAGTGAGGGGAAATCAGTTATTATGTCAAACAAATAATAAGCAATGCCCTCTCTGTTTCCCTCCCTACGGGGGAGGGAAACAGAGAGGCTTTTAACAAGATGAATAGGGACACTGCTTTGGTGGTATTCAGTGGCGGGCAGGACTCGACCACTTGCCTCTTTTGGGCAAAACGTGAATTTAAGAAAGTGTATGCGCTGAGTTTTCTGTATGGACAGAAGCATCAGAAGGAAGTGGACTTGGCGAGGGCCATTGCCCGTAAGGCAGGTGTGGAGTTCGAAGTAATGGATGTTTCCTTTATCGGCCGGCTGGGACATAACTCATTGACAGATGCCGGCATGGAGATGGACCAGGAGAAGCCGGCAGACAGCTTTCCGAATACTTTTGTGCCGGGACGCAATCTGTTTTTCCTGAGTATAGCCGCCGTCTACGCCCGCGAGCGGGGAATTAATCATATTGTGACGGGGGTGTCGCAGACCGATTTCAGCGGTTATCCCGATTGCCGGGATGCTTTCATCAAGTCGCTTAACGTGACGCTGAACCTGGCTATGGACGAGCAATTCGTACTGCACACACCACTGATGTGGATTGACAAAGCGGAGACCTGGGCACTGGCAGACGAGCTTGGAGTGCTCGAACTTATACGCCACGAAACGCTGACTTGTTATAACGGTATCCCGGGAGATGGTTGTGGACACTGCCCGGCATGCACGTTGCGCAGAGAAGGATTGGAAAAGTTTTTGGCTTCTACTAAATGAGGCACACTTGTATCACTAAAAATATATGGCTATGACAGAATTGAAAGACCAACTTTCCCTTTTGGGGAGAAAGACAGCATACCGTCAGGACTATGCTCCCGAAGTATTAGAGGCATTTGATAACAAGCATCCCGGCAATGACTACTGGGTGCGTTTCAACTGCCCCGAATTCACCAGTCTTTGTCCCATCACGGGACAACCGGACTTTGCGGAAATCCGTATTTGCTATATCCCCGATGTCAAGATGGTGGAGAGCAAGAGCCTGAAGCTCTATCTGTTCAGCTTCCGCAATCACGGAGCTTTCCACGAAGATTGCGTGAACATCATAATGAAAGACCTCATTCATTTGATGAATCCTAAGTATATCGAGGTGACTGGTATCTTTACCCCGCGTGGCGGCATCTCCATTTATCCGTATGCCAATTACGGACGTCCCGGCACGAAGTTCGAGCAGATGGCGGAGCATCGTTTGATGAACCGTGAATAAGATGCTGTATCTGATGGCTCCTATAAATAGAAGGGGGCTGTTAGGACAGGTAATTTTTGCATCACTATATTCTATATCCTTGTCTACTGACCTTTAGTTTCTTGTTTGCTAATTTTTATTCGTCCGACAGTTGTTGCATTATCGTCCAACAGCTGTCGGACGATAATTAAACAGCCGTCGGACGATAATGTAACAACTGTCGGACGAATAGTTTTTAGTAAATGAGAAGTTAGTCTGTCTTTATTCATCGGCTAATATAAGGCTTCTCTATCATTAGTTTTGCTACATCTTTATTTTCTCTTTTACGATTATCCGCATAAATGCCGCTGACGAATAAGAAATTGTTTTGATTTTATTATTTAAGAGATTTCCTCAGCACCTTCCGAGCTCGTTTTCGGTTTTTTTATCTGTTTTATTATTGATAATACCTATCAATGGTGATTGCATGGTATGATATATACGATAAATCCACTCCATATAATTACCTACAATAAGCGATTGCACAGCTGGATGTTAATAATGACCTTTGCACCGGTTTACTAACAACATTATAATTATTATAAAATTGAAAGCATATACATTTAAATTCTCGCTGCTGTTTCTCCTTCTGTTGGCTTCTCTGTCTGTACATGCGCAGAGGAGAGGAGGGATGATTTCTGGTAGAATCATTTCTACGGAAAAAGAAACGGTGGATTTTGCGACTGTTTATCTGAAAGGGACGAGTTATGGAGGAACCACGAATCAGGAAGGCCTCTATCACATCAAGGCGCCTGCCGGCGACTATACGTTGGTGGTGTCTGCCGTAGGTTATACAAAGGTGGAGAAAAAGGTGAAGCTGGTCAATGATGAGCGGATGAAGCTGAACATAACCATCGCTCCTGAAACGCAACAGCTGGACGAGGTGACTATCGTTTCTACCGGAGTGAGCCGGGTGAAGAGGTCGGCATTCAATGCTGTGGCAGTCGATACAAAGGAACTCCAGAACACCACGAAGAATCTGAGCGATGCCTTGACCAAGGCTCCGGGCATGAAACTCCGTGAGTCGGGTGGGGTAGGTTCGGATATGCAGTTGATGCTGGACGGTTTTAGCGGAAAGCACGTCAAGGTGTTCATTGACGGTGTGCCGCAGGAAGGTGTGGGAAGCTCCTTCAGCTTGAACAATATTCCGGTGAGCTTTGCCGACCGTATAGAGATATATAAAGGTGTAGTTCCCGTGGGCTTCGGTACGGATGCCATTGGCGGTGTCATCAATATTGTTACCAACAAGAAACGCCGGAACTGGTTTCTGGATGCTTCTTATTCTTACGGCTCGTTCAATACCCACCGTTCATACGTTAACTTCGGACAGACTTTCAAGAACGGTTTCAGCTATGAAATCAATGCCTTTCAAAACTACTCGGACAACGATTATTATGTAGATGCGCCGGTAAAGGATTTTGAGACGGGCAGTTTCAACGAAAGTGAGAAGGTGCGCGTGAAGCGTTTCAATGATACTTACCACAACGAAGCCATTGTGGCTAAAGCGGGTATTGTGGACAAAAGTTGGGCAGACCGGCTGATGTTCGGTTTCACCTATTCGCACATGTACAAGGACATACAGACCGGCGTACGCCAGAAGACAGTCTTCGGGGAAAAGCACCGCTTTGGCCATTCACTGATGCCTTCGATGGAATACAGCAAACGCAACCTGATAATCAAGGGGCTGGATATGGTGCTGACAGCCAACTACAATCGCAATGCCACTACGAATGTGGATACTGCCCGCTACGAATACAACTGGCTTGGTGAGAAACATCCGCTGAACAGCCCCGGCGAACAGTCCCGCCAGTATTCCCGTGCCGATAATGACAATTGGAACGGTACATTGACCTTGAATTACCGCATTGCCAGAGTCCACATGCTGACTTTCAATCATGTGTTGAGTGCATTCCAGCGTGATAATACTTCACTGTTGGCGGTGGAAGAACAGACGGATGCCATTGCCAAGCAGACCCGCAAGAATATCTCCGGTTTGTCATACCGCCTGATGCCTTCCGAAAAGTGGAACTTCTCGGCATTCGGCAAATACTACCGCCAGTATGTGGCAGGACCTATGGCCGAGGATGATACCGGTAGTAATTATGTACGCACCAGCCGTACGGTAGACTCTTGGGGATATGGTGCTGCCGGAACCTACTTCATCCTGCCCGGCTTGCAGGCGAAGCTCTCTTATGAAAAAGCTTACCGCCTGCCCACTATCGAAGAGATGTTTGGTGACGAAGATCTGGAGAGTGGAGACATCGGCATCCGTCCCGAGAAAAGTGACAACATCAACTTGAACCTGAGTTATTCCCGGAGTTTTGGAAAACATTCCGTCTACGTGGAAGGCGGTGTGGTATACCGCAATACGAAGGATTATATCCAGCGCAATATCCAGGACTTGAGCGGAGGAAAAGAAGGGGCCACTTATACCAACTACGGCAAGGTGCTGACGAAGGGATACAATGTATCGGCACGCTATGGCTTCGGACGCTGGCTGAGTGTGGGCGGCAACTTCACGCAGATGAATGTGCGTGACAATGAGAAGATGCAAATCGGCAGTACCGGCAACTCTGTGGAAAATCTCGGTTACAAGGCACGCATTCCCAATGTGCCCTATCAGTTTGCTGATTTTGACGTAAACTTCTATTGGCGCGACCTCTGGAAGAAAGGGAATATGCTGTCCGTGACTTACGACAACCAGTACATGCACAGCTTCTCCTACTATTCGCAGGCCATCGGTAGCAAGAACAAGGATTTCATGGTACCCGACCAGTTCTCCCATAACCTGACATTGAGCTATAGTCTGAAGAATGGCCGCTATAATATCTCGTTTGAATGCCGCAACTTCACGAACGAGGATTTGTACGACAATTTCAGTCTTCAGAAAGCCGGGCGTGCGTTCTATGGCAAGGTACGTGTACATTTTGGTGATTAATAAATATAATGGTTTTAATAGGTGTAATTAATAAGAAGAACAAATGAAGAAGAATTATCTTTTGTCCGGCCTCTTGGCAATGGCAATGACCGGAATGGCTTTAATTTCTTGTACAGACACAGACGAACCGGGTTCCGGCTCCGGTTCCGGTTCAAAGGGTAACTATGTGATAGCTGCCACGGCTACAGTTTCAGGTAGCTCCGTTCCTGTCCTGCTGACAGCCGAGTCACTGGAAAGCGGTGAAATTACTGCTGCCGGCAATGGCCTTGTGAACGATGGGGCTACTTACTGGGTGTTCTACGGAAACAAATATCTGTATGCCTTGAATTATCACCAGGGAAATGCAGGCACTACCCAGTCGTTCATTATGAATACAAACGGTGAACTGGAAAAACGTAGCCAGGAGTATAACGTCAATCGTTTCACTACCTACGGCTATTATGACCAATTTATAATGACGACTTCTACCGGCGACGGCCCTACGGAACTGAATGATGCAAATGGATATACTCCCCAATCTTTTTTGATTTCCTATCTGGATGTCGAGAAACAGACTTATACAAAGAACTCGGTAACAAAGGATACTCCATTTCTTGCCGAAAATTTCCTTGAAAATGGTGAATACGTAACACTGGCCGGTATAGAACAAGTGGGCAGTAAGGTTTATGCAGCAGCCATTCCCATGGGGCTTAGCCAGTATGGTTGCATGCAGAAGAATGAAGACGGTAGTTACAAGTGGGTGCTTTCCGGTAATGAGGATTTAATAAAGACAGAATCCGGCGGGCAGGGTAGCGGTGCCTATGAGAAGGACGAATTGCAATGGACCCAGTATCCTAATGAATGCCATATCGCTATCTTTGGTGATCAGACACTGAATTCTCATAAGGTCATCACTACAGACAAAATCAGTTATGCTGCCGGACGCATGAAGTCACAGTACTACCAGATGAACTGGCTTGCCGACGACGGCTATGTATATGTATTTTCTCCGAGCTATGCCAAGACCATGAGTGATTCGCGTCAGCAGACTACATTGCCTGCTGGAGTTGTACGCATCGATACCAAAGCAGAGGAATTTGATGCCGCCTATTACTATAATCTTGAAGAGAAAGCCAATGGCGCCTCTTTCTTGCGCACTTGGTATATTTCAGGTAATTATTTCCTGTTGCTGATGTATGATAAGGCAATTACGGCATCAGACAAGGTTGCCAACCAACTTGCCGTCTTCAATGCCTCCACCGGAGCTTTGACTTATGTGAACGGCCTTCCAAGCGATGTCTCCGGCTTTGGTAATACCCCGTACATGGAAAATGGCAACGCATATGTGGCAGTCACTACCTCTTCCGGCTATCCTGCCATCTATAAGGTAGACCCTGCCAATGCAACAGCTACCAAGGGTCTGGTTGTCAATGCAACCCAACTGAACGGTGTAGGTAAACTGGAATAAAGCTCCTATGAAGAAAGTTTTTCGTAAAATACATTTATGGCTTTCAGTCCCCTTCGGGCTACTGATTACCCTTATCTGTTTTTCCGGAGCCATGCTGGTATTCGAGACGGAGGTGATGGAGCTCTGCCGCCGCGACCTCTACTATGTGGAGAAAGTCGGGCCGGCATCGCTTCCCATGGGCAAGGTGGCCGAAAAAGTGGCCGCTACTCTGCCGGATAGTGTTTTTGTGACGGGTGTCACAGCCTCGTCTGCTCCGGAGCGTGCCTGGCAGGTGAACCTTTCCAAACCTCGTCGTGCTTCCGTCTATGTAGACCAGTATACGGGTGAGATAAAGGGCAAGTATGAACGTGCGCCGTTTTTCACGACCATGTTCCGCCTGCATCGCTGGTTGCTGGACAGCATGAAGCCCGATGGAGGCATCTTCTGGGGAAAAATGATTGTGGGCACTGCCACGCTGATGTTTGTCTTTGTCCTGATATCGGGCATTGTTATCTGGTGGCCCCGTACAAAAAAGGCTTTGAAGAACAGTTTGAAGATTGTTTCCGGTAAGGGTTGGTGTCGGTTCTGCTATGACCTGCATGTGGCAGGCGGTATGTACACGCTGGTTCTTCTGTTGGTAATGGCGCTTACGGGACTGTCATGGTCTTTCTCCTGGTACCGCACCGGCTTCTACAAAGTTTTCGGAGTGGAAACCACGCAAGGGGGTGGAGGACATGGTGCTTCGGCACAAACTGCTGCCCAGGGAGGAGAACGGGCTCAAGGCCGGTCTGGTGGCAGACCAGGAGGTGAGCATCGTGAAAGAAATTCTTTCTCTCCTTTTACAAGCTGGCAGAAGGTTTACGAAGAACTGAAGGAACTCAATCCTGATTATAAACAGATTACCGTGTCCAAAGGCTCTGCTACGGTTTCTTTCAATCGGTTGGGCAACCAGCGTGCTGCCGACCGCTATACGTTCAATCCCCGTAGCGGTGAAATCACCGGGGCTACCTTATATAAGGATGCCGACGCTTCAGGAAAAATCCGTGGCTGGATATTCTCCGTTCATGTAGGCAGTTGGGGAGGGCTGACCACCCGTATATTGAGTTTTCTTGCCGCTTTGGTAGGGGCCAGCTTGCCGCTGACGGGCTATTATCTTTGGATTCGCAGATTGGTTCGGAAAGGCAGTAGGAAAGCGAACATGCAATTAAAGAAAGTTGCTTAGAAAAAGCAGGCAATTTTATAAAAGGATGAAGATGTCCGCAAGATGCGCAGGCGTGCGTGTTTTGTGGGCGTTTTTTTATAAATACTTTTGGGCGGAGATTTCATTTATCCGCATTTCCTTCTCTTCTATCCGGATGCATCCTTCGCTTGCCAGCTCCGATAAGGCACGTGCTAGCGAGGGACGAGCCACTCCCAGTATTTGTGCCACTTCCTGCTGGTTGAGTATTGTGCCATGCATGCGTAGATAGTTCAGTATGCGCGATTTTAGGCTTTGCAGGGCAAAGGCATTCAGCTTTTTGGAGAGAAACAGAGTTCTGTCCGATACCAGTTGCAGAAAGTTGCGCATCACAGTGGGGTGTCGATGCAGGAATTCCAGGAAGACATTCTTGTTTATGATGAGTATCTCACATTTCTCTTTTGCTTCGATATTTACCGGGAAGCGGTTTTCGGAGGCAAAGACAAAAGCCGGGGCAAGTAGTTGCGGGGCTTTCAGCGTTTCTATGGTGAGTTGCTTTCCCTCTGCACTGACCATTTGGGTACGCACACTGCCGCAGCACAATATGAATAGAGAACGGTATGCTTCTCCCTGCATGGCAATAAAGTCAGCAGGTTTGTATTGCCTGCGTGCATGTTCGGGTGCCAGGATGAGGGATAATAATTCTTCTTCTGTTATGCCTTGAAAAGGAGGCATTTTCAATAATGTATGGATTTCCATTCTCTTTTTTACTTTTTTGTGATTCGATGTAACATTCGTGACAGTTTTCGCGTTGTAGAACTCTCATCTTTGCACAAAGATAATGCAAACCGAAAGTAATAGAAAATAAGCTTGCTTATTTTTATTGCTGAGGTGCCGCTTATCTTATGGAAAGATGATGTAAACTTTTAAATGAATAAGAATATGGAACCGAACATGTTTTGTTATCAATGTCAGGAGACAGCCAAAGGAACCGGCTGTATACTGAAAGGTGTATGTGGAAAAGAAAGTCATACGGCTCAAGCTATGGACTTGTTGCTGTTTGTGGTTAGAGGTGTCTCTGTCGTTGCCGATGTTTTGCGCAAGGCAGATTGTCCAGTCTCCGAAGAAGTGAATATCTTTGTGACGGATGCTCTGTTCTGCACTATTACGAATGCAAATTTCGATGATGAAAGCATTTTGAAGCGGGTAGATAAAGGAATCACCATGCGTAATGGATTGATTCAAGAGGCCAAGCATAACAAAGTGCTCTTACCCAAAGTAGATGAACTGACTTGGCAGGGAACGCGTGATGACTATGCCGGAAAAGCGAAGACAGTAGGTGTTCTGCGTGAACAGAATGAAGACCTCCGCTCGTTGAAAGAATTGCTTGTCTATGGCTTGAAAGGTATGGCTGCCTATCTGGAGCATGCCATGCGTCTGGGATTCAATGATGATACGGTTCATGTTTTCATGCAACGCGCACTGGCTACCATTGCAGTTGAGTCTCTATCGGCAGAGGAGTGGGTGAAGCTGGTTCTCGAAGCTGGTGAGTTTGGAGTAAAGACAATGGCTCTATTGGATGCAGCCAATACTGGTACTTACGGTAATCCTGAAATTACAAAGGTGAATATCGGTGTGAAGAACCGTCCGGGAATTTTGATTAGCGGCCATGACTTGAAGGATATGGAAGAATTATTGAAACAGACTGAAGGCACAGGAATAGATGTCTATACACATGGTGAAATGTTACCTGCTCACTATTACCCGGCTTTCAAGAAATATTCCCATTTTGTAGGCAATTATGGCAATGCCTGGTGGAAACAGCGCGAAGAATTCACTTCCTTCAACGGACCGATTCTGTTTACCACCAATTGCATCGTTCCTCCTCTGGCAAATGCTGTGTATAAAGAACGTATGTTTACCACCAACTCTACCGGCTATCCGGGTTGCAAGTACATTGATAAGGATGCTGAAGGTAGGAAAGACTTTTCTGAAATCATAGAGATTGCCAAACAATGCCAGCCTCCGGTGGAGATAGAGCATGGAGAAATTATCGGCGGTTTTGCCCATAACCAGGTGCTGCAACTGTCAGACAAGGTGGTAGATGCCGTGAAGACCGGGGCCATACGCCGCTTTATCGTAATGGCAGGTTGTGACGGACGTATGAAGAGCCGTGACTACTACACGGAATTTGCCAAAGCCTTGCCGCAAGATACCGTTATCCTGACCGCAGGTTGTGCCAAATACCGCTATAATAAACTTGGTTTGGGAGACATCAACGGCATTCCCCGTGTATTGGATGCCGGGCAGTGCAATGACAGCTATTCACTGGCGGTAATAGCCATGAAGCTGAAAGAAGTATTCCAGCTGAACGACATTAATGAACTTCCCATAGTCTACAACATAGCGTGGTACGAACAGAAAGCAGTTATTGTATTATTGGCATTATTGAGCCTCGGTGTGAAGGATATTCACTTAGGACCTACATTGCCCGCTTTCCTTTCTCCAAATGTCGTCAAGGTACTGGTTGATATGTTCCATGTTGCAGGTATCGGTAGCGTGGAAGATGATTTGAAGAAATTCGGATTGTAAATAAGATGATGGGGTGATATCCTGCTATCACCCCATCATCTTATCCTCTTATCACATTATTTATCGCTTCCTCCGTTCCGCAGAACGGCCCGTGCGATTGTAGCTTTATGGTACACATGGCGGCGGCAAAGCATCCGGCTTCTCGATAAGACGCGCCTTTGTCGCGCATATACAGATATCCTACCATATAGGTGTCTCCGCATCCCGTTGCATCTGTAATCTGCAGGGCAGGGTAGGCGGGTATTTCGTGGAATTCTCCTTGGGCATAAATCAGCGAACCTTTATCTCCCAGGGTCAGCAGCACTTCCTTCACGCCCCAGTCTGCAATCAGCAATGCAGCTTCGTGCGGTTCACTGCATCCGGTCAGCACTTCCATTTCAGCTTCGTTGGCTTTCAGGATATGGATATACTTCAATGCTTCTTTCTTTTCCGGCCAGTCTACGGCCAGCACCTTTTCATTCTCCACCTTGCGGAGAAATCCTTGCACGTCTACCGAGAGGAGTCCCTTGCCGGACAAGAACTTGATGACCTCCAAAGAGAAGTCGTCGGCAAGCAGACTGCCCAAGTGGATAATCCGTGCATCGGTATCTTTCAAACCTTCCACGGTGAAAGGGTCTGCTTTTGCCGTGACACGTTGTGTACGTTCGTTTTGATTTTCTCCATAAATATTCTCGAAACAGACGGAATGTGTGCTGTGCAAGGCTTTGACGGAAATACCTTCTTTCCGAATGTCTTCCACAATGCCCATGTCAGTATCAGCCAAAGCTGTTACCAATAGAAAATCGTTAGCATTCAAGTGCTTGATGGCATGTGCGAAGTAGAAGGAGGTGCCTCCCGGCATATATATGGTATTTTTAGGGGTTACGACTTTATCTTGGGTAATATAACCGATGCAACATAGACTGTGTGTGTTCATTTCTTTGTTGGCTTTTTATTTCTTTATTGTATTGATTCCGTAAATTGGGCGCGAAGATAGTGATTTAATAACAATTCGACTATATTTGCAGCTGTAAATGTAGCTTCATTGAATATGAATTCATTAAAAACGAAAAGAGTACGTATGATAGTTGGCATTATAGTGGGTATTGTGGCTGTTGCGGTCATAGCGGGATTCGTTTTTGTCAATCAGCCGAGTTTCGGGAGGGCTCCTCAAGGAGAACGGTTGGAGAGGATAAAGAAGTCGCCTCATTACAAAGACGGAGAATTCCGGAATCTGCACAGTACGGTGATGATGACTTCCCAAAAGGGACGTTTGGGAGCTTTCTGGGGATTCTTATTTAAGAAAGAAACCGATTTGCGTCCTGAAACGGAGATTCCGGTTATAAAGACGGACCTCAGCAAGATAAGCAAGGACGAGAATGTATTGGTATGGTTCGGACATTCATCCTATTTTATCCAGGTAGACGGAAAGCGTATACTGGTAGACCCCGTATTTTGTGTGGCTTCTCCGGTTTCGTTTGTAAACAAGCCGTTCAAAGGAGCGGATGCCTACAAGCCTGCCGATATGCCGGAGATTGACTATCTGGTGATATCACATGACCATTGGGACCATCTGGATTATGAGACGGTGATGCAGCTGAAAAACCGGGTAGGCAAGGTGGTCTGTCCTTTGGGGGTAGGCGAACATTTCGAGTATTGGGGATTTGACAAATCATCCCTGGTTGAGCTAGATTGGTTTGAAGATACTGTACTGGATAAGGGATTTCTGCTTCATTGCTTGCCCGCCCGGCATTTTTCGGGCCGCTCGTTGAAGGCAAATCAGGCATTATGGGCTTCTTTCCTTATCGAAACCCCTTCGCAGAAGATTTATATGGGTGGTGATAGCGGATATGACACGCATTTTGCCGAAATAGGCAAGCAATATCCCGGCATTGACCTTGCCATATTGGAGAATGGGCAGTATAACGAAGATTGGAAATATATCCATACCATGCCCCAATATTTGGGGCAAGCGGCCAAGGACTTGAATGCGGAAAAGATTCTGACTGTTCATCATTCCAAATATGCTTTGGCTAGACACCGCTGGGACGAACCGCTGAAAAATGCCATGAATCTGAAAGAGAAAGACTCATTGAACGTGTTGATGCCTATTATAGGGGAAGTGGTCCGG
This sequence comes from Bacteroides sp. AF25-5LB, assembly GCF_003602965.1. Taxonomy (NCBI): domain Bacteria; kingdom Pseudomonadati; phylum Bacteroidota; class Bacteroidia; order Bacteroidales; family Bacteroidaceae; genus Bacteroides; species Bacteroides sp. AF25-5LB. The sequence goes on from NZ_QTMC01000016.1 coordinate 66,170, forward strand.
TTAAAATAATGAGTGATATTGATTATAATACACCTGGCAACACGGCTATTGACGAGTTATTAACGGAAATATATATCCCTATCGAAAATAAAAGTAAGATAATATGTTAGAATTACCCGAAGTTATCACCTTGAGCAAACAAGTGAACAACGCCTTGAGCGGTAAAACAATCACGCAGGTATTTAATGCCACCAAACCGCATAAGTTTACGTTCTATAACGGTGAACCGTCGGAGTATGGTAAACTGCTCGTAGGCAAAACCATCCTTTCATCCGAAGGATATGGCATGTTTGTCAATTTCAATCTTTCGGATAATGTGATCATGAACATAGGCGACGGAGTCAGTGTCCGTTATTATAGTGCGGGAGATGAGATTCCTGCCAATTACCAGTTGTTGCTGACGTTTAATGATGATTCATTCCTTGTCTTCACGGTTGCAATGTATGGTTTTATCAATGTTTATTCTGATAGCTATATCGACAATAAGTACTATAAATTGAGTCGGGAAAGCATTTCGCCGTTGAGCGATAAATACACCGAAGCGGAATTTGAGAAACTCGTTGCCGAAGCAAAGAAGACCCTCTCTGCTAAAGCTCTATTGGCAACCAATCAGCATATTCCCGGTGTCGGTAATGGCGTAACGCAGGATATTCTGTTCAATGCACGGATAAATCCCAAACAGAAAGTGCTACTTCTGTCGGATAATCAGAAAGAGGTTCTTTTTAATGCTCTAAAAAAAAACATTGGTGGATATGACTTCCGAGGGCGGACGCGATACGCAAACAGATCTTTATGGCAACGCCGGAGGTTACAAAACCATTCTTTCTGCCAAAACATGGAAGAATCCTTGTCTCCGTTGTGGCAGTACCATCATAAAAGAGGCTTATATGGGTGGTTCGGTATATTATTGCCCGACGTGTCAACAGATAAAAGAATAAATGTCCACATTCTGTTAGCTCCCTTTATGTACGATGCAAGGAATTAATATTCTGTATAACAGTTTATTAATTCCTTGTATCGCATTCTGTTAATATCGTGTCTACACGATATTCGTATCCTGCGAACACGATATGAATATCTTCTTTTCTTTATACTTTGTACGGACAAAAGGGGTATTTTATAAAGCCCGCCCTTTGTAAACGTTTGACTGGGACAATGGAACCAGGACTCCGTTCAGCGTCAGGGTATTCGAATTGAAGTTCGGGCTGATTCTTGCCGATGCATTATTGCCGCCCTTGGTCAGTGTGATATACACTTGTGCGGATATTCCGATGCCTTGTACGCTGAAGCTGCAATTCACGTTTCCCTTTTTGTCGGTCGTGATTTTCATTTCCTTTCTGCTGCCGTCCACTGTGATGCCGCCTATTCCGTTGGGGCCTGCAAGGGCATTGTTGGCAGCTATTTGTACGGATGCGTGTTCACCGTCCATCAGAACGAAGTTTGTTGTCGATGAAACAAATGCGCTCCGTCCTCTCTTGAACACCAGCTGGTCTGCTTCCAATACAAACTTGCCCTCTTTCAATGCCTGGACGGCAATGGCATAGTTCCTTTCATTTTCCGCTTTTTCGCGTGCTTTCTGGGCTTCGCGTTGGGCTTTACGCTCTGCTTGGCGTGTTTCGCTGCTACTCTGTGCATACATCAGGGTCGATGCACTTACCAACACCAGTGTGATTAATGTAATGATTCGTTTCATAATTGTTCTTTGTTATTTAGTTAAGACCTTCTGGTTAATTAACAAATGAAAAACCAAAAAGATGCAGCTTGAATCTTAAATAAGCGTAAGACTTAACACTTCTTGGGTTTTGTTGGAAGTTTGTATTAAATTTCTTCCAAGGCATAATACTGGTAGTCCCGGAGAATGGTTTGAAGAAAGTTTTCCGGGTTACCGTCATGAGGAGTGATGGAGAGAAGTACCTGCACTTTTTTCGCAAGGGAGGCAATGTGTCGTGTACGGTCTTTCTTACCCGATTGCAGGGTCCGAGTAATGACGTTGATTTGCTCCAATGACAAGTCGGAAGCTTGTGGATAGGTAGGCCGGTAGTCTTTGGTCAGGTAGTCGAACTCATCGAGGCTGACGTGTATCTTGCGGTAATTCTTTTCCTTGATTACCATGGTGCCGGCAGCAAGGTCGCCCATTCGCTGGCTGTTTTTGGTCAAAAGGACGACCAGAAGTCCCAGGCCACCGGTCACCGGTCCGTCGATAGGAAAGAGAAGCCATCGGAGCAGGTACGAGCCTATACCGGGCGTGGAACCGTCTGCTTTTACGACACGGATGTTCATCAGCCGCTTGCCGAGACTTTGTCCCTGGTTGAACATTTCGCAGAGAAATGCGTAAAACAAGACCGGCAGGTAGACGATAGCGAGGAAGAAAAGCATCGTGAAATCAGAGGGCAGATGAATCCGTGAAAACAAGGCCAAAGTAGAAAATACATAGAATCCGAGCAGAATATAGTCTATGACCAGTGCAATGAGCCGTTCACCGATACTGGCAGGCGTTTGACTGATGCGGACAAACTGCCCGGTGATAATTGTAGATTCTGCCATTCCTGATAAAACATTTTTAGTATTTCATTGCAAATATATCATTATTCTCTTATTTTTGTTACCGATTTCAGACAAAACTTCTCTGAAATATTCATGGGGTATGAAAGAAGTGACGTTTATCCGGCGGAACATCGAAAAATGGAAACAAGCAGAAAAAATAGTGGAGCAGGCGGACAGTCTGTCTCCCGATGAGCTTGCCGACGCATATACGGAGCTTACGGCAGACCTGGCTTTTGCCCAAACGCATTTCCCCGCTTCCCGCATCACTATCTATCTGAACAATCTTGCCTCGGCATCGCACAACCGCATTTATAGAAACAAGCGCGAGAAATGGTCAAGAATTATCACCTACTGGACCCGTGAAGTGCCTTCGGCCATGCACGATGCACGCCGTGAGTTAGTGGCTTCCTTCATTATATTTGTGGTCAGCGCATTGATAGGAGTGGTATCTGCTGCCGGAGACCCCGATTTTGTGCGTTTGATTTTAGGAAACTCTTATGTGGATATGACTTTGAACAATATCGCTAATGGTGAACCCATGGCTGTATATAACGGTTCCTCCGGGTTCCCCATGTTTCTGAGTATCACGCTGAACAATATCATGGTCTCCTTCAACTGCTTTGCCATGGGGCTGCTGACCAGTTTTGGCACCGGATACATGCTCCTTAACAATGGCATCATGATAGGGGCTTTCCAAACCTTCTTTTATCAGCACGACTTGCTTTGGGAGTCCTCCCTTGCCATTTGGCTGCACGGGACACTCGAAATCTGGGCGATTATTGTAGCCGGTGCCGCCGGTCTTGCCTTGGGCAACGGATGGCTCTTTCCCGGAACCTATTCAAGGCTGGAATCTTTCAAACGGGGAGCCAAAAAAGGACTGAAAATAGTGGTGGGTACGGTACCCGTATTCATCATGGCAGGATTTATAGAAGGATTTGTTACCCGTCATACCGAACTTTCGGATGCTTTGAGGTTCGGCTTTATTCTACTTTCTTTGTCGTTTATCTTTTTTTATTATATTTATTTACCTAACAGAAAGAAGCATGGAAGCACAGAAACCTAAAATCGCACTGTATGTACAACGTTCTTTTGGAGAGAAACTAACTGCTACCTTTGATTTTATCAAAGAGAACTGGAAGCCGTTGATGAAATTCACTACATATCTGATGTTGCCGCTTTGCCTGCTTCAGGGGCTGAGCCTGAACGGGCTGATGAGCGGTACAATGGTTTTGGGTGATATGACCGGAGGCTCGTTCGACTCTTCTGTTGTCGGAGCGTCCATCATGGCGCTGGTGACTTATTACAGTCTGTATGCCGTTCTATATCTGCTGGGAACTGTCATGCTGACCTCTTTGGTCTACGCATTGGTCCGTACTTACAATGAACGGGAAGAACGCTTGGAGGGAGTGACGTTAGGGATGCTGAAGCCCTTGTTGTTCCGTAATGTCAGAAGGGTATTTCTGATAATGATTGTCAGTGTGCTTTTGGTGCTGTTTGTAGGGCTTATTGTTGGTTTTATAGCCACCATCATTCCGTTTATAGCGCTTGCGTTCTTGTTCGTTCTGCTTGTTGTGGTGGTGTCTGTGCCACTGGCTATTTGGGCTCCAGTCTATCTGTTCGAAGATATCTATATCATAGATGCCTTGAAGAAGGCCTACCGACTGGGTTTCGCTACCTGGGGAGGTATCGTACTGATTTCCATTGTTATGGGATTCATTGCCGCCATCTTGCAAGGAGTGACGATGATTCCATGGTATATCGGGACCATTGTGAAATATATCTTTGCAATGACTGATGCAGGTGGCGGTGCCACTGTATCGGCAGCCTATAGCTTTGTGCTTTATCTGCTGGCGGTGGTCCAGGCATTCGGCGTTTATATGTCCATGATTTTCTCATTGCTGGGACTGGCTTATCAATACGGTCATGCTTCGGAAAAGATAGATTATGTGATGGTAGAGAGTGATATTGACAATTTTGATAAACTCTGATAACGGACTATGAATATGGTTCCGGCTGATACACTGGTTTGTGATACTGCACAGATTGCCGTTTGGCAGTCCGACCCGGCGTTTGCTTACAGCCGTGAGCTGATAGCTCCCGAAATTAATGTACTTGAGTGGTTCAGCAGATGGTTCGGCAAGCTGCTGGACAAGATATTCGGGAATACGTTGGTGGCAGAATATTCGGAGGTCGTGTTGATATGCATTGCCATTCTTATCCTTGTATTGGTCATCTGGTTTGTGTACAAGAAGCGTCCGGAACTGTTCATGCATTCGCGCAAGAGTACCCTGCCCTATACAGTGGGGGAGGATACCATCTATGGAGTGGATTTTGCGGAGGGAATTGCCGATGCGCTTGTCCGGACGGATTATCGGGAGGCGGTGCGTTTGCTCTATCTGCAGACGCTGAAACAGCTCAGCGACGGAAAACGTATAGACTGGCAGTTATATAAAACGCCTACACAATATATCTATGAAGTCCGTCTGCCAGCTTTCCGCCAAATGACCAGCCATTTTCTACGGGTACGTTACGGAAATTTTGAAGCGACCGAAACATTGTTCCATGCGATGCGGGATTTGCAGAAAGAAGTGGAGAAAGGAGGGATGGCATGAAGGGGAACCATTGGTTTATAGCCGGTATCATTGCTTTTCTGGTGTTGATGTTTGCGATAGAGTGCCGTCTGCCGAAGAAGTTTGTCTGGAACCCTACGTTCAGCCATTATGACAAGCAACCGTTCGGCTGTGCCGTGTTCGATAGCCTGGTGTCTTCATCGTTGCCGAAGGGATATTCGTTGTCGAGAAAGACTTTTTATGAGCTGGAGCAGGAAGATACGACGCTTCGCCGCGGAATACTGGTTGTTACCGATAACCTGCATCTGACGGATGTAGATGTGGAGGCGATGTTGAAGATGGCGGGACGGGGAGACCGGATTATGCTGGCGGGGAGCTCTTTCAGCCGTATTTTGAAAGATACGCTGGGATTTGAGTGCAGCTATTCCTATTTCAGTCCGTCGGCTTTGAAAAAATATGCCACTGCATTGCTCTCGAAAGACAGTTTGTGCTGGGTGGGGGATTCGGCGGTTTATCCGCAGCAGACTTTCTGTTTCTATCCCCAACTTTGCCAGTCTTATTTCTTTGCAGATTCCATTTCTTGTAAAGTGTTGGCGGAAAAAACTGTTACCGGAGAAGCTGCTCATCCGGTTGCCATGTCAGTTTCTTGGGGAAAGGGGGAGGTTATACTGGCTTCCACTCCCCTGCTTTTTACGAACTATGGTGTGCTGGATGGGAAGAATGCGGCTTATCTTTTTCGTATATTGTCCCAAATGGGTGGATTTCCCATTGTCCGTACCGAAGGCTATATGAAAGAAACAGCCCAGGCACAGATGTCTCCTTTTCGCTATTTCCTTTCGCAGCCTCCGCTTCGCTGGGCATTGTACTTGAGTATGGTTTCCATCCTGCTCTTTATGATATTTACAGCCCGTAGGAAGCAGCGTGCCATTCCCGTTATCCGCGAACCGGAGAATAAGTCTTTGGAGTTTGCAGAGTTGATAGGTACCCTTTATTATCAGAAGAAGGACCATGCTGACTTAGTCCGCAAGAAATATCTCTATTTTGCGGAGGAACTGAGGAGGGAAATGCAAGTGGATGTGGAGGAAGTGGCAGAGGATGAGCGCTCTTTCGGCAGGATTGCCCGGAAGACGGGTATGGAAGCGGGGGAAATTGCCGCATTCATCCGCGAGGTGAGGCCGGTGGTGTACGGAGGGCGCAGCATCTCTGAGGAGGAGATGAAACGGCTTGTCGATAAAATGAATGAAATAATCAATCATATATAAAGAAGATATTTATGGAAGAGAACACAGAAAAACGGGTGGACTTGACTCTCTTTTCCGAGAAGATACAAGCGTTGAAGGACCGGATTGCTACGGTCATAGTGGGGCAGGAGCAGATAGTGGACCTGGTACTGACGGCTGTCCTGGCAAACGGCCATGTGTTGCTGGAGGGAGTGCCGGGGGTGGCAAAGACGCTGCTTGCCCGTCTGGTTGCCCGTTTGATTAAGGCGGATTTCAGCCGCATTCAGTTTACTCCGGACTTGATGCCGAGTGACGTGTTGGGGACTACGGTCTTCAACATGAAAACCAATGACTTTGACTTCCATCAAGGACCGGTATTTGCCGACATCGTGCTGGTGGACGAGATAAACCGTGCTCCTGCCAAGACGCAAGCCGCCTTGTTTGAGGTTATGGAAGAACGGCAGGTCAGCATTGACGGCACCACGCATCAAATGGGAGAACTTTATACGATTCTGGCAACCCAGAATCCGGTGGAACAGGAGGGTACTTATAAATTGCCCGAAGCGCAATTGGACCGTTTTTTGATGAAGATAACCATGGGATACCCTTCGTTGGAGGAGGAGGTGGATATTCTGGAGCGTCACCACACGAATGCTTCGCTGGTGAAGCTGGATAGTCTGACGCCTGTCCTTACAAAGGAAGAACTGCTGTCATTGCGCAGGCTGATGGAGCAGGTGTTTGTGGATCGTACACTGCTTCAATACATCGCGCTGATAGTGCAACAGACGCGTACCAGCAAAGCTGTGTATTTAGGAGCCTCTCCACGTGCATCTGTGGCAATGATGCAGGCTTCGAAGGCGTATGCACTGTTGCAAGGACGTGATTTCGTGACACCGGAGGACATAAAGTTCGTTGCTCCGTATGTACTTCAGCACCGCCTGATATTGACGGCAGAAGCCGAGATGGAAGGTTATTCACCGGTAAAAGTGACGCAACGTCTGATTGATAAAGTGGAAGTTCCGAAATGAGACTGGGCCGCCGCTTCTATATGACTCTTGTGCTGATTATCCTGCTGATGGGTATCGGGTATGCTTTTGCTCCGTTCTTTACAATCGGGCAGTGGGCGCTGTTTGTCCTGGCCTTGTCGGTGCTGGTGGATGGGGTTATGCTCTATCGCGTTCGTGGCATCCGGGCTTTCCGTCAGTGCGCTACCCGTTTCTCCAACGGAGATGAGAACGCTGTGAACATACGTGTGGAGAGCAGTTATCCGTATCCGGTAGCTGTGGAAGTGGTGGATGAGATTCCTTTTGAATTCCAGTTGCGGAATGTTGATTTCAGGATGAAGCTCCGGGCGAGTGAGGGCAGGACGATTACCTATCATCTGCGTCCCACGCGGCGGGGGATTTACTCTTTCGGACGGATTCGGGTGTTTGTGGCAGGCAGGATGGGACTGCTTTCCCGCAGATATACTTGCGGTGCTCCTCAGGATGTCAAGGTATATCCGTCCTATCTGATGCTTCATCGGTATGAGCTGCTGGCCATCAGTGACAACCTGACCGAGCTGGGGATAAAGCGCATCCGCAGGGTGGGGCATCATACGGAGTTCGAACAGATAAAGGAGTATGTGAAAGGGGATGATTACCGCACGATAAACTGGAAGGCGAGTGCCCGGCGGCACGAACTCATGGTCAATGTCTATCAAGACGAACGTTCCCAGCAAATCTATAATGTGATAGACAAGGGGCGGGTTATGCAGCAGGCATTTCGCGGAATGACTTTGCTCGACTATGCAATCAACGCCTCCCTTGTCCTTTCATACGTTGCCATGCGGAAGGAGGATAAAGCCGGACTGGTGACGTTTAACGAGCACTTTGATACATTTATCCCCGCTTCCCGACAGCCCGGACAAATGCAGGCGTTATTGGAGAACCTTTACAGCCAGCAGACTACTTTTGGGGAGACCGACTTTTCCTCATTGTGCGTACACTTGAACAAGCATGTCAACAAACGGAGCCTTTTGGTGCTGTACACCAACTTTTCCGGTATAAGCAGCCTGAACCGCCAACTGGCTTATCTACAGCAGTTGAACCGTCAGCACCGGTTGCTTGTCATCTTCTTTGAAGATACCGATTTGGAAGAGTACATCGCCACGCCTGCAAAAGATACGGAAGGTTATTACCGTCATGTCATTGCCGAGAAATTTGTATTTGAGAAGCGGTTGATTGTTTCCACCTTGAAGCAGCACGGCATCTGTTCTTTACTGACTACACCGGAGAATCTTTCTGTCGATGTGATAAACAAGTATCTGGAGATGAAGTCACGTAACCAGATATAAAGACAGTAACTAAGGTTATATAATCCGTAATAAGGGTAGTGAAAGTATCCGGATTTTCCTCTAATTTTGTAATTGGGATATTGTGAACGTTTGGAAAACATATCCTTAACGATTTTAGATATCTGAAGTTGCAATAATTGAGAATGGCTTTATAGGTGATGAAAGACAATACATTGGACATAAAGACTGTATGTGAGTGTAACCGGTGTTTGGGATGCAAAACGCTGCATCCCCAGGTAAGCATTATTAATCTGGAAAATCCTAATGTGTATCAGGATGCCGTGAAGTTTGAGTTCTATGCTATCCTGCTGATAGAGGATTGTGAAGGGGGATGCGACTGTTGCGGGCGGAAATATTATGATTATTCCAATGCTACGATGGTATTTCTTACTCCCGGCGAGATATTCCGGATGAACAAGAATAATACGCTTCCGGACAAAGGCTGGCTGCTGGCATTTCATCCCGATTTATTGCTTTGTACTACGTTAAAGAATCATATCGACAACTATACTTTCTTTTTCTACCGCAAAGAGGAGGCGTTGCATCTGTCACAGCGCGAAACGGCCAAAGTGACGTGTTGCTTTGAGAATATCGAGGATGAACTTCATCATTCCATTGATACGCATAGCAATACCATCTTGTCCCGTCACATCGAATTGCTGCTGGATTATTGCTCACGTTACTATGAGCGGCAATTCATCACCCGTGAGAATAAGAACAAGATGATTCTGGGGAAAATGGAAGGGATATTGGACGAATATATCACTTCCGGAAAGTTGCAGGAGGGGAAGCTGCCCACTTCCGGATGCTGTGCCGGAAGACTGAATCTTTCGACGGCTTACTTTGATGATTTGCTGAGGTTTGAAACCGGCAAGACATTGGCTGAACATTTCCAGCTCAAATGCTTGTACACGGCCAGGAAGATGTTGTCGGAAGGCGGTAATACACCTGCTGCCGTAGCGCGTCGGCTGGGCTATCCGAGTGTGCAATATTTCAGTCTGGTGTTTAAGAAAGCAACGGGAGTTGCACCGAATGAATATAGATATTCACAAAATTGAGATGAGGGAAATATATATAATTTATTAGACCAAAATATTTTATAATGGAGACCAAAGCTATATTTTTAGATGTAGACGGAACATTGGTGAGTTTCGACACTCACCGCGTTCCGCAGTCGGCTATCGAAGCGTTGCAGCAAGTTCATGAATCCGATATAAAAATCATAATAGCAACTGGGAGGGCGTTTACCGATCTTCACGAACTTGAAGAGATTCCATACGATGCAGTGATAGCTTTGAATGGGTCCGATTGTGTACTGAGAGATGGCACTCCTATATCTCGTAAACAGATTCCCGAAAAGGATTTTCAGAGGGTACTGGTATTGGCTCAACATTATGGGTTTGCTCTGGCTATCGAAACGAATAAAGGTATTTTTGTCAACGAACTCAATCCGACCGTCGTCGAATTGGCCAGGCTGGTCAATCACCCTACACCGCCGGTGGCAGACATTGAAAAGGAATTTATGGGAGGCGAATGTTGTCAGTTATGCATATATTGTGATGAAGAAATGGAAAAAGAAGTTATGGCACAACTTCCCGGACTTTCTGTTTCCAGATGGAACCCTTTCTTTGCGGATGTCAATGTGACGGGAGTAAACAAGGCTATGGGTATCAATGAGTTTGCTTCCTATTATGGATTTGATGTTTCAGGAACCATCGCTTTTGGTGATGGCGGGAATGATATTTCCATGATTCGTGCAGCCGGGATGGGAATAGCTATGGGAGGAGCTTCTGAGGCTGTGAAAAGCGTTGCCGATTATATAACGGAGACGGTGGATGAGCATGGTATCCGGAACGCTCTGGTTCATTTTGGTATTGTGGAATAAAAATCGGCTGTCAAAACTTATAAAAACTATAGTCAGTGAATATTATGCTTTTAGAAAAACTGCTTAAAGAATTTAATTTTAGCATCAATACTTTTAATTTGGAGGAATCTAAGTTATTTGACCGATATTTTGAGCGGATATTGATTAGTAAAGATACATTTTTGATTAAGGAAGGAGAAATAGAAAGATATAGTTATTTCGTTTATGATGGGATGTTACGTTGTTGGCTTTTGAATCATAAAGGGGAAGAGCAGATTTTTTGGTTTTGTAAAGAAGGTACGTTTTCAATGTCGAACATATCTTTTACCTTACAAACAAAATCTGCATTTAATGTGCAGACAATTGTAGATAGCGTTATTTACCGAATAGACAAGAAGCGAGTAGATGAACTGTATACTGCTATTCCTAAGGTGAAAACTGTATTTGAAGATTTGAATGCTATACTACTGAATAAACTCTTGAAAAGAAATATCGACCTGATTAAATATTCTCCTGAACAGTATTATCTACAGATGATTGAAGAATATGGCATTACATTAAACTATATACCACTCAAAGATATAGCTTCTTATTTGGGTATCACGCCGCAAGCACTAAGCAGAATCCGTAAACGTATTTTTTAACCTGGGTTCAGTGCATTGAATGTATAAGTTCCGAACTTTGCGGCTTTAAATAGCAATTACAATTATGATTAGAAAAATTAAAGTTACGGATTATCCACGTTTGATAGAAATTTGGGAAAGTGCAGTATTGAGTACACATGATTTTCTTAAAGAGGAAGATTTTCTATACTATAAGGAACAGCTTCCGGTATATTTTCAGTATGTCACTCTATTCGGATTTGAACAGGAGGGAATCTTAATCGGATTTATGGGAATTGCAGAAGGAAATCTTGAAATGTTGTTTATTGACAATAATTATCGAAGCATAGGAATTGGGAAAAAACTGGTTACTTATGCCATAAATCATTTGCAGGTAACGAAAGTCGATGTGAACGAGCAGAATATTCAAGCTGTCGGTTTTTATAAATATATAGGCTTTAACGTATACAAAAGGTCCGATTTGGACGGAGAAGGTAAAGAGTATCCTATTTTACACATGCAGTTGTAGCCCGCATCCAATTTTAAATAAAGATGTAATTGACAGCACTACTTTTTCTTTTCATTTACAGATTTAATTTCTGATAGTAAGAACTTAACGATGCTTTTTTACCCTAATATCTATTAACACCGATTTAGGGCTTATTCTTCACTTTCTTCGTACAAATACTGCATTTAAGGGGGCAATCCCGTTGCATGCAGTGTCGGAAGTGTGGCTTTTACTCTCCGGATGTGGGTACTTTTTCCCTTGATGTTCTATGTGTAATGTGGAGAAGCTTGATGTATAATTCCCAAATCCTTATCATAAAACCTCCGTGATAAAAAGTATGGGATATTATGGATTCTGCCTATATCTTCTTCAGGTCTTACCCTTATCCAGGGGGCGATCTATCCATTCATTGCTGCTCAGTTTCTTATTCTTGCGATGTAAATCTGAGAAGGCTGAAACCCGAAAGTTGCTTGTGCACCGGATATTTCGACTTCCCATTTTTGTCGGAAGAATAATAAAGTAAACCTCTGAAATTTAATAATTTCAGAGGTTTACTTTATTATTCGCGGTGCGTACGGAAGATGAACCTTAGTTTTATTCTTCACATACTCAATATCTTAGCAATCTCTAAAATCTTTCTCCCACTAATAACCCCACGTGCGCAATTCTTTAGATTGCTTGGTGTTGCGGTGGTTGTTTGAGTTGGTGCAAAGATAGTAATATTTAGAATGTATTTCTGCTTTTAGGCAAATTAATCTTCAATAAGTTGTTCAGTTTCCTTTAACTTATTCTTGGTGATGTCTGCACACATTCTTAATATGATTTCATTATCTTTCTTAATTTGCTGTTTTTGATGTTCATCAAGGGAATTATCTTCATCTACTCTATTATTAGACTGATTAATTATACATTCAACAGCTTTATCTACCGTTGTAGATTTTATTTGAGATTTATATCCCATTGCATTAATAATAATAACATTTAAAAATTCAGCGCATTCAGGAATGCGAATGAAAACTTTTAAACATTTTACCATGTTTTGCGATTGTGTATCTTTATTTTTAGACAGAATATCTATAAACAAATCTACTATTGTAACATTTTTATTTTCCATTTTATTACTATTATATGATATTTACTTATTGAACAAACCTAATCTTTGAGCAAAATTTACAGCCTCAATCGAATTATTGGCTTTTAGCTTTTGCAATATATTTTGTCTATGAGTATTCACCGTATTGATGCTAACTTTCAAAGTGTTTGCTATCTCTTTACTTAACAAGCCTTGCTTCATCAAACGCAAAACCTCCAACTCTCTATTTGTTAAAGGTTCATCCAATGTATCAGATAAATCTATAAAAATCTGTTCTCCAGTTTTAAAGTTATATAGGTGGCTTTTAATAATTTCTGATTCATGGCTTGCGTCAACATCAATAACCGACAGCATAAGCCAAATATTGCCTGATTTATCCAACTCAATGACCTGTTCCTGCTCTATTATACGGATATATTCACCTCGTAGATTCCTCACCCGCATTTCATGAATGGCTTTATAGTTCATTTTTTCTTCATTGGAGAACGAACTCAATATCGAATAGATTTTCTTTCTTACAATTAATCCGTAGTATATATCATCTGGATGTATAACCTCTACTACTGGCTGATGCCCGTCTATAAACAATCTATGGGAATCAAGCCCATATAATTCAGGAATGTTATCAGAAACAAATACAAATTTTTTAGTGTAGCAATCAAACGCCAACACAATACTGTGCGTAACTTCCGAGAGTTTTTTCCAGTCCTTTTTCCTTTCTTCGAGAATGGAATAGTCTACCTCATCAAGTAGTATGTTTGATGTCGGGAGTAAGTTTATTATTTGCTTCTCAATTTCCTCAATTATCATATTTTAAAAATATCTGATTATTAGATATTTGCACGTTCTCTCATTATAAATGACTATTGCCTTTAGAGTCTATTGCTTCTATCTTTGCACAAAGATAATGAAATCAGTATAAGTATAAGATAAATAGATGTTTAATATTTTAATTCATGTAGTATGATAAAGAAAATTTGTTTAATGACACGTGGCGGAAAAGAGGTTGTAGGACGTAGAGTAGTTGTTACTTCTGAGTTTGAAGCTAACAGGGAAAATATTTGGTGTAAAATTCAGGATATTGATACCTTAAGAGAAATTTGCAAGCCAAAAGCCAGTTTTGTATCTTATAATAATACTTCTCCTACTTGGAAAGAAGGGAAATCTTTTTGCTTTAAAATGTTCCTACATGGATTTATTCCAGTAGGAAAACATACAATAAACGTAATCAAAATGGATAAAAGCACAGGAGAGATAGTAACAAATGAGTATAATAAAAAAGTAACTATATGGAATCATTATATCAACATGGAAGAAATTTCTCCTAATGTAACAAGATATACAGATATGGTTGATTTATATGCAGGTGGTTTAACAGCTCTTGCCGCTTGGTGGACGCTTAAATTTTATAAACATAGGCAGAAAAAATGGCAGAAGATAGCAAAAAACTTATAAAACAATTACACTTTTTCTTCTAAGAAATATTATGCCAAAATGGGATTTAACAGAAAAGCAAATATATAAATTGCTAAAGCATCCTTGCCAAAAGGAAAAATCTGTGATAGAAGAAATAACTTCTGCATATCTTGAATTTGTTGAAGATTTATTCGATTATCTCAATAAAGAGCACGATAATAAAATACGTATCAGGCAATTAAATATGAGTTATATAGATTTTGGAACAATAAAAGCATTAGAAGAAACTTCTCCTACTGAAAATAGTAAACTGAAAATTATATATCTTGATAAACTCTTGTCTTTAATAAATATGGAACAAGAACTAATCTATCGCCAAATGGAATATCCAAAATTTTTCATCAATATAGAATCTGATTGGAAATCTCCATTCTACTTAAACAATGAGGTTATTAAAATTGTAGATATAATGGAATTGGTTTGTGGTATTTTTTACATCAAAGATGGAATAGTTCGGATTGATAACAAGGACATATTTTTAAGTGATGTTGCCCGGATTTTTGAAAAGATGTTCAACATTAATTTTGGAGATATATACAAAAAAGAAAATGCGGTTATCAAAAGGAAACCTACTAAAATAACAGAATTTTTAGATAGCTTGAAAGTCGCTATTATAAAAAAGAGCAGAGATAATGGTTATAACCATTTGTAAAAAGGAATTTTCTGTTATATTGATAATCAACGTACTACAAATTATTTATGGGGGATTAGGTGTACCATTCCCCCATTTTCTTTGCTTCCCTTTTCCGAACTTTGCTTCATCAATCGATTGGTAAGCATTAGTGTATAACCTGAAAAATGAAGCAATATGTATGTAGATAGTTACGAGTTCAAAGACTGGATGCAAAAGCTACTTGATAAACTGGAAGAAGTCGGCAAAGATGTAAAGAGTTTGCAAACCAACCCAGAAGTAATGCCGAATGACAAACTTTTGGATAATCAGGATTTATGCCTGCTGTTCAAAGTCAGTACCCGGACATTACAGAGATTAAGAAGCAAAAAACTGCTACCCTTTATGATGATTAGCGGAAAAGCCTACTACCGGGCTTCCGATGTGCGTGAGTTCATAAAGGAACGGTTCGATGTGGGCACGCTCCGAAAGTTCGAGAAAGAACACGGAGCGAATAAGTAAGAGTGAAATTCATCCCGGAGCTGTACACGTGGCAGTTTCGGGATGTTTTTCTTTTGGCAAGTCTGTATTTACTTCCCTGCTGATATTGTTCCCTCTTCCCTATAAGATGCTTCAAACTGTTTGGTAAGCGCAATAATCTGCTGGTTCGTCTTTACCAGTTCAACAGTATATCGTTCCAGTTTGTAAAGCAAGGCAAGTGCTTTCTTTTCCGCAAAATTGGAATGGAGTTCTTTCACCGTTTGGTTATACAGTATGCCTATGCTCCTGAATTGTGAAAACAATTGGGAGAGTTGGATGTAATAATCTACCTTGCTTTTATCAATTCTAAGCACCTTAAACGATTTCCCGAAAATACAGTTCTTAATGAAATGCGCCTTTACCTTGTAGCCTGATTGGTCATAAAAGGCTAAGAACTTAGCGTTCTCCACATCGTCTAAATTAAGAGAATAGCGGTGTGTTCGTGGGTCAAGTTTAGGCTTGCGCCCACCTTTGTTAAATGGCTTCTTTTTCTGTTCCATAATGATAATTATTTACTGATTTTACGACTTCGGAGTAAAACCAACCACCTTAAAAGGTGGCAAGGTTTTGAGGCACAAAAAGCGAAGCGCGGGCCTCAAAACACAACTTGCTGTTATCATGTGATAACAAAAATCTTCCCTATAGTCAGATTGCAAAAGCAAGCGGTTTGGCTTTATCCTCTGTCTGTTTATCAGTTGCAAAATTACAGACAGTAATTCCCTCCCGAAATATAGGCGGTTGCGCCAAATTGTGACATAAACAGACAAAGTAACCCCATTTTTAAAAGCGTTTGTTTTTACCTCTTTCTTTGCTGAAAAATGATTGAGTGGTGGCAATATATAAGACAGTAAAACAAGGTCTGAATATAGTTTTAAACCATGTTTGAAAGCTATTTAAAGATAAAGGGACATAGTTATAAAACTGGTTTGCATTTTTTCAATCAGTATCGGGAATCAATCAACTTATTTATAAATCATTAAAAATTAAATGTATGGAAGAAGTAAAACAATCATTACAGGAAACAGCAAGTAAGGAACGGGAAAGTTATAAATCGGTGTTCCTTAAAAAACGGTCGGTTTGCAACCGTCAAAGCGTGTACATAAGCGGAGAGATACAAAAACGTATCGTTCAGATTGTAGGCGTGATTACAAACAAACAAGTAAGCATCGGAAATTTCATTGATAACGTACTGGAAGAACATTTAGGTGCGCACAATGATGTCCTTTCGGCTCTCTACCGGGAAGAAATACAAAAAGGAATATTCAACCAGCCAAAAGAAAAAGACGTATGAATATCGTAACTATTGAGGAACAGACTTTTAAACAAGTATGTGGGCGGTTCTCCGGTTTCATCAGTCAGGTGGAACGGATTTGTAAAGAGAATACCCACCAGCCGGAGAAATGGTTGTCAGGTCGTGAAGTGTGCGCCCTGCTCGGTATCAGCATCCGAAGTTTGCAGAACTACCGGGACAGTGGCAAATTGGGTTACTCCCAAATCGGTAATAAACTGTACTATAAATCTGCCGATATTGAAAGACTGATTGCAGAATGTACGGAAAACAAGAAAGCGAATTATAAATCAAACAATAAATAAATATTGCCCTATGAAAAAGAAAGAAGAAAATAATACAGGAGTAAACCAGTCATTCAAATTGTCTGTTATTGTCGGAATATGGGAAAGTTTAAATCTTCATCCTACGGTGATGATATACCAAAGCAAGAGAAAGTATTTCCTTTCGATGCTCCATTTATCGGATAACGGACAGGCAAAACCAGCCGTTTACGAGATACAGAAAGAAGATAGCCGTTACTTCATCGTTTCAGCCTTTAAACGGCTTTATATAAGCTATGATGCGGTCAAAGATAGTATTTCCTTATCTTACTATGGCGAGTATCTGCGTAACTGACAAGGTGTGTGCCTGTCATCATTTAAACCAATTATAAACCAATAAAACGATATAACAATATGGAACTGATAAACGGCAACAGTGAGATAATTAAGGATTTCTTTCAGTCTATGGAAAGAATGTTAGAGGGTATCGGTAAACTGGTAAAAGAAAGCAAACCACACCTGAACGGCGAAAAGTTTCTAAGTAACCAGGAAGCATCCAAATATTTGAAAGTA
The DNA here is from genome assembly GCF_003602965.1 of Bacteroides sp. AF25-5LB. Lineage (NCBI taxonomy): Bacteria > Pseudomonadati > Bacteroidota > Bacteroidia > Bacteroidales > Bacteroidaceae > Bacteroides > Bacteroides sp. AF25-5LB. The sequence continues at coordinate 83,656 of NZ_QTMC01000016.1, forward strand.
AGCATCCGGACGCTGCAAGAATGGAGAGATACGGGCGTTATCCCTTATATTCAGATAAAAGGCAAAATAATCTACCGTGAAAGCGATATAGAACGGCTTTTGCAGACCTATTACAACAAGGAACGACAGGAATGACCTACCGTCCTAAAAAAATACATTTTTTCCGAAACTGACTAAGAACATTAACTCTACCAGTGTAGTAATCCGTCTGTGCAAGCCTTTGGAAGAAAATACTACCCGGAGCGTAGCGCAGGCGTGGAGATTTTCTTTCAAACCCGTAGGGCTTGGACTTGAACGGACGGAATACGGAGCTTACCTTTGTTAATGTTTTATTCAACTTCGGAAAGTCTATTTACAGAATGAATACTTATAGTAAATTTATGGTTTATCATATTACGAAATAGCAAAATCTATTATTCATCATGTGTCGTTATCAATCTAATCATTTTGTCTAACAATGGTTTTGTCTTTATTTCGACATCTTTTGATTTATTGACCATATTTGAGAAAGCTATGAAAACAAGAAAAGCTTTCAATATCGCACTATCAATATTAGTTGTTATCAGTGGTTCATTATACTGTATTTGCATTAATCCTGATATAGAGAGAAATAAGAAGTATGCTAAATAAATAAGAAAATTCACATTATTCTTATTGATAACATAGAGAGCTAATTCAGTCTGAACAGCTTCATATTTATGGTTTTCCCAATTCTTCAATGGAGAGTGTTCTTTTATCATCCAATGAATAAATTTTGCCCCGTGAACACTGATAATAGAACCTACTGCAAGTGTAATGAAAAACATAGTCTCCCATGAAATATTCAGACCAAGCAAGAAGTTTAAAACTATCACAATTACTATAGGTACTCCAAATGCATATGCCCCCAGACACATGTAGCTCATTAAAACTATTATTGTTGGATGCATTAAATTGAACAATATCTTAGTAATTACTATTGGTAAAGAAATTGCAAAATTAATTGTCTTTACTATTCTATTTTTACTCTTACTGATTAGTGATTGTAAAAGCATAAATATAACGATATATCCAATAAAAAAAACAATGGCTTTCCATTCTAATTTTATTATTATCCATGAGTATAAAGAAGTTAAAGCAATACCTATGCTAACAAATGCGAGTATAATTAATGAAAGTTTTACTTTTTCGGGTATTGTAATCTGTGTCCACCATTTAATAAGACTCCTTATTTCTATAACTTTTTTATGTTCAGGATTTATACATTGTATGGGTCTTTTTATAAACTCATGATATGCATGTTCTGTTTTTGTAGGCTTATGATACTTCAATTCATATTCTAAAATTTCTCCATTAGATAATAACACTAACATATAAGTACCAGTTATAATACCGTATGTACCTTTTGTATCTTGATGGAATTTACGCTTCACTTCATAGACGTTTTTATCATACCTTTTTAATTCATTATGCAGACGTAAGTTCACATTTTTGTTCATCATCATCTCCTCTACCACTTCATTATCTTTACATGGATAAACACACCAGTACATAAAAGTAAACATAAATAAAAACAGTAGGGGAAATAAACTATAGGTAGTATTAAAGCATAGATATTCAGCAAGTATCACAGTTCCAATACATGCACCTATAATTATAATTATTAATGGTTTCTCCATTGGTTGTTTCATATTATAGCTAAAACAAAGATTTCCTTCTTTGTTCTTCCAAGTCCTTATGCTCTTTGTTGTCGTATTCATAAAAAATAAGTGCTTATATAATAATATCACAAATACAATTATCTGCTGCTTACCAAAGATATAGTTATTATATATATTATCAAAATACTCGTTAGAGATTTATTGATAAAAAGCAAACATCTACTGTTTTCTATTAAAGTTTTTTTCTACGTTTATCATATCACGCATAATGGAGCTATCCAATATCCGTGCATAATGCTGTGTCGTTCTGATATTGGAATGTCCCAAAATCTTAGATACATTTTCCATTGATACATCATTAGCGAGAAAAACAACGGTAGCCGCAGTATGACGGGCGGTGTGGAAAGAAAGAAGTAATATGAGTAATGGCAACGAAAAGAAATCATGACGCAATTTGTTGGTAATTAACTATTTCTCTATATTCTTCAACATGAGGAAAAAGCAAAAAAGCGAGGCTTATTGAGAATATTCAGTTACCAAATCGTTAGCAGGGCTGTTACCGGCAGGGATAAGGTAACGAAGAGTGGATCAAACAATTTAAAACAGCGATATATTACATTGATTGTCATAGTTTTGCATATCAAAGAACGCTTATAAAACAGGTAAATTTGCCACTAAAAATATAAGCGTATGAAAGTAGAAAAATTCAAGGTGTTGCTCTACCTCAAAAAGAGCGGACTGGACAAATCCGGCAAAGCTCCGATAATGGGACGCATCACCGTTAATCGGACGATGGCGCAGTTCAGCTGCAAGCTCTCCTGCACTCCCGAGTTGTGGAATCCCCGTGAAAGCCGTCTGAACGGCAAGAGCAAGGAGGCGGTGGAAGTCAACGCGAAAATCGACAAGTTGCTGTTAGCGATAAACTCCGCGTTCGACTCCCTTGTGGAACGAAAGACCGATTTCGATGCGACAGCAGTCAAGGAAGCCTTTCAAGGCAGCAAGGAGACGCGGATGACCTTGCTCAAACTCTTCGACAGGCATATAGGGGAAGTCAGGGCACGTGTAGGCATCGATGTGTCTCACCGCACCTTGCCCAACTACCTTTACACCCGTAACCGTCTCGCTGACTTCGTCAGCAGCAGGTTCAAAGTATCCGACCTTGCTTTCTGCCAGCTCAACGAGCAGTTCATCCGGGAATTTCAGGAGTTTGTCGTGATAGAGAAAGGTCTGGGCGTCCAGACAGTGCGCCATTACCTGGCTATCCTGAAGAAGATTTGCCGCATAGCCTTCAAGGAGGGATATTCAGACAAATATTATTTTGAACACTACAAATTACCCAAGCAGAAGGAAACTGCTCCAAGAGCGTTAAGTAAGGAGGATTTCGAGAAGATACGGGATATAGAGCTTACCAGATGCCGCCCGGAACACTCCATTGTCAGGGACATGTTCCTTTTCGCCTGTTATGCCGGAACCTCGTACGTGGATGTGGTGGCCATCACTCCCGACAACCTGTCAAGGGACGACAACGGGGCATTGTGGCTGAAATACCGCCGGGGGAAGAATGGGCAGTTGAGCCGTGTTAAGCTGCTGCCCGAAGCGGTAGCCCTTATCGAAAAATACCGTGACGATACACGGGGCACACTGTTTCCCGTAATCCCGTATCAAGCCCTGAAATGGTGTCTGACGAGCATCAAAATGAAAGCCGGTATCAAGGGGCGTCTGTCCTATCACATGGGACGGCACTCGTTCTCGACCCTCATGACCCTTGAAAACGGCGTACCCATCGAGACTGTCAGCAAGATGCTGGGGCACGCGGATATAAGGACCACCCAAGTGTATGCCCGTGTAACCCCTAAGAAACTCTTCGAGGATATGGACAAATACATCGAAGCGACAAAAGATTTGAAACTCATTCTCTAACCCTATAAATACACTTTGATTATGCGAAGCACTTTTTCCATTCTATACTACATCAACCGTGGCAAGGTCAAAACAGACGGAACTACTTCAATACTGTGCCGTATCACCGTTGACGGCAAGAGCAGTGTATTTGCCACCAGTTATTACTGCAATCCCAAAGACTGGAACGCCAAGGCAGGGGAAGTAAAGGATGCAAGGACAAACAATCTCCTTGTCGGACTCCGTTCCAAAATTGAGACCTCATATGACAATCTGTTGAAGGATGCGGGTATGGTCACGGCAGAAATGCTCAAGAACGAGATTACCCATGTAGCAACCGTTCCGGTCACATTGCTGAAAGCCGGGGAAGAGGAGCGGGAACGGTTGAGAATCCGTTCCGAAGTGATAAATTCCACTTCCTCTTACCGCCAGTCCAAATCCTCGCAGGCATACCTGCACGAGTATCTGCTGTCGCTGGGTATGCGGGACATCGCCTTTGAAGATATTACCGAAGACTTCGGCTGGGGCTACAAGCTTTACCTGAAAACCAAAGGCTGCGGGAATGGGCATATCAACCACTGCCTTACATGGCTGAACCGTCTTATCTATATTGCGGTGGACAGGGAGATACTCCGTTTCAATCCGCTTGCGGATGTCCCCTACGAGAAGAAACCGGACTACAAGTTGAAACACATAAGCCGGGCGGAACTGCAACGGATCATGGAGCTGCCCATGTCGGAGAGGTTACAGGAGCTTACCCGTAGGGCGTTCATCTTTTCAGCCTTCACGGGGCTGTCATATGTCGATGTAAAACGGCTTTATCCCTCGCATATCGGAACGAGCGCGGACGGCAGGAGGTATATCCGTATCAACAGGAAGAAAACCGATGTGGAATCCTTTATTCCGCTGCATCCCGTAGCCGAACAGATATTGTCGCTGTATAATACCACTGATGACAGCAGGCCTATATTCCCCCTACCCAAGCGTGACATGTTGTGGTACTGCATACACGAAATCGGGATAGTGGCAGGAGTGAAAGAGAATCTCAGCTACCACGCGAGCAGACATTCGTTCGGAACCTTGATGCTTTCGGCAGGTGTGCCGATCGAGAGCATCAGCAAGATGATGGGGCACACGAACATCCGGACCACGCAGGGATATGCCAAAGTGACCGATGATAAAATCTCCGAGGATATGGATAAGCTGATGACAAGGAGACGTGAAAACGGGGCATCTTCCAATTAGAATCCCTGTTTCGCGGTCGCCCGCTTCCTCGCCGCCCATGGAAGTTAGTACAGACTTCATTGAAAGTGAAAAAGTCGGGCGGCAGGCCGTTTCGGGCTGAATCTTCCTCCTTCGGAGCGTATTCAGCCCGAAAACTTTTTCCCTTTCACGTCTGTACAATGGACGCCGTCGGCAGCGGAAACAAGCGACCGACGGAAAAGTCGGAACAAAAAAACAAAAGAGAAACAGCATACGGTCAGTAGAATACTACCGGTCCGTATGCTGTTCCGATATCCTATAGGAGGGATATTTTTTTGACAGCCGAATGAAGCGGGCAGGCGGCAAACTGCGCTCCCTCCAGAAAAATCAATCCGTTTTTTCGACCACCTGCCAATATCCGCCTTTGTCTGGTCCGATTCGTCGGAGTACCCCGTCCGCTTTCAGCCCGGCAATCTGTTTTTCCACGGCTTTGGGGGGTATCCCTATCCGCTTGGCAAGTGCCGTTGCGCTCAGTGTGTTGTCCTGTGAAAGCAGGGCGATGATTTTCTCCCTGCTTTTTGAGTTTATACTACTTCTCTCTATTGTAAATGACATCCAAAAGTTCGTTTGCAAGTTTGATGTCTGTAACTTTTACAATACTATATTCTTCTGTTGGATAATCAAGAATATTGACGCTGACATATCAAATGGTAGATATAGTCAAGCAGCCAGATTATGACCGTATGGATAATGATTTGAAGTCTCGTCATATCAAGATAAAAGGCGAAGCTCCCAATAATATATGAATAGGCAGACATCTTTGAACTCAATAAAGATAACGATAAAATCCGCCAAGTGCGTAAATGCGTAAAGACGTAGAAATCTGCGAGAAAGCGGTACGAAAACGAACAGCTCTTACTGAACAAGTTAGAATCACATAACAGTCTGTAAAGGAGCAGTAGGACAAGGCAAAGTTTATCAAGGGCAAGACGATCCAAACAAATAAACCTAATTTAGTTTACAATAAGTATAAAAATATTATAATTTGTAAAAAAACAGAAGTCGCAAGATTGTATTGTTTGTTCGACAATTTCCTGTTTGATTATTTTACGGCTTTCATATTTTTGAAATAATACGCCATGTTTTTGAAATAATATTCCAAGTGTTAGCGATAATAATTGGGGAAATTACTACCTTTGCAAAATTTTAAATGGAATCATGCAACATCAAACATCCGTATCATGCAGAAAGGTGCAAATATCAATAGAATAAAAGCAGTGCTTGCGGAACAAAATAGAACCAGTAAATGGCTTGCTGGAGAATTGGGCAAAGATCAGGCCACTATATCAAAGTGGTGTACCAATACATACCAACCAAGTTTAGAAACTTTGGTAAAAGTAGCAGGGCTGCTTAATGTTGATGTAAGAGATTTGATTGTAAAAACTGAAATTAAATAAGTTCATGTATAAGATAGAATGGGATAAAGAAACAGGAGGTGTTTTGTTAAGTTCCAAAGTCTCGAAAGAGACTTTGGGCATTTCGCCTCGTCCTGTTTGGTTTGAAGAACTTGATTTACTTGGACTTGACAAATTAGGATATGTATATCCGCAGTCAGAGGCTCCACTTATGTGGGCAGTTAATAAACAATATTTCTATCGTGGCGACTTGGTGTTTCAGGCTAAAGGGGCAAATTTGTATGATTCGGCTACCATAACTATTATGCCGGGATTTGAGAATCTTGAACTTATCCCGATTGATGTCAAGAAAATGATAGAGAGAAACCGCGATATTATGTTCTTGCTGGAGAGCGAAGCCATTGAATTTATACGCGAAACATTCTTCATCTATTCTACAGCTTCTAAAAAATTCAATGAGATAAAAGCCAATCAACTTGATTTTGAAGCTATCGCTGCATCTATTGAGCAAAAACAAAAGCGGAAAATGGCTATTGTCAAGGAGGAGTGCGACAGCTTCGATGTAATGCCCTTGGATATTGCAGAGCAACAAGGTAAACAACGACTACTTGCCACCAAAATTGATGTTTTTTTGGCATCATTTTCAGGCGGCAAAGATTCACAAGTAGTCCTTGATCTTTGCACAAGAGCTTTACCGCCCAGCGTTTTCGAAGTGATATATAGCGACACTGGGTATGAATTGCCGTCATCGCTCGATCTTTACGAAGATGTCAAACGACACTATTCTGCGCTTTATCCTGGACTTAAATTTTCCACCGCTCGCAACCACGCTTCGGTGTTAAGCTATTGGGATAAGATTGGTACGCCGAGCGATACCCATCGTTGGTGCTGTTCAGTAATGAAAACCGCACCTCTTTACCGTTCTCTTAAAGTCCAGGGTACAAACAAGCAAGCTAAAGTTCTTACTTTTGATGGTGTAAGAGCAGAAGAATCTGCCCGTCGTGGCAATTATGAACGTATGGGTAAAGGTGTAAAACATTCAACAGTTGTAAATGCTCACCCGATATTATATTGGAATACATCGGAAATATTTTTATATTTATTCTCTTATGCTCTACCTATTAATGATGCTTATCGTTTAGGAAAATCAAGAGTAGGGTGCATTACTTGCCCTTACTCTTCCGAATGGGATGATATGATAGTAAGCCGTTGCTATGGTGCAGAATTAGAACCTTTTATTTCAAGAATTTATGATTGGTCCAAGCAAGAGGGTGTCAAAGACTTGGAAGTATATCTAAAAGAGCGTAAGTGGAAATTTAGAGCTAGTGGTAAATTTATGAAAATTTCCACGCAGGTGAATTTCAAGAACTCTCCTAATAATTTCTACGCCCAAGTAAAATCTGCAAAATTACCCATTACTGCGTGGTTGCCCGTCTTGGGTGAATTCACTCTCTTTAATATCTCTAATGAATTTCACGGAGATATAAAATATAAAAATACTGTCTATTCTTTTGAGATTAAGGGGAATGATACAGATTATACTTTTTATATTAAAGGGATTAAAGATTTATCTCTTATCTCTTTATTGAAAAGAGTTATATACAAAGCGGCATATTGTATTAATTGCGAATCATGCGAGGTTGAATGCCCAACAGGGGCATTGTCCGTTTTTCCAAAAGTAAATATTGATTTAACGAAGTGCATCCATTGCCACAAATGTTTGAACTTTCACGACAGAGGATGTATCGTTGCTAATTCTATAAGTATGACAACAGAAACAAATATAAAAGCGAAAGCAGGAATTGATAGATACAACACCTTTGGACTCCACGAAGAATGGATGAGCGAGTTTCTATTAAATCCTACTGAGTTCTGGGACTATAATGGACTTGGACCAAAACAAGTTCCGAGTTTTAAAAACTGGCTCAAAGAAGCTGAAATAATAGACGCTAAATTAAATCTCACTGAGATTGGGAACGTTTTATCTGAAATATATGTTGATGACCCCAACTTGGTTTGGTCTGTGGTTCTTACTAATCTTGCTAAAAACTCATTCATTGTGAATTGGTTCTTAACTCATATTGTGCCCGGACAAATTTTCGATAAAAATTCTATTTCAGAAAACATTTCGGAAGAATATCCAGTTTACGGAAAGCGAACAGTTGACAATGCAGTCTCGGCGTTATTCCAATTATTTAAGTATTGTCCTACGGACAGTGCTTTTGCTATAGCTGAAGAAATTGAAGGTAAGCAATATCGACGTAAATCTTTTGAAGATTTATCCGATACCGCTTTAGCTTATTCTTTGTATCGATATGCTGAAAATGTTGGATATAAATCTTTTCGCGTTTCTGATTTAAAAGATTCAAAATCAGAACTTGGTCCATTCGTTGAATTTGGAATTTCGCTTTCTGGATTAGAGAAAATATTACGAACCCTGAACTCAGCTAACAACCGTTTACTTGTAGCAGAGTTGAATATGGGGCTTGACCATATTACCTTGCGAGAAGATGTGAATCCAATCTCTATTCTTAAAACTTTGATTTAATTATGGCTACTAAGTATTCTGATATCGTTGATTTGCGCTCTGGGCGTAGCACATATTACCTCGAAGAAGAGAAAGCTGGGGATTGGAGTGTATTCATTGTAAACGACCAATTCAATGATATACTGCGTACTGTAGTCCGCTCTGTAATGAACAATGACCTCGATGCGCATAAGTCTTTTTGGATAGAAGGAACATATGGTACGGGAAAAACTCATGCCGGAGCGGTGCTAAAGCATCTACTTTGTGACGATGTTAGTGCTATTGAAGAATGGTTGCTTGGGGAATACAAATTACCGAAATTTGAGGGCTTGTGCCAGTCTGTTTTCGATCTCCGTAAAAAGAAACGGCTGTTTCCCGTTACCTTGTATGGAGCAAGTTCAATTGCCCATCCTGATGACCTCTCCCTACAACTTCAACAAAAGATACAAGAGGCTTTAATCAAAGCCGGACTTACAGACCTTGAAGTAAAGACCGACTATGATACCTATATCAAGCACATTGATGAAAATCAGCAGTTTTGGGAAATGCTTATAGAACAATCTCCAAAACTTTCAGCGGTTACTCCCAATGTGGATAAGTTGCGTAAAGAACTTTCCGACCTTGAACCAAAAATATTGCGTGTGGTGCAAGATGCTTTGCGCGATGCCGGCTTTCATATCCGTATGGAAAATGCCAATATCACACAATGGTTTTTTGAAGTTCAAGAGAAACTGAAAGAGAAAACCGAATATGACGGACTACTGATTATTTGGGACGAGTTTACGACCCTGCTCACTCTTGATATAGGTCTTAATATCTTGGTTCAGTTACAAGAGCTGACTGAACGTGCTATGGCACAAGAGAATGACAGTTATTTCCTTTTCATTTCTCATCCATCGGCTCTCAACTCTCTAAAAGCGGAAGAACGTCAAAAAACTATTGGTCGCTACCACTATATGAAGTACAACATGGAACCCGTGTCGGCATATAAGATTATGTCGCGCAAGTTCCGTATGACTGGTACCAATGAAGAATATTTGTCTGTTTTCAGTCCCGTTTTAGATAAGTTTGATAATCTTATCAACCACTATACGGAAAATTTGCCTAATGCAGTGGAAACGACACGCGATATCAAGAGTTTGATGCCAGTACACCCTGCAACCGCTTTACTCGCCACATTCTATGCTCGTGAAGCGGGTTCATCTTCTCGCAGTGTATTCCAATTCTTGGGAGAGAACGAAACCGTAAGAGAGTTCTTGAACAACGAAGTCGTTTTTGCCAAACGTGATACAATTACAGCAGATTTTCTTTGGGACTATGTGATTGGTGAGTTTAACGAAAATGTGACAAAATTCGGAGCTGTTACCGAACGCTACAACACCTACTGCTCAAACATTGAGAATGAAGGTGAAGTGGCAATGAAAGTATTCAAAGGAACACTTTTGCTTAATGCACTTAATAACATTGCTAATCATAAAGAGGTAACTCCAAGCGAGGAGAATATTCTTCGTTTGTTTGAGGGTACTTCGTTTGCAGAGCAAGTTGTCGATGTCCTTACAATGTTTGATAACAAAGGCTATATTCAACGTGCACCAGGTAACGTGTTTTCTATTCAGTTCACAGCTCTTCCCACTAAAGAAATCGAAGACGCAAAAGAATCGTTGCGCAACCGTGAATTTAAATACTTATCACAAGTTCTTACTTTCAACGACTCAGCATCTAAGGAAGTCGACAAAATTCTCATTAATCTTTGTCGTCCGTATACGTTTAAATTCTATTCGTTGGATATAAATGAATATACCTTATTCAATAAGATAGAGAACGGTAGAAAAGATGCTAAAGGTTACGAACTATTCTTAGCTTTGTTGTTTGGCAAGACAACTACTGAAATTCAGACTTTGCGTGAATATGCAGAACATGCTTCTGTTGATCCACGCTTTGCCGACACTTGCTTTATCGTTTTCGATGCTCCTTTCGGAGAAAAAGAATATGAGCGTTTCATTGAATATCAGGCAAATGCTAAGTGTGCACAAAAATTCAATTTCACCGATCAATATCAGGCACACGTTAAGAATGCGGCAAGTATTCTCACCGACTATATCATCAAGAATGTGCGTCGTGAAAATTTCTATCTGTATTTGGGAGAAAGTCATAATACGTATTCGGCTTCAAAATTGACCTCTACGCTTGATCGTGTCATTGCGCCACGACTGTTTTGCAAAGGTCCAGAAGCGTTGGAGCAATGTGTGGGTAAATCTAAAACCTATTGGAAGAAAGAATCTACCAAAAAGATTGTGCAGTTAGTGTTGAGTTTTAACACGAAAACAGACATTATAAATCAGCTCAATGCTCAACAATCATTGGTAAAGATACTTCTTGAAGCAAGCGTGGACGAAAATCTTGAGTTCAAGCCGGATATTGACCAACAACGTAATCCATTGTATCTTGTTTACAAGTTTGTAGAGGACAAGATAAAAAGAACGGATAAGCAGAATCTTTTTAATCTTGCTGAAAAGTTTGAAGAACTTTCATATCCTCCATACGGCTTGTTCCAAACGTGTTCTTGTATGGCGATGTTGGCTTTTGCCCTCCGTCCGTATATCGGCAAGATGTTTGACACTAACGGTAAGCCTCGTGAAGCACAGCATTTGGTTGAAGATGTAGTAGCCACATTTGATTGTTGGGAAAAGGGTAATAAAAACCCAAAAATTTCATTCAAATTTGAAACCAAGGAAGAAGGACAGTTATGCAAGTCACTTATCAAATGTTTTTCTTTAGATTCATTGAATGGCTATCACGACATAAGCAGTTTGAAAGATGCTCGTTGGGCTATTTTGCATGAATACTCCGTTCTAAAGGGGTATCCTCTTTGGGCGTTGAAGTATGCCATACCAGCAACAATAAAGAATGCAGGTCTTGAAGAACCTGCTCAAAAGCTCATAGATGATGTACTTACTATTTGTTTTGAAACCACACACCGCAACCCATCTATGATGGTTGACATTGTGGAGGGTATCAAATCAATGAACTTTGAAATCAGAGCATGGTTCAAAGATAATACCTACTTCAAACAAGGCTTTGAGCAATTCCTTATGTCAGAGCCGAATGTTGCCCTTCAGTCCGAAGATTTAGATAAAGCATTTGCCTTTATCAAACAGAATATGCAGGGAGAAATTGGACTTTGGGGAGAGACTGAAGTGCTTGATCAACTTAAGAACTGGGCATTGTCACAAAAGCCAGCACCTACTCCTACACCTCCTATACAACCTATACCGGGTGGTGCAGCCCCTATTCCCCCTGTGCCACCGACAGCGCCCGCACCGGGAAGACGTGAACAGGCTAAAGAAAAAGTTCAGTTTATAAACAATGTAGAAGATGCTAAAGACATACTTCTTCGGCTTATAGAACTTGATATGGAAACGATTATAGACACCATACTCGAATAATTATGTACCAAGCATTCGAGAATTTTGACTATCTTCTACAATGTGTCGAAGAGGATAAAGTTTCGACAGGGATAAACGCTGCTTCGGCAGGGCGTTTCCCCGTCAGGTTTGTCATGTTCAACAACTTCAAGGATTGCTATGATTTTGTTGACCACCTGACCGATAATGGTGTGGAACTTCAAAGCGTGGATTGTTGGTTGGATTCACAATATCCGGATTTATTGATTACATACAGCAAACTTTCTGATAAAATTTGCTCTTTCGTTCGCAGTAAGGAAGACAATGATATTGTCATTGCACCATTCTCCGAACTTGCTCGTTTTTATAACAACAATAAACCCGATATAGAATTTGATACGCTAATTTCTGACATTAAAGCGATTCAAGCATCGCATATTGCCTATAGAAATCATCAACGAGTTTACATTCCTATAGTGGGATTGGAAGCGAAGATGTCGAAGTTTTATAATGATAGTCAGATAACGGTTTGGGATTATAAAAATCCTAAACCACAGCGAAATTATCGGTTAATACTCACTAATGGTTCTACGTATGGGGTTAATGGTTTGGATAATAATTATAGCGTGGTAAGCTCTGTTTCAGAATGGCTACGCCTTTGGCGTGACCAAAGAATGAAACGGGATATCATTTGCACCTCTCGCTCCATATTTGCTTATGCAGAGTACGCACAACCCGACAATGCTTTCGATTTTGTGCCATGTAATTCAGTCCATAAGTTTCTCACCAATGGATTAGGGCTTCACCTTAGTTTTTTATCTAGCAAAGAAGCAGATAAGCATTGGTTGGAGTTAGCTAAAGAAATCAATATTGAGTCTTTTGATTTCAAGACTTTTTTCAATGCTAAATTCGACATACACGCTCTTGCTGGTTTTGAAGTTTTTGTCAAAACTTGGTTTGAAAACGAACTTCCATTTGATCGTTGGTTACTCACTTCATACTATCAGGAAAAGTTCTGTTCAAAAGGATATATTTGTGAGTCCATTAAAAATTTGAATGGATATACCAATTCTGACTTGACTCAAGCAATAGCTCTTACAATCTTCAACCTTGAAAATCCCGAAGATTATTTGTATGAGCGAAGTGCTATCCTATCTCATATATACAAAGAGAAAGTGGTACTTTCTGAAATAATTCAGCACAAACTGATTGAAAAAATCAATCAAGTTGTTGAAACTTCCGGATATAGTACAGCCTTGCAATATGTGTCACTTGTCACTAACGCAGAAAAAGCACTTTTGATTGACTGGGTTAGCCATTCCTATATTTCAAAAGAAGATATTCGAGAACTTTATCCGCAGTTGTACTACTATCTTGGCACTTCCTTTGGTATAAAAGAAGCCGAAAGCAAGTGGGTTCTCAAATACATAGATGCTTATAAAAGAGCGAAAGTCTGTAACGTGTACACAGATGAAGTGCTTAATACCATCTGTGAAAAGAATCATGACACTATTAAATTCAACTCTTGGTATCATAATTTCAGTACTACTCGAACCGTACTCAATAGTCGCAAGGATATTGATGTATTTTATTGGATAGACGGTTTGGGATTGGATTGGTTACCATTCATCCAATATGTGATAGGGCTACGCAAACACGACAATTTCTTCTTGAATGAAGTTTATGTTTCTCGTGCAGATATTCCTACCAAAACAGAGAATAACAAAAAATCATTGTTACTTCTTGCAAATGACAACTTGCCGAAAGAGGGAGATTTAGACACTATTTCTCATAAAGTTCGGCAATATCCGCAATACATCATAGATGATATGGAGAAGATTGCTGAAATTATCAACAATATTCTTGATAACAATCCTGATAAGAAAATAGCTATTGTTTCTGACCATGGCATTTCTTATCTTCCGCAACTCTGTTCCGGTCTGAATTTGCCCGGATTTGAAAGTGATCATGGTGGAAGAATTGCCTCGGTGAAGAAACCTACTATTGATAATCGCTATATTATTCTTGATGATAACACTACCGTTTGTGCATTACAGCACAATTCGTTATGTGCAAAAATTCATGACGGTTCAGGTTGCCATGGTGGATGTACTCCCGAAGAAGTACTCGTACCGATATTGATAATTTCTTCGCAACCAAATGCCACTAATTGGACTGCAAAATTGCAGGATTTTGAAGTCTCTGCTTCAAATCCCGTTCTCAAGTTTGACATTCGCGGACTTTCATTTAATGACATTCCGATTGTTGAGTATAATAATGTACACTATGAATTGATTGCTCAATCAGGGAATAGTTACATTACCCCATGCCTGCCGTTGTTGCAAGATGCTAAAAATATTCGATTGATTATTGGAGATAAGTACCGCGACTTCAAACTCGAACTTAAATTAGGTTTAGAGGAAGAAGATTTGTTCTAACTGCAAAATTTTTATATTATGCGCGAAATAATATCAGAAAAGGTGCGTCAGCATTTTGCACCAATGTCTATACATAAAGACCCCAATTCAACAGATAGTTTGTTTGCGGGGCGAAATCTTCCTGCATTTGTTAAGGACTTTCTGTTAAAAAAACATCTAAGTCCAGACGGGAGCGTTGATAGAGGAAAACTGACATCATTCTTAGATATAGTTATCCCCAAAAATTCAACGGATGTTAAAGATAAATTAGCACAAGGCGAAACCCTCACTTTGTTGGTTCGCTTCATTATTTATATTGACCTCGTGAAAGGTGTTCGCCGCTTTGCTATTCCTGACATGGGTATCAAACTTAACGAGGGCGTTATCCCTGAATATGTTTATAGCCAACATACAGGAACACTTGTTGACGGAGAACGTTGGGGTATCATTAAATTGGCTCTCTTACCTGATGATGACGGCAAAAAGAACCATGTAGAAATGGTGGACTATAAGCCATTTAAGCCTTACAAGTCAGTTGATGTTAATTATTTACGTGATGCTCGTAAATCGTTTACTACCGATGAATGGATTGATTTGTTGCTATCCGCAATGGAATACGATGCAGATTCTTTTGAGAATATGCACCAAAAATTGGAATTTCTTACTCGTCTGTTCATCTTCGTTGAGCCTCGATTGAACGTAGTTGAATTAGCCCCTAAAGGAACTGGTAAAAGTTATGTTTTCGGTAACCTCTCCAAATACGGATGGCTTGTCAGTGGCGGAAAAGTTACTCGTGCAAAACTTTTCTACGACAAGCAGAAACAGCAGAATGGTATTATAAAGAACCATGACTTTACTGTTTTTGATGAAATTCAAACAATCACTTTCCAAGAGCCTTCTGAAATTCAGGCAGCGCTAAAATCATACCTTGAAAGCGGTAAGACCACCATAGACAATAATGAATTTTCGTCAGAGTGTGGCTTAATGCTGATGGGAAACATCCAACTTACTTCCGAGCGTCTGCCTCAAAGTAAGAGATATTTTGATGCATTACCTTTGTATTTCAGAGAGTCAGCTTTGCTTGACCGCTTCCATTGTTTTATTGAGGGGTGGTATTTACCGCGCATCAACAAGAGTATGATTTATAAAGGTTGGACTATCAACGTAGAATATTTCTCTGAAATATTACATTCGCTCCGTACCGAAAATTCATACGGGCTTTTGTTTGACGACCTTGTCGTATATGACAAGAAAGCAGATATGCGCGATTTCAAAGCTGTAAAGAAGATAGCCACAGCAGCTATGAAATTGTTATTTCCTCATTGGAAATCCGTTGAAGATGTTAATCTTGAAGAATTCGACCTTTACTGTTTGCAACCAGCAATAGAAAGACGCGGCATCATTAAGGAACAATGTCACTACATTGATTCAGAGTTCAAAACTTCTATGCCTAATTTTGGGATTAACAAGGGCATCATGAATAATACAGACCCAGATGGTCAGGGTATGGAAGAAAATGAGTTATTTTAAAGATTGAATTATTTTCAAGTGATTTTATAGGCATATGGAGAATTTGGATAAGCTTGTACTTGAATTATGTAAACTGCCACAAGAAACAGGTTGGGTAGAGTTTAAACATAATAATTGCGACCCTAAAATGGTTGGAGAGGACATTAGTGCCTTAGCCAATAGTGCAGTTATTGCGGATAGGAGTTATGCCTATATGATATGGGGTGTTGATGATAATACACACGAGATAATTGGCACGAAAGTCAGTTTGAAAAAAGAAAAGAAAGGTAATCAAGAACTTGAGAACTGGTTACGTTATCTACTTTCCAAAAATGCCGATTTCGAAATGCACTCTGTTGATATTGATGGAAAGCATATTGAAATGCTTATTATCTCAAAAGCAGTAGGAGTTCCTGTTACTTTTGAAAAGGTAGATTATATCCGAATAGGTAGTTACACAAAGAAAATCATTGAATTTCCTGCATTACAGGCTCAATTGTGGGATAAATTGAGAAATCAGCAATTTGAAGATGCTTATGCTCTAACCGATATACAATTGCAAGATATTTCTCACTACTTAAATTGTGAGATGTATTTTGATATCCTAAATATGCCGATTCCAACAAGTCCTGATAAATATGTGCATTATTTGGTAGAAGACGGTATTATTGCCAAACTTGATAATGGTTTGTATGCCATAACAAACCTTGGGGCTATTCTCTTCGCAAAGAGACTATCTGAATTTCCACGTGTAGGACGAAAAGCAATAAGAATTGTACAATACGATGGGCTTAATAGACTTGTAATATTAAAAGAAGAAACAACGACAGAAGGGTATGCCATTAGCTTCGAGAATGCAGTAAAATATGTAAATACACTGTTGCCTTCAAAAGAAGATATTGACTCTGTTCGCAGAAAGTCAATAAGTACATTCCCTATGCCTGCTATTAGAGAGGCTATAGCCAATAGTCTTATTCATCAGGATTTTTTCATTACCGGAACAGGACCGCTTATCGAAGTATTTGAGAATCGGGTAGAGGTTACAAATTCGGGAACGCCATTAGTTGATATTATGAGAATTGTGGATAATCCACCTAAATCTAGAAACGAAAAATTAGCATCTTTAATGCGTCGGTTGAACATGTGTGAAGAATTGGGACGTGGATGGGATAGAATGGTTATTAGTTGTGAATTGCAAAAGTTGCCAGCTCCACGAATCCAAATTTATCAGGAATCTACTAAAGTTTCATTGTTTTCTCATTTGGATTTTACAAATATTCCAATGGAAGATAAAGCATGGGCAACATACCTGCATGCTTGTGTTAGATATATAGAGGGAAATGCATTGACAAATAGCTCTTTAAGGGAACGATTCGGTGTTGCGGAATCTTCATCAGGTAGTATCTCACGATTGATAAAAGACGTTTTAAATAGTAAATTAATAAAACCTGTAGATCCTAATACCGCCCCTCGTTATATGAAATACATTCCAATATGGGGTTGATTTAACTTGCTGGTAACTTGCTATATTAGTGGTATATATATATATATTACTGATTTGCAGTTGTTTATACATCAAATATAACTTGCTGGTAAGTTGCTGGATGGAGTTGATGGCAATAATGTAATTACTGATTTTGATAAAAGTCAGAAAATAGAGAATCCATTATTTTCCATACCTTTATCATCTGCTAGTCATTATACTTTTATTTGAAGCAAGATAAAGAAGATAGCACGTTACAAATCCATTACCTATTCCCTTAAGATGGATTTGCAGACATTTGAAAGATAGTGGCATACATTTGAGAAAAAGAATTGTTGTTAATTCGTTTCTCTCTTTTTATGCCTTCTTTCAAACCTCCTAAGACAAAGGAGATTTGGAAGATCTTTTAGAATTAAACAAAAAAGTTTTAGTATTGAAGGAGATTAAAAATGATAAATAAATCGTTGTTGTTTTATACATGTTTTATTATTTATGATTACAATATATTTGGATAAGCAAGTATTCAGTTATCTATTCAATGTAAGGGAAGAGAAATACTCCCTCTTGCGTGAAAAGATATTATCTCACAAGGATGAGTTTATTTTTCTCTATTCAAATGCTCATTTGTTTGATTTGCAAGATGATAAAACGGATATTAAATATGCGGAAATGGAATTTATGCAATCGATAGTTGGCGAAAATCGTTTAATATATGAAAGCAATAAACTGGAAGTTCTGAAGCAATCCCCACGCAAGGCTTTTGAGACTATAGGCAAAGTAGGTGATTTCTCTTGGCTTGAAAATTTTAATTTCTCACAAATAACAGAAGAACAGCGGAATGCTATCAACAATATTGTTGATATTAGCATTAAGGATTTAAAAGGAGAATTGGATTTTGATTGGCTAACAAAAAGAGTTCCGGTTTCAGCTAATGAACTCCAAATAGATCCCCCATTTTTTACATCATTAATAAAATTTGTATCCCACAATTTTTATGAGAATAAGGAGTCATACAAAATTATAAGAGACAATACTATTGCTAGATATAATCCTACATTAATTACAGCGGAAAGTGAAAATGTTTTTAACGAACAGTTAGCCTCGTCCCCATTAGGATTATCCTTTCTAGATATAATTAAAGCCACTTTAACTCAAATTGGGTTATCATCTACTGATTTTGCAACGGAATATTATATGTCCTATATGATTCTTGACCTATTGGGAATAAATAAAGAAACTCGGAAGAAGGTTAAGTTTAAAAATATGCAAGCTGATTGTTGTCATAGTTTCTTCGGCTCATACTGCGATTGTATAGTTAGTGATGACGAAGGTATGCGCCGAAAGAGCAAAACATTATACAAACTTTTCAATTTCGGTACTAAAGTATATTCAATAGATGAGTTTATAGAAAAATTTGATGAAGCAATAAATAACAATAAAAAATCTGCGCGTGAATATTTTGATGAAATCCTTTGCGATTATACTAAAAGGCAAGTAATTAGAGTCGAAACAAAACCTGGGCAATCTCTAACTTATTTGAATACTTCCAATAAGTACTTCGGATATTTCAATTGTATGATAGAAAGAAAATCGAAAGATGAAACAGTTATTATACTTCATAAGAACAATGACTTGAAGCAACCTATTCTGATGAGAGAAATAGAGATTATAGTTAATCGAATTGTTAGAGTATTTAATGGTATGGGAGCTGCCTTTACTTTATTCGATGAAGTGGTAGAAATTCCTCAATTAAAAGCTGACAATTGGAATAGAATCCTAATGTTAAATGATGCTGATGTGTGTTTGACTAAATTCAAAGATACACCTATGTTGTGTTTATGGGTCAAGTTAAAACGGCCAATATCACAGAATCAAGATTAAAGAAACAAAAAAATCTTGCAACAAGCAACTTTCTTTTTTGACATAATATCATAAAGCAAGTTGCTTTCACTCGTAATTTCTATACCAGAAGGTAGTTTCACGGAATAAAAGCAACTTTACGAGGGTAGATTCAAGCTCATCCATTCATACGGTACGCCTCCCTGTACTCGTCCATCAAAGTGCGTTCTATGTCGGAAGCCCTGTACAGAATCCTGCCACCTATCCGGGTGTATGGCAGTATTCCGTTGTTGCGGTAGTCCTGAAGGCTCCTGCGGCTGACCTTCAGTTTCACGGCCAGTTCCTTGTCGGTGTAATAGCGTTCCCCGTCCAGCGACGGCTTGTTGTTGTCGTGTATTTTCTCCACCCTGTTTGAAAGGCTTTCCAGCGACGAGAAAAAAGATCTCACGCGCATGTCGTTTTCCGGTGTAAGCAGCCGGATGTTGTCGTTTTCAGTCATAAGCACGATGTTTATTGGTTGCCTGTATCGTTATTCCATTCCCTTCCTTTATTGGCGACGATACGCCGTTTCATTCCCACTGCGGGAAAGACGGCCTTCACATCCTCCGGTCTGTAATACACCTTGTGGCTTATCTTGCTGTAAGCCAGCGTGCCGTTCTCCCGCATCGTTTGCAGTGTTCTCGGGCTGATGCCGAGCAGCCTGCACACGTCGTCGCTGTCAAGCCATTCCCTCTCTCCCAAATCCTCATGTTCCCGGCAGAGCCGTTCCACCTTTTTAGCGAAATCCTCGAACCCCGAGAGCATCCTCTCGAAAGTCGCCTTCTCTATGACCACTACTTCCATATTCCTGTAAATTTAAGTTTGACATTGATTCTGCTGTAAAACGGAACGGCGGACAAATGGTATCTGAAAAGGGACGCATGAGCCCGCCAAACCGTTTCGGAAGCGAAGAAAGCAAAAAAACAGGAACAGACCGCAAAACGGACGGCACATGTCACCGGCAGACATCCCTTTTCACCGGCCGTCTGTAATTCCGAAGGTGAAAACAGAAAAGGACACCCTTATTTCTTTGAAGCAAAGGTAGCCGTTCCCTTCCGGGGCGCAAGGCCGGAGCCCTGCGGACCGGTCAGGAAAAAATCATCCTCGCTACGCTCCGGTATTTTTTCCTGCCGGGCCTTGACGCTTTTCCGGCGGGAGAACGGCTGTAAGGCACACAAAGAAACAAGAGTGCCCGTACCACGGGCCGGATGTCTAACAGATAAAAGCAAAAGGATATGGCAACAAAAGACGTGAAAGACTTCAACGGATGGTTCAACCGTTCATACGCGAGAATGAAAGAGAGACTCTTCATCTATGGAAAAACCGACGAGGATGCGTTCCATGACGCTTATCTGGCAGTCAGGAAGCAGGTGATGTTCTCCGGTGGAATCGAGGACTGGGAATCCTACTTCTTCGGGTGCTACCGGAGAATACTCCAATCCGGGGCGAGGGACGGCCACCGTTACTCCTGTCCCGGGGACGAGTATTTCGTGAGACTGGGTGACACGGACCGCACGGAAGAGACTGGGGAGCGGGAAGAGATGCTTACCGGTTGTGACAGGCTGGTGAGGGACATACAGAATTTCCTCAGACGTCACTTCTCCTACGAGGATTACAGGATATTCATGCTGCGGTTCTACGAGACCGGCAGCTCGTTCCGCACCATTGCCAGACACATGGGAGAGAAAACATCGGCGGTGACACGACGGGCACAGGCGATGATGGAATCCCTTCGGGCAAACCGGAAGTTCATCGCCAGAAGAAGGCTGATTATGGCCGGAGAGGCGGCATGACAACTATGATGACATATATATAACAACTATAAAATACGAATGATTATGAAACTGACAGTTTATGACAAGAGCAATTCCCATCCGGCACTGACCTACAAGGGGAAACGGATAATCACGGTATGCCGAGACGGCAGCATGTACCTGAGCAAGATTTTGAGCAGGGAACTGGGTCTGCACGCCGGCAACAGGCTGTGCATCGCCAGGGACGACGACAGGCCGAAAGACTGGTACATGTTCGTTTCCGACGACAAGAACGGATTCACGATATGGAACGACCCGCGTTGCGCCCGCTTCTCGAACAGCTTCATAGCCGGCATGATACTCGATGCTGCGAAGGTGGAGAGGTGTGCGGGTTTTATGGTAGCGAAAGAGCCTGTGAATGTGGACGGCAAACTTTGCTACAGGATAATCCTTGACAACCCGATACCGAAAGGGCTGAGGGCCATAAATGCGGGATAGGCGCATACCTGTAAGGGAAACAGAGGGATGTCCGGCGGAAAGAATAGATTCCGACCGCCGGGTGTCCCTTTTTTCATGCGGCGGGATGTATCATAACGGTTTCAGGTTGATACGGCTGCTGTAGATGGCGTTCAGCTCGTCACGGTATTGCTCCAGATGGGCCGTGAGTATATTGTCGATGTAACACGAGATACTGACTGTCGGCGCGATCACGGAAAGCAGGGTGCGCACCCGTTCGTAGTTGTCGCTGCTGACATAGGTCTGGCGACGTTCCCGCACAACGTTGTTGTCAAACAGATGTCCGGGGTATTCCTGCAAGCCGTTCCTTTTCCGGCGGACTTTCTCCCGGATGACCGGAGACGGCGTTTCTTCCTCACTGTCAGGCACACCGGGAGCCTCCACCTTGTCGGGTACGGTCTCTGTTTCTGATCCGCTGTCTTTTTCTTTTTCGGAGCCGGGAGTGTTATCCCCATATAGACTGTCCATGACGGCGGCAGGAATATCCCCCGTCATTATGCTGCGTATCTGCTCCTCGTTGATTTTAACCTCTTTTCTCTTTACCATAAATTTCATATTTTAGATAGTTGAACAATTCGTTTCCGGTTGACTGGCATTTCCGTCACGTCGTGAATGCGAGAATACGACCGTTATTATATGTTTGCATCATCTGACGGGTATGTACATCCGCCCGGCAAGTCGGTCATGTGCCCAATCCCCCACGTGTTCCGTCTGACATCAGGCCGGTCACGCATTCACACATGGGCGGACGGTTGCATTATTATGTTCTTGTATGTTCACATTCACCCGTTACCGAAAGGTATGATGCAACCATGCACCCCGTATCTGACGCACACATGGGTGTTTGTGTGAACGAACGCATTCGGACATGCGTCAAAATAACGATAAAATTTCCGGATTGGCACTCTCATGGCAGCCTGACGACGGCCTGTGACACCATGTGTCATCCTGTTACACCGTTCCGGTGTCCCGATGGTGCCGGTTTTGGGTATTCAAGGAGTTATAAAGATGACGGAGAAAGAATTTTCTCGTATGGAAGAGAATAGTCCGCTGTATTACAATTTTTCGGATGAAAAATTCATGTTCAAGCGAACATGGCAAGTTGTGTTTTGGGGCACCCGAAATATTTCCAGCGCCCCAAAACTACTTGCTAAAACCTTTCCCTCCAAAGTTGGGGAAATAGATTGAAAATTGGTTATCAAATCGTATCGAAAATAGATACAATCCAGATTGCCTCAAAGAAATCCAAGGAAACAACATAAAATGATTCTTATGGACTAAACCGTCTTCATTTATCATTGACCACACACTATAGGAATAATTCTGTAACCCGTTAACTTAGAATGAGGAGACACAAGACTGTCATAGAAACATTTTCTATCGTGTTCCCATGTCCATATCGCTAAATCTCTAATTACAAGCTCCGACCATAATGCTTTGTATTAAATTTTTAAAATTAGAACAGATACTCTTTTATCCATTTGCAAAACAATGATATACCTTCCGAGAAGTTAGTTGCGGGAGGTAATGTATAATTTTTCCGAATTAGGTCTGTTGATGCATATGTGTATTTGACATCACCTTCAAGTGCTTTTGAAGAAATATAGTTAGCTTTTATGCCTAATTTATGTTCTATAGTATGGAGTAATGTAATTACCGAATGTGGATTTGATGAACCAACATTATAAATTGAATAATTTTTGTCAATATCTTGCTCCAACACTGCGGTTATTGCAGAGGTTACATCATCAATATATGTGAAATCACGAATCATTTTACCTTCATCGTATAAGGTGATTACCTTATTTTCAAGAATGGATTGTGCAAAAATCCATGGAGCCATATCAATCCGTCCAAATGGACCATATACTGAGAACAAGCGTAATCCGATTGTCTTGATACCAAATGCGGAGGAATATACATATGCTAGTAATTCGTTAGATTTCTTAGTCATTGAATAAACACTCTGTGGATGATTTGTATCCATATCTTCAGTTAATGGTATGATTGCCCCATTTGTAATCACATCCCCATAAACACTACTTGAACTTGCATAAATAAATTTACCTATTCTAGCACAATGACAAAGATCAATAACATTCGCAAAGGCGTGAATATTATTTTGCATATATGGCTCAGGTGTTTTCATTGATTGTCGTACACCAGGAGAAGCAGCTAAGTGAATTACAACATCGGCTTGTGAAAACACATCTATTAAGTTATTATTCATTAGCGAGAGATCTACATTCACAAACTTGAATGCCTTGTACTCCTGAAGAATTTCAAGCCTACGTTGTTTTAAGCGTAGGTTTTCTCCAGACCCAAACATTGCATCTATTCCGATAATTGAATATCTTTTATTAAGTAGTTTATCAGCTAAAGAATAACCGATGAACCCTGCTACTCCAGTAATAATAATAATGTTATTCATATTTAGCATTAAATATTCTTACCAATTAAACATAGCAACTCTTGAGAAAAGTTGTTGATTCTTCCTGCTGCTGGCATTAATGTCATTTCGCTGAAATACGCACGTCCATGATATTCATATAAGTCCACACGACAAAATGAAATCTCAGACGAGAGTCTTTCTACCACCTCCAACATCTTCATTAAAGAAGTTGGTTGCGGTATCTTCATCCGTCCTTCATTTTTAAGAATATATCCGGGACATTGAATCCAACCATTGGTCTCATATATTTGAGATTTCTGCTCATCATAACATTCAGTGTCATAAATGACTTGACAAAATTTGGCCTTCCCATGAACTGAGAAAAATTTATAAGAAACAAGTCCTGATGAGAACTGCTTGTCATTCTCAAGCAACTCTTCAGCAAAAACAAAGGGCTTGATGCCCAGATAATGCGGCTCTGCAGTTTCAATGCCGAAAGGTAGCGATAGTTTTCGGCGATAAAAGTCTTCAATGAATGACTTATCTACAGAAAACTTATCATACACAAGAATAGTAGAACCGTTATCGTGATTGCACTTTAAGACAAATGAATTTGGTAGTGATGAAAAATCAATAACCCCAACATTATCCCAATATTTATAAACGGTCAGCAGTATATCTGCACATCCTTTAGATTTTACAAATTTTCTTACAGCCAATTTATCCGCAAGAGTTGTCCATATATCAACTGGATTAAAGAATGCAAGATTAAAAAGCTTTCGATTTAGAGAATTAATAGGCTCATTTTCTATAGAATAACCAAATTTTTCTTTAAATAGTATTTTTGCTAATGACATAGGATTGAACTTTCCAATAATGATATTTCTATAATGATTGTATAGTTCCTTAAATGTAGTTATTTGTGGCTGAAATATCCCATCTTGCATCTTAACAATCACATAGGCTGAACGCGCATCTTCATAGTCCCTGGACAGATTAAAATTGGCATCAATATTTGTTGACAGCAATAAATTAGAAGGTATTGTTCTATGCCAATTTTCCAAATACCATTGCATCTCGTCGATGTCTAATCCTCGTTCTTTAATCTTGTACAAAAATTCTCTTCGTGCGAGATTATTAACAGGCATATTTTTTTTAGAACAGAAATGGAGAATTTTGGCATTAGCTAAATATAATGCACCAAATCGAATTTGACAATTCCATATGCCATTCATTTCACAAATGATTCCGTCCAACTCCTCATTGGTTTTAGCCAGCGGTGGTTCGTCAAGTTTAACTCCTGATTTCAAAGATTCCAGATAATTATTATACCAATGAGCATAGAAATCATGAGAAGATTCATCATCCTTTGAATACATGACACCTCCACTATAATATGAAAGGACTTCATCAAAATTATAGTTGAGATGTTGATTCTGTTTCTTAAAATATGAACGCATTGGATGGGACTTAAGCGGTTGATGCCCATCCAAAACAGCTCCTATCGAAAAAGTAAAATTATCAATTTCTGATAAGTCATTTACAATTATCGTATCACAATCTATGTATAGGAAATCTCCTTCAACATATTTTCGGAGATTCACTTTCATTAATCTAGATCTTTCGACCTTATTTACTGGCCTTTCAAATTGTATGGATTTCAATTCATTGATTAGCAACTTAATATCTTGTCGATTACCATTTAGTGAACTTTCAGTCGTGTCGTCACAAACAAGAACGACATATGCTTCTGGATTATATTTCCTAAGGAATTTTAGTGAAATAAGACATTGCTCAAGAAAATAATCTTCTTGAGAACTTGCGAGAACATATACAATTTTAGTTTTCATTTGCGTTGATGATTATATAATTCTCTTATACTGCTGTCATTAAGAAGCCAATCATGTTCCTTGTTACCGAAGAATTGTTCTATTACATTCATTTTAAGATCACTTATGGCCTCTATGAAAGCATCAATTTCTGTTTCTGTCAATTTGCTTAAGTAATTCTTGTACTTTCTCAATACTTTAAGATAGTATGACGAAAGATGATTTTTAATGTTTGGAGATGCATGCTTTTCTAATAGAAATTGAAGGGATTGAGTGCAAAAGCGAATAGTATCAGCGTATTTCTTTCCGCTCTGAACGCCCCTCATGTCCGAATTGGGGGTCTGAATATAGATGTATCCGATAACTGGGTGATAAATAACTGTATCAGCAAGATAAAATGCTTTTAAAGTGTGGACTACATCCTCCCAGAAAACACCTTCCTCATAAAAGAGATTATTGCATAACAGATATTCTCGGCGAAACCATTTGGACCATGATGCTCTGATTCTGTTTGAATAGGCATTCATTGCTTCAAATTCCAAATAGTCAATTCCTGACATAGGCCCAATTGGCTTTTCCCAATAAGGTTCAATGACGATGTTATTGGATTGGTCTTTCGATGCCGCATGGAACTGAAATATATCAGGGGTAGAACTAAGTTCTGATGAATGTAGATATTTTAGGATTCCATCGCCAATAGAATCATCGATATCAACAAACCACACATAATCTCCATTAGCAACACGCAATCCAGTATTACGGGCTGCCCCTTGTTTCCTATTAGTGTGATGACATATCACTTTGCCATTACTTAGATTAAGATGATTGAAATATTCTAAAGTTCGTTCTATTGTATTATCTGATGAGCAATCATCTACAATGATTATCTCATATTCTGATTGAGATATTCCTGACCTGATAGCTTCATTATTTATGGACAATAAACACCTCTCAACATATTGAGCAGCATTGTATGCCGGGATTATTATGCTAAGTCTAATCATATTGGTATATTATTTGTCAAATAATTCTTTAAACGGCAACAGATTTCCGTCATCTTTCTTTCTACTCAAAGATATAGAATCATCAAGAATCGCAAATACTACTTTTTTATATTTATTAAAAAACTCTTCTTCTAAAAAGACCTCTTTGAATAATCTAGCAATATCTCGTGGTGGGTTATGAAATATGCCACAACCCCATGCCCCGAGAACTAAAGCGTCATGAGAATTTATCAATCCAAGGCGTAGGATTGTCCGGATTTTATCCTTCGCTATAATGATATCTCTTTTATTGAGCATTCCGTCATTTAAAATTGGTTCTCTGATTGCCGGAACAGAAATAAAAGACATATTAAACGGATTTTGAAGCAGTTCATATCCTTTATTTTCGGCTTCCCTGAAAATAACAGCATCTCTTACGTATATGCCGTCAAAATTGCCATTTAGCGGATATTGAGGATGTTTAGACTGCAAGTTACACTCTAAGGCATGGGGCGAATAAGGATAAAGATACACATAAAGATTACTGCGTCTAAAAAGGCTTTCCTCTTGACCATAGCATCCTCCAATTACCCCACCTCCAGGACCGTCCTCACATGCCATATTTAAAACAGCTGGATGATAGCCCTCTTCTTGAAGCATCTTACCTGCATCTATACAATCCATATTCAAAACTCCGAATATGGTTTCTGCTTCAATTCTTCTAATATGATTAACAGTTATCGGTTGCTTATATATTTTATCATATGATTGAAAAATCGGCATATTTACCAATCCTTGATGAGTAACATAATTGCCTTTATTGACAATAAACTTATTCGCCGCAAAAACTATGGCCCTTAGTTTTCTCATAGATCTTTTACGAGAATCGCCATCAGTCATATTTTTAACATCCTCCATTAACCGAGACCATTTCTCTGCATTCCAAGAGTTTGTAATAGAAAATTCAGATATAAAATTGTCTATCATATCGATAATGTTATTGTTATCTAATATTAAACATTGCAAATATGTCGTCAGTTGTTGCATCTTCAATTTTGAAACACCCAAGTTGAGACGGATCTATATAAATATAGCCTATACAAGAAAGTTTGCTATATTCATCACAAAATTCCGGGAACTTATTTCGCACCAACGTTTCGGTATTCGCATCAATCTCTTCTCTATGAGAAATAATCTCACATTGTATTAGCCCCGCATTATCCCTTTTATTGGAGTTGCTTGTAAATAATCTAGTACCTCTTGGAATGCTTATAATAATAGAATCTGTACATGCAGACACAAAAGCATATGTTATAGAAGCCTGCACTTCAATACTGCTTTTTGCTGTTAGCACAATAAAGGGAGCATGCAACTGAAATAGAGGTTGTGACAACTCGTTCATAATGTTGTGGTTATTTAGTCGGCATTGATGATGTATTGTTAAGAAGAATCTCCATTGCTATTGCATTCCCTGGAATAAAACTTCCAATTTTATCACTTTCTTTAGGTATGTTAAGCCGTTTTATTAGTCGTACGAGTTCATCTTTTGTCCAATTGGACTCAGCCATAAGGCAACAATCATCATGAAGCAAGTTTACATTTTGTCTCTGTTCTACTACTCTGTACCTATCGCCAGTCACAAACGTAATTGCAGGAATATCAAGATATTTAATCTCGCTCAATGTATTTCTCCCAGAACGGGTAATAATGAGTGAGGCATGCGCATAATAGTACTGAGGGCTAATGATATCCTTATATAGGAATACATTGTCCGTGATACTCATTCTGTACAGAGCATCATATATATTTGCACTTGAACAAACGATATGCATTCGATATTCTGATAACTCCTCGGCAACTTTGATACATAATTCCCCAATACGTATTGAAGATTCGGTAAATTGACAACTCACATTAACGGTCCCGCCTCCTAAAATGCAATAAATATCTTTGGACGGGATATTTTTGAGTTTAAGAATCTCCCTGCGCAGAATCGTGTTAAGTGAATAGAACTGTTTATAATCGTAAAACAATGGCTTTCTGATTTTCCGAAGCCCATGAACGATGGCAACATCTGCCATAGAATATAATGAATTAAAGTAGTCCATCGCTTCTTTGTCATTATATGAATTGTCGACATCAGAAGGATTTAATAACACTACAATTTTCATTCTCGGGAAAGACAATTTAATGGAATGAACTATCAAGGGCTCACCATCTATTAATATTAAATCCGGGGTATATTCTTTAATTGTGGTATGAATGTATGCTCCCATCTTATTTGTCGGGACTAAGCCAATCGAACAATAGTCCATGGGGGTGGCTTCGTGCAAATCTGCATAGCCCTTGGACTTAAGATATTCATTACCTTGAAGATAACTAATCATACGAATATTAGCTCCGTATTGATCTCGAAGTTCCTCCAATAAGGAGACTCCTGCTACAACTCTCCCAAGTCCGGGAAAACCGCGAAATATTCCAAGAATCCTCATAAACCGTTTATTATTTGATTAATCTCCGAGATGTAATATCTATGAATTTTATGCGCATCTGTGTTCAAAAACACTCCGCCTTGCGTTAAAAGGAACGCATAATCGTAGTATTTTTTCACCTGTGTCTCAATGTAGGGGCTTATATCTCCATAAGGGTAAGCATAAGATATTACCGGACCGAAAAGCTCTTCAAGAATCTTTTTGGATTCTTTTAACTGCCATTCTATATCGGCATCATCCAAACGTAACAGAGACTCGTGAGTTACTCCATGCGAACCGATTTCCCAACCGGCACAAATTAATTCCTTAAGTTCTTCTACATTCAGATGCATTCGTCGAGACTTATCCTTAAAATTCCAATCATTGGATTTTCCTAAATAATCTGTACATACATAGACCGAAGCGGTAAAACCGTATTTGTTTAGAATAGGTAAAGCATTATCAAGTAACCCTGTATAACCATCATCAAAAGTGCAGACAATCCACCTTTCTCTTTCATCTATCGATTTCTGTACATAAGACTTCATAGAGCATAAACCAAGTCCCTTCTGATGGACTCGATCTACAAAAGATTCAAAGACTTCTACTGGCGTTGTGATATTATCATGCTTATCACCACTTACATCGTGCAATGTAAGAGATAAAACCGCGCTAGGTTTATACTCAAAATTCGTTTTGGGGGTATCGCATTCAAGAAATTGTTTCCATCGAGAAGCAATCTTGGAGGGTGTTATTCCTGAGAAGAACATTGAATAGAAATTTCCATATCTAAAATCCCTATCTTTAAGACTAACTAGTATCGAAAGTTCATCTGCCATACTATGTGGATTCAGAGAACTAAATACAATTTGAGGAAAATGTTCTTGCGCAGCTTCTGCTACATAACCGGTATTGGATATCATAATAGGCAACCCCATAGACATTGCATCAACTACAGAGTTACCCATTCCTTCGCAAACAGAAGTTTGAACGTACATGTCCCAAGTCATTTGTCTATTTCTAAATTCATCTCGGCTCAACCTACCTAAAAAGTTCACATCACTTGAAATGCACAATTCATCCATCTTTGCTTTATACAGTTCCTTTACATCATTGTCTATGTGGCCAACGAGTTCAAGCGAAAGATGTAAATCTTTCATTGTTCTATTTACAACAGCGACCATTTCCAAAAGATGTGAGATTCCTTTCTTTTCATTGAGATGTGTCGCGCCAGTTCCTAATGTAATATGCCTACTGGATATAGACTTGATTTGCTCGGATTTCCTACTAGCAGAATTGGGAATAACATGAATATCAAGTTTGTTCGATGAAAACAATTGAACATTATCTGCAATTTCCTTAGATAGAGCGAAAATTTCAGAGGCGCAATCAACCACGAATTTATTATAATAAGATTCAATAGGATTCCATTTGCTGATATTAGCATCTGAACCTCGGAACATTAGCCATAATTTAAGTCTCGATTTGGACGCCAAAAGAGCGGCATAGTAGGCGTTAAAACCACCTCCAAACGATACAATAAGCCCACCAGAGGCAAGTGATTTAATATTCTCTTTGAGCTTTTCCTCCATTGCTAGTTCATATCCAAGAGATGGCTTATATCCTCCGGATGTAATAGATTCTGATGGAACAGAACTAGAAATAATTGTGATATCATGTCCTACTTGTTCCAGCATATTCACAAAAGCATGACAACTGTAAGCTAAGCCGCCACCTTCAATACTATATTCGTTTGTAACTATATAAATGTTCATCTTTTCTCAATTACATATAGGCGCTTAGTCCTCTTGTTTTTTGGATATTTATATGTTAGATAAGACGATATTTTTGACATCGGAAACATTGATTCAACATCTTGTGGATTTAGTCTAATACATACAGGGAAATCCAAATCTTCGCAAGTATAAGAAGCATCTATTACTTCGAGTATAACCAACTTTGGTTTTCCCGCTTTGTTATAGAAAGAAACAAGTCTTGAAAGATATTCTTCTTTAGTTGTGCAACCATCTGCATAAGCACAATTCACCATGATAAGAATATCTGCACATTCATCCTTGAGATCTACCTTTGCGAAATCTTGCTTTTCTATGATTGATATTCTGTGAAATAAGTCGGAAATCTTAGCTTCAGCTATATTAGCAGCCTCAATGTTTCGTTCATATGCAGAGATGAAATCAAACCCTAAATAACAAGCTATAGCTGTAACATCTCCTTGTCCAGCACCAATTTCGATTATACGTTTTTCTCTATCTATAAATTGCAACACTTTGTATGTAATCTCCCAATACGAGGGGAAAGTAGGCTGTAAAAATTGCTTGCTCCAGGATGTCCTCATATCCGTAGGAATATTGGCATTATAAGTGGTTAGCATGTCGTGAAGCCGTTCCATAATTGTGCTAATTGATTAAGTATGTATTCGTCGCCTTTAGAAAGATCTAATCGTATTTCAGGCTCTTTAAGTATGCAGGGCTGTGCATACATACCTGGAAGTATTCTTAATTCACCAAATGCACGACAGGTTTCGATATCGTTACTGAAACAGGGCGAATCGATATAAAGAACGCGAGTCCTATGCCCATTTTTTTCGACATTCCAGGCTGTAGCTCCAGTTCCTTTATCGCAAATGGTTGTAGCGTATCTATTAAGAATGGGGTATATTTGATCCTTAAACTTATCGCTACCTTCCAAGCCTATTTGAGGAAGGAGTTTTAAAGGTAACTCGTTTTGAATCGCGAATTCAATCATTTCTATTATCGCTTCAATCTTCCGTGATTGGATAACAGTGTTAAGTCCAATCTTTATTCCAGCCTCCTTTACAGCCTTAATGTTAGACTTGATTTTGCTAAGAAAACCATTTCCTGTACTTTTAATGAATGCAGATTCATTTATGTATGGGAATTGGATATTGAATTTCAATCTTGTATTAGCAAGCTTTTCAATCATATTGGTAGTAATCAATGAAAGATTTGTTGCACAGCTAATATCTCCTGTCAACTTATTGTTGGCATATAAAATCATATCCACAATTTCCGGATTGAGTAATGGTTCTCCTCCACTAAAGTTAATCTCGCTGATGTGCAGATTGGCTATAATATCGACGAAACTCCGGAAGTCATCAAATGTCATTTGTTCTTGAACAATGGACTTATCCTGTCCCTCGTTATGACAAAAAGGACAATGATAATTACAACGATTTGTAACTAATATGCGAAATTTATTCCAACCAATATTCATCCCAATATAATTTTAGCTCCGTAATATTTTTCGAGTTCACTCATAGGCTCACCAAGTAAATCAAGACCGTCAGCATTGTACATTTCATTCGGTAGAAACATATAATCATTTCTATCTGGATTGAATTGCTCTCTAATATCTTTGTGGTTCAAGAGCCCAGCCACAGACACTGATCCTCCATATAGATGATTCAGTATAAGGTTGGTCTTTACGTTGTGCATACCCTTAAATGCTTCTGTAAAGTAATCATATCCAGATAAGGGACAGATAAGATTCACCATCGCATCTGAAGGGAGACTGTTTATGATTTCTTTTTGTCTCGCTATGCGTTTGTCAGCATCAATGAAGTATTCATTGTTACCACCGCGAAAAACGTCCTTTAATATGGGGACAGTGTAAATAACGCCTGGATAATTTTCTTTTATCCAAGTTATACCTCAAATCCGCAACTAAGCTCTTCAGCGTCCTTCTTGCGTCTAAACGTCCTCT
>NZ_QTMC01000017.1:0-101159 GCF_003602965.1 Bacteroides sp. AF25-5LB
AGTTCCGCGAAAACTCTGGTGATTTCATACATCGGTATGAAGACTCAAGAAGTGGTAATCAAACCGAGCGTAAAAGTGGTTATGATGCCTGATACAGAGATACTTGATGAAGTAACAGTAGTGGCTTATGGCACTAAACGCAAACAAGATTTGGTGGGCTCTATCAGCAGTGTAAAGAATGAGATTATCAGTAATTCACAAGCTACATCCGTGTCCAATGCACTAGAAGGAGCTGTGGCCGGTTTGCAGGTTGTAAGCTCTTCCGGCCAGCCGGGACAAGATGCCAATATCGTATTGCGCGGTATCGGTTCTATTTCAGCCAGCAACAATGCGCTGATTGTAGTAGATGGTGTGCCCTTCAACGGTAAGTTGTCGGACATCAACCCTACGGACATTGCTTCAGTGAACGTGTCGAAAGATGCTGTATCCAACTCTTTGTATGGTTCCCGCGCAGCTGGTGGTGTGGTCATGATTACTACCAAGACCGGACGCAAAGACAAGGTGGCCATCAACTTTAACGGTACCTGGGGTGTGGCACAGCGTGCGTACAAAGATTATGATATGGCTACTGATCCGGAAGAGTTCTATCGTTTGTCTTGGTATGGTCTTCGTAATACCTATTGGGCGGCTGGAAAATCCATTGAAGACTCTAATTTAGCAGCCAGTCAGGATTTACTGGGCGAACTGGGTAATTACAATGCATATATCATCCCGCAAGGAGAATATTTAGTAACACCTGATGGAAAACTTAACCCCAATGCACGTTTGCGTTATAATGATTCGTTTGCCGATGCCTTGTTCGACAATGCCTTCCGCCAAGAATACAATGTATCTGCATCGGGTGGTAATGACCGTACAGATTTTTATGTATCTATGGGCTTTCTGGATAATGACTCTTATGTGTTAGGTTCTTCTTATGAGCGTTTTACAGCTCGTGCCAACGTTAACTCCCAGTTGAAATCCTGGTTGAAGGTAGGTACCAATGTAGGATATTCCAAAGCAACTCAGAATGGTGTACAAGAGAATGCCGGAGCTGCCTCCAATCCTTTCGAAGTAGCACGTTCTTGGGCTCCTATCTTTCCGGTTCATGCCTATGATGCAGAAGGTAACATGAAATATTATGAGGATGGAAGCCCCATGTATGATGCCGGAAATGGTGAAACAGACGGTACATCTAAACGTCCTACGGCTACTAACCAGAATGTGATAGCCAATATGAAAGAGGATATTCGTGAAACTGTGTACAATAATCTGACTTCACGCTCGTATCTGGAAATCTCGTTCTTGAAGAATTTCAAGTTTACAGCAAACTATAGTTATGATTTCACGAACAGTAGCCAGACAGTATTCTACACTCCGCTCATCGGTGACGGACAGTCTTTCGGTGGTCGTGGTACAAAAGGAAGCTACAACACTACGACTACCAACTTCAACCAGATTCTGGCTTACAGCAATGTATTTGGCGATAACCACCACCTGTCGGCCAAGATAGGTCACGAGTACTACAAGTATGAATATCAGTATTTGGCAGGACAGAAGACCAACTTCTTTAATCCGAACAATCCGGAACTGGACAACGGTGGACAAATGCAATACATCAATAGCTACACGGCAAACCATAACATCGAGGGTTATTTCGGTATGGCAGACTACGACTATAGCAATAAATATTACGTTTCTGCCGCTTTCCGTCGCGACGGTACTTCCCGCTTTTTGGACCGTTGGGGTAATTTCTGGTCGGTAGGTGCTGCTTGGCGTATTTCCAACGAAGCATTCATGGAAGGTACAAATTCTTGGTTGAACGACTTGAAACTGCGTGCATCTTATGGTACCCAGGGTAATGAAAGCATCCTTTCGGAATATGACTATGCCTATGTGTACACGCCTTATCAAGACCAATACACAGTTACTTGGAATGGTTCAGAGCTGGGTTATTCACCGGAATTCTACGGTAATCCGGACTTGACCTGGGAAAAGCAGAAGACTTTTGACGTGGGAGTAGATTTCCGTCTCTTCGATAGAGTATACGGTTCATTCGAATATTTTTATCGTCGTACGGACGATATGCTTTTCAAGCGTCCCGTAGCTTTCTCTACAGCCGGACGGCCGTATAACTGGGAAAATCTGGGTGCGATGAAGAACACTGGTATAGAGTTTGAAGTGAATGTGGATATCTTCAATCAGTCTGACCTGAAGTGGACGGTATCGCTCGTAGGCTCCCACTACAAGAACCGTATTGTGACATTACCCGAAGAAAACCGTGAAAATGGTATCACTTCCGGTCCGTTCAACCTGCGCGAAGGTAAGAGCCGCTTTGAATACTATACTTATATGTATGCCGGCATGGACGAAAAAGGAAATGCCATGTGGTACATGGATGAGACAAACGAGAAAGGGGAAGTGACAGGCCGTACTACCACCACCACTTATGCAGACGCAACCCGCTACTTCATTGGAAAATCTGCGCTGCCCGATTTCAACGGTGGTTTGAGCACTACTTTCTCTTACAAGGGAATTGACCTTTCTATAGCAACGGCTTTCCAGATTGGTGGCTATGCTTATGACTACTCTTATCTGTCCGGCATGAGCTCTTCATTCTACGTAGGTCATAATAAGGATATGTGGAAAACATTCAACCCTGAGACCGGTCAAGGTTCACTTCCTATTTGGAATGCCGACAATGCTTCCAACTCTTTCACTCAGCAATCAGACCTCAATCTGGTAAAGGCCAGCTACTTCAGCATCCGTAACATCACTTTGGGCTACACATTGCCGAAGAACTTGATGCAGAAATTGGGTGTTGAGAAACTGCGTATCTATGCTACGGCAGATAATCTCGGCTTGTGGTCCAAACGTCAGGGATTTGACCCTCGTGTGGCAATGGCTGGTTCTGATAATGAATATGGAGGCTATTCTCCGATGCGTGTGATTTCCGGAGGTATCAACCTTACATTCTAAACTAAAAAATAAAATTGTATATGAAGATAATGAAATATATGATGCAGGTGCTTCTTGTCGGGGGCCTGCTT
The DNA here is from genome assembly GCF_003602965.1 of Bacteroides sp. AF25-5LB. NCBI lineage: Bacteria > Pseudomonadati > Bacteroidota > Bacteroidia > Bacteroidales > Bacteroidaceae > Bacteroides > Bacteroides sp. AF25-5LB. The sequence continues at coordinate 3,030 of NZ_QTMC01000017.1, forward strand.
ACATCTTGCATTGAAGATGCTGATGTTACCGCTTATTTGACTGAAGACCAACTGGGCAATGTGGCTCAGGAAGATCCTGATAAGGCTTTTTCAGCTGCTGTGGCAGGTATGTATACTGATATGCAACAGTATGTTGACGTCAATATGAGTCACAACTATTTCGGTCAAAAGAGTTTTGATTACTTAACATCGCTGATGGGCAACGATATGATTATGACCGGACGTTTCGCTATGAGTATGTATCATTATTTGCTGGATTACTGGCAACAGAACTATACTCCGACCAACAACCGTTGGAAAGAGTACTATCGTGTCATAGCCAATGCCAACAACATCCTCAAGCTGATTGACCCCAGCAGTGAAGATCCCGCCAATTTGAAATATCGTGCCATCGCCCTTGGTTTCCGTGGCTACGCCTACTTACAACTGACTTACTTATACCAGCATTCCTACTATACCGGTGCGGATGGAACGAAATGGGGCCGTGGAGAGAAATATGACTTCTCCCAGTCTCCGTGTGTACCGCTTATTACAGAGGATACGGAAGGTGACCAGCCACGTGCTACTGTAGCCCAAATCTATGAACAAATCAAGAGTGACCTTACCACTGCTTTCGACTTGTTCAAGAATTTGGATATGACGCGTACTTCCTCACCCACTGATATGGATGGCTGCGTGGTAGCTATGCATTTGGCTCGTGCGAACATGGTTATCCATGAATGGGATGAGGCGATAAAGTATGCGCAGGTGGTGATTGATAATTTCCCTATATTGCAGAGTGAAGACCAGATACTCCAAGGATTCAGTAATATCAGCTTGCCGGATGTAGTATTCGGTAGCGATGTTACAGCAGACAATAGTACAACTTATATGTCTTTCTTCTCGCAGATGGATACTTATGGCGATGGTTATGCCGGCATCGGTGTATGGCGCGCTGCCTTTAAGCCATTAGTAGACCGTATCGCGGATACTGATATCCGTCTGCAATGGTTCTGCTGCGACCGTTCTACAGGTGTAACAGATGATTCCGGTAATCGTATAACATTGATTCGTGACACTCAGTCTCCAGTTGCCGTGGAATACCAAGCCGTAAAATTTATCGGTACAGGTCGTGATAACATCAAGGCCGGTGTGTTCAGCGGATGGGAACTGGGAGATTATATTTACCTGCGTTCAGAAGAAGCTTACATGATAAAAATGGAAGCTTTGGCTCACAAGGGTTCTGCTGAAGCAGTGACTGAACTGAATAGCTTTATGAAGACCCGCCAGCCCGATTATAATTACACTTTCACGAACAAGGCTGACCTGATAGAGGAAATCATTTATCAGAAACGTGTAGAGTTCTGGGGTGAAGGTTTGGAATATATTGATAATCGTCGTTTGAATATTCCTGTAGATCGTACAGACGAAACTTGGGGTGCAGAAAATAATAATCACTTCTCTGCCGGTAAGTTCCGTTATAACCAGGAAGATAGGCCGTTCCTTTACCAATTACCTCTCTCTGAAATAGAGAATAATTCTCAGCTTTCTCCGAGCGACCAGAATTAATACTTCAAAGGACGTGTTATACGGAAAAATGACACAGAAGCGCTATCTGTACAGACTAATCAAGCTGCATTAGCCCAACAATAATAATGCGGCAATTATGATGATCCATCCGGTTGAACATACCGGAATTTCATAATAAAGTGTTTTTAAGAAGCCACTCATTGCGAAATGGGTGGCTTTTCTTCAATATCCCCCAATCTATCCGCTCAGGATTGTGTTTAATTTCCACCAATTCATAAAATGAAAAAATACAATATCGGTCTTTCATCCATTGACTTCAATAAAAGTGAGGTCTTACCGATGCGCCTTCTTCCTACTAAAACAGGCAATATAAACGGTTATTTTTTTCAATTGTTTGCATTATTCTTCATAGCTTAAAACAACTCGATAAATAGTAATTTTGTAACAAAGGCAAACCCGAGGAGGCAAGACGGCTGAACTGGGAACTGGAGAACATCAAGGCTCAGATCGGCAAGACGAAAGCCCAAAGCACCTACCGGGTGTCAATAGAGTCTGTTGCCGGTTTAATCCACGGCGCTTTCTCCACATCAGCAAGAGTAACCTTATATCCCGACACGTATGCGGCAATCATCCGCTTACGTTCCTCTTCAGACAAGTGCTTCATCAATTCTACAACCGACTTTCCACCCAGGCTGAATCCTGCCAGAATAAACGGACGAGCTTGGTTATAATTTATGAGGAAGTGGAGAAAGCTGCTGTTGCATCTTTGAAAGACACATCCATATATCTGCACGTCATGGTATCTTCATTGAGTGTAGCCTATAAATCAAGGGTAATATGCCTATAATGAGGAGAATAGAAGTTGTTTCCCAATGCCATATATTCAGCTACCTTGGCCATTTCGGTTTCCATGTGTACACGATGTTCGGGTAAAGACGGGTCTGCATAGTGAGAAACAAAGCTGTCAGATGTTTTCCAGTCAAACTTCCAAGCAGAAGGAATGTAAAACACATCAACGCCGTCGCCTTGGTCGTTGCGTTCGACATACCACATTTTCGATTCATTATAATCGGGAGCAGCCGGAACAAAGACTGCTACTTTCCTGCTTCCTGTATGTACCTTGTCACATCCGCAAACGAAGCAAACAAGAAGTAAAATGCACTGCAAATTACCTGTTTCATAGACTATTTCTTACGATCGTAAATATCGCGAAACTCTCCCTTAATATTCTCGCCTGCTTCCGGATCGAGGGTTTCATCCGAGTAGAGATATTTAAGACAGTTTCTTGCTTTATACAATTATATAAGATATATGAAATTAACAAATTTATTCTCCCGGATATTGACTGGGATGTGTTTGGCGGTCTGCTTAACAGCCTGTGAGAAGAATTATTATATTGAGGTTATGGAAGATGCTGATAACGAAGAAATTTCAATGAGAGATTTGCATGTAGAAGCATTATCGCAGAGTTGGGCCGCATTTAGGGGATATGATTATATCTCGCCACTTTTTGCTTATCCGGCTCCAAGTATCAGTAAATATTATAAAATGGGAAACCGGTTTGAAGATATGGTACTTGTCTTTGATAATCCGGCTGCCGGGCAAGAAATCCATGTGACAACGAAAGCTTCAGCCCTCAATGAAGAGAGAACGGTATCCATGCTGACAACTGGAGACGAGCGTATCGAAATGTTTTTTCCTATCAAATGGAAATATGAAAAATTTTCTTCCATAAAGTCAGCAATGCCTATTACGATGGAATGGGAGATCAGAATGAAAGGAAATATAATTTGTCAATATTCCAAACAATTTAATGTATCCCCCTTTCAAGAAGATATATACTCTTTTTATTGGGAGCTGGATAATCAAGATGATAAGGATTATGTTGCTTATTTGAAAACGTTCGATTGAGGTGAATATCCTATTAGAGAAGGTGATGAAATATGCTATTTGTCTTTTGAGCCTTTTTTCTTTGGTCATGTTTCACCCAATAATCCTATGGTAAATAAGCTGAAACTGGAAGCAATAAATGATATCCCAAACATAAGAGATGGATTTTTGGGTTATCAGTGGGGAAATGAATATGTCAAGGAGCAATTGGCTGCATTTTATTGGTTGATGAATAAATATGGAGTAGTATATTCTTTTGAGGGAACGCACCTGTCTACTTTTGCCGAAATGTTTAATAAAGGCCAGTTTTTTTGTACCACACAAACTTGTGCAATGGCAAGCCTTTGCCTGAGCGTAGGACTAAGTATTGAATTAGTAAAGATACCCGGGCACATGTATCTTGTGGTTCTCGATCAGGAAGGTAATCCTTTATATCCTATGGATTGTACTGCTATTTGGAAACTGGACAAAACTTTACCTTTTGACAAACAAATAGAGATGAGCCGTAAAGATTTTGAATATATGCTGGAACTGAGCACGGCAGTGTATGAAGAGAATTTTCCTTTTATAGAAGCGCAGAATTCTAGCTATTTTGTTCTTCCCATGACATCTATGGAATATAATAATAGTGGATTCCTTCCATTGACATGCCTTACATTTCCGGCAATGCACGTGGCATTAACGAGAATGTTCGTGTGACTTGCCACAAAGCAGTGGATCGTCCGGCAATCCCCATTGGAGTAAAGAGAGTTTGTTTCCCATAAAGCTTGCTTATGATTACGCACAAGGTACCAATGATGTTCTTTGGGACAGACGCTCAAACAACGGCGCTCCGGATGGTGCCATGCAGCGTATTGTCAATCGTAATGACCAGCTGAATACACAAACCCAGCTCTCTTACATCAACTCTTTCGAAACCCGGACCTGAAATGGGAAAAGAACAAAACATGGAATATCGGTCTCGACTTTTCATTCATTGACCGTATCTCCGTAACATTCGACTACTATCAGCGCAAAACCAGTGACCTTATATACGACCTCCCCGTATCACAAGTCGGCAGATATTATGATGGCGATTACGGATATACCACTCCGCAAAACATCGGTTCACTGAAGAACTATGGTTTTGAGTTGACCATTACATCATGAGAGGGGAAGATATCCAATATGAATATAACGGTGGAAGTGGAAGAGCAAACTTCTACTACTATATGGAATATACAACTGCCGACAATTTCACCACCTCAACAGCCGTATGGCAGATGACTTATGTAGTCATAGCACGCACCAACCGTCTGATTCAGGCAGCAGAAAGTGGCAACCTGACCGACGCGGCAGACATCCGTAACGACATATAAGCGCTCCCGTTGATTCCCGTCGGTGAAATCAATGCCAATCCGAACATGGAACAAAATCCAGGCTATTAATCAATAGTAGCCTAAAGAAACTTGGGAATTCTCCCAATGTGTTTTTATAAATAAAGTGTTTAGAGGAGGTGTGCCAGTGATGGTATGCCTCCTTCTTTCAATATATCCACCAATATCGGTTTCACTCCGCTGACAAAACACTCAACGGCAATAACCATCAAGATAAGTCCCATCAAGCGCATCATCACATTGTTTCCCGTCTCACCCAAGATTTTGACCAACCGCGTGGAAGCACGCAATATGAAAAAGGTAATCAGATAAATAAAGGCAATCATTCCTATAAGAACTCCTTTCATCTGAATGGTATGGGCATCCTGCATCAGCACAATGGCATTGGCTATGGCACCGGGACCACAAAGCATCGGAATTCCAAGAGGAGTAATGGAAATATCATCGGCATAAGTCTTGATTTCCTCGTCTTTCAGCTTCATTGGGGTATAACGGGCTTGCAGCATATCGAAGCCAATCTTAAAGATAATAACTCCACCGGCAATACGGAAACCATTGGTAGAGATACCGAAGAACTTAAAGAGGAACTGCCCTGCAAACGTAAAGACCATAATTGTTATAAAGGCAACCAACGTGGCGCGCGATACTACCGACTGCCGTTCACGGTCCGTCATTCCATGCGTCATGGTCAAAAACACCGGCATGGTGCCGAGAGGGTTTGTCAACGTAAAGAAGGAGGTAAAACAAAGTAGAGCGAAAGGTAAGATTGTGTCCATAGCTGTATAATATACGTTTCTGCAGACAAAAGTACAATTAAAAATTTCAATGTCACAAAATCTGCATCAATTCTTTCAGATTACTGATATGATAAGTCGGTTGAAAAGGCAGTTCTTCCTTCCCGGTTACATTATAAAACACTTGGTGCATACCCACTCCTTTGGCTCCTGCCACATCATTCTCCCAACTATCGCCTATCATCAAAGAATCACGTACCTCGGATTGTGTGGCAGAAAGTGCAAAATGAAAGATTTCGGGCCAGGGCTTCAAGATACCGATGTCATCAGAGAGAACAATCTTCTTAAAAAAGCGGTCGATACCTGCCGAACGCATCTTATGACATTGCAGCTCCTGGAAGCCGTTGGAAAGAATATAGAGGTTATATTTCCCCGCCAAATATTCCAGCACCTCATAAGCATGCGGCATCAGCCGACTTTTTGTGGGAATGACCGAAAAGAAATCATCAGAAAAAGCCTCGGCCAAAGCAGCATCCCCCGCCCCTACTGCCTCCAGAGGATATAGAAAACGCTGGCGGTTCAACTCTTCCTTGCTGACCTGCCCTCTGCCGTATTCTTCCCACAGCTCTACATTGCGATGCTGATAAAGCGTATAGAAATGCTGGAAAGACCGGAAGAAACGGTCATAATCATACTTGTGATACATCTCTTCGAATGTATCGCGTGCATTAAGGGAAAATGCCCAAAGCGTATCGTCCAGGTCAAAAAACAGGTTCTTATATTGGGATGCCATAATTTAAAGGAAAGGGATATATAAAAATAGACGCAGATTATCAATTCCAATAACCTGCGTCCGTTCTGTATCAGTCTATAACAGTGTTATTTTACCTGAATTACCAAATACTTGGACACACTCCAGAAGTCTTTCGGATTTGTAATCTTCAAAGTCAGCTGTCCTTTATCATCCTTCTCCAACGCATAAGAGCCAGCAGGATGAGTGGTCAAGATATCAGCATCTTTGGAGTATAGTTTAATCTCTTTTGTCGTACGGATATCCACTTGTGTAAAGTAGTCCTTGTTGATATCAGAATCTTTCAGCACCTGGCCTTTTTTGAAAAGCCCGGTATTTGTCAATATCTTCTGGTCTTTCAGCTCCTTCTTTGTGCCAAACACAAACCAAGCTGTGTTAAGTGCCTTATCTTGCTCGGCAACGGTTTTGGCCTTCGCCTCATTTTCGGCAGTCAATTCCTCCTTCTCACTAGACAAGCCGGTCACGGCAGCATCCAGTTCCTGGATACGGATATTCTTGGAAGCCAGCTCAACCTGCAATTCTTCAATACGCTGGGTCTTTGCCACCAACTCCTGAGTCAAAGATTCTACAGCTCTCTTCAACTGGACAGAGTTGTTTTTACTGTTCTTCAACATAGATTGCAGTTTGGCAATCTGCTCCTTGTTCTCTTCCATCTGTTTACGGATAAATTCAATGTCCGACGCAATCTGCTGCTTGGCATTCAAAGAGCCTTCTGCCACAGCGCCACGTTGCAAATCCACACGGCTCTCCGCTGCATTAATTTGGCGGAATCCCTCTGAAATATCATTGAAAGTACCCATCATCTCGTCCAATTCAGCATTACGCTGAGTCAGTTCCATCAATAAAGAATCATTTTCAGCTTTTAGCTGGTTCTTACTGCCACCAGAGAAGCTGTCACACGAAGCCATTACAGCCGCGCATACAATTAAAACTGCTAACTTTTTCATACGCTTTCGTTTTACGTTTGGTTAATGAAGTTATTTAATCGTCTATTCCTGCTACTACAATCACAATTTCACCGCGCGGTTCGTTCGCCGTGAAATGTTCTATTAATTCTGTAAGCGTTCCACGCACCGTTTCTTCGTGCACCTTTGAGATTTCCCGCGAAACAGATGCCTGACGTCCGGCACCGAAATGTTCGGCAAACTGCGTCAAAGCTTTTACCAATCTGTGGGGAGACTCATAGAACACCATGGTACGACGCTCCTCGGCCAACGCCTTCAGGCGGGTCATCCTTCCTTTCTTCTGTGGAAGAAAACCTTCAAAACAGAACTTCTCATTCGGCAGTCCGGAAGCCACCAATGCCGGTACAAAGGCTGTCGCTCCCGGCAGGCATTGCACTTCGATACCGTTGCGCACACACTCTCTGACCACCAGAAAGCCCGGGTCGGATATACCCGGTGTACCTGCATCCGAAATCAAAGCTACAGTTTCTCCCCCCTTTATTCTATTAACAACACTTTCAACCGTTTTATGTTCATTAAATTTATGGTGAGATTGCATCACATTCTTTATTTCGAAGTGTTTCAGCAATATGCCGGAAGTACGTGTATCCTCAGCCAATATTAAATCCACTTCTTTCAGAATCCGGATAGCACGGAATGTCATATCTTCCAAATTCCCTACCGGGGTAGGCACTACATAAAGTTTTCCCATACTTATCGGTTGTTTAGCTGAAATATTTTTTGAGGAGTTCCATAAAATCGACGGCGGCTTCATTCTCTTCATCCGGCTGCACTTCCGAAACGAAAATATCCATAGCCTTGTCCAAAGAAGGGGCCTCACCCAAACGTCGTACCACTTCATTCATCCGTGCAGTATCGCCTGCGAACAGCTCGCGGACAAAACGGAATGAATCGTTCAGACTGATGGCATGTCTCAAATCCTTGGCAGGCTTGATACGTTCTGCCAAAATAGGAGATGCCGAAGTTACAACAGTCTGGAGCGCTTCAGCCGTATGAACTGTTTCCGGTTCCTCACATACCATCTTCATTGTATCAGGGACGACCGGTACAACCGGAGAAACCGGTCCGGCCAAAGGAGCAGTAACAGCAGGGATTTCCTCCAGGGGCGGCACAACAGCCGTTGGCGCCTCCTCAAGCAGTTCTTGCAACGCCTCCAAGCGTACCTTCATCTGCTGGATATTCCGTTTTGCCACAATCCTCAATGTCGGATTGGTATCACTTGAAATGGCTTGCATCAAACATTTCAATTCCTGAATATCTAATTCTATGTCATTTAATAAGGTTTGCATATCCTTTACACAGTCCGTGTTAACGCTACAAATGTAGAAATAAATAATGAAAAAATATCGGAAAGCAAACAAAAGTGTTACTTTTGCGCTTAAATATAACACTCGAAAGCATGGTATTATTCTCAGAAGATCATATACAGGAAACCAAACGCAGGGGAAGAATTGAGGTCATTTGCGGTTCTATGTTCTCCGGCAAAACCGAAGAGCTGATAAGGAGACTGAAACGGGCAAAATTTGCCAAACAACGCGTAGAGATATTCAAGCCCGCCATAGACACCCGTTATTCCGAAGCCGATGTAGTATCGCATGACAGTCATTCTATAGCCTCCACTCCCATCGACTCGTCTGCCAGCATTCTGCTCTTCACTTCAGAGATAGATGTAGTGGGCATTGACGAAGCCCAGTTCTTTGACAGCGGCCTGATTGATGTATGCAACCAGCTTGCCAACAATGGTATACGCGTCATTGTAGCCGGACTGGATATGGACTTCCGCGGTATTCCATTCGGTCCTATGCCGGGACTGTGTGCCATTGCAGACGAAGTTTCCAAAGTACATGCCATCTGTGTGAAATGCGGACAACTCGCCTCTTTCTCCCACCGCACCGTCAAGAACGACAAACAAGTACTGCTGGGGGAAACCGAAGAGTATGAACCGCTATGCCGGGAGTGCTATCAGCAAGCCATCCAAGCCGACCAAAAGGAAAGCGGTCATTAACGAATACAAAAAACAGAGCATTATGGAACGCAAAAAGATTACATTCGACAGTTTTATCCGCGGTGTCATACTCGGTGTCATTATTATCGGCATCCTTATGCTCTTCAAGCGTCTGAGCGGCGTATTGCTGCCATTCTTCATCGCATGGCTCATAGCCTATCTGATATACCCCCTGGTCACCTTCTTCCAGTACAGATTAAGACTCAAGAACCGGGTCATATCCATCTTCTGCGCCTTGTTCAGTATTCTGATTGCAGGAGGAGCCGCGTTCTATCTGCTCGTGCCTCCCATGATGGACGAATTCGTCAGGGTAAAAGATTTGGTAATAGACTACTTTTCCAACGGAACCCACGACGGCAATGTGCCCAAAACACTCTCTGAATTCCTTCGTGAGAACATAGACACCCAGTTCGTCACCCAATTGTTCAAGGAAGAGAATATGCTGAACGCCATCAAGGAAACCGTTCCCCGGCTCTGGTCCTTGTTGTCAGAATCCGTCAATCTGCTGTTCAGTTTCTTCACTTTCTTCCTCATTCTTCTCTATATAGTTTTCATATTGCTGGATTACGAAAGCATTTCCGAAGGGTGGACCCACCTGGTACCACAGAAATACCGGCCCTTCGTAATCAATGTAATGAACGATGTGAAAGACGGCATGAACAGATACTTCCGCGGACAAGCATTCGTGGCATTGTGTGTCGGTATTCTGTTCAGTATAGGCTTTCTGATTATTGATTTCCCACTGGCCATTGGACTCGGCTTGTTCATCGGCGCTTTAAACCTAGTACCTTATTTGCAGATTATCGGCTTTATACCTACCATCGTGCTGGCCATACTGAAAGCAGCGGATACGGGAGGAAACTTCTGGATTATCATTGCATCGGCCCTTGCGGTATTCATCATAGCACAAGCCATTCAAGACGGATTCATCGTACCGCGTGTCATGGGGAAAATTACGGGCCTGAACCCTGCCATCATCCTACTGTCTTTATCGATTTGGGGCTCATTGATGGGGATGCTGGGTATGATTATAGCACTTCCGCTCACCACCCTTATGCTCTCCTACTATCAACGTTTCATCATAAACAGAGAAAAAATTCATAAGTTTGAACAGACTGATAATCAACGAGAAGAGTAAAAACAAAAGTCGTTATCAAAACTTTTTTCCCTTAATCCATTTGTTTTTTAAACAAAAGTATCTATCTTTGCACCCGCTTAACAGCAATAAGGTCTGAATCGCTAGCTCAGCAGGTAGAGCACAACACTTTTAATGTTGGGGTCTTGGGTTCGAGCCCCAAGCGGTTCACCAAAGAAAAGCAGTTATCTGAAATAGATAATTGCTTTTTTCTTTTAAAGGCATCTGCTACGTAATGAGTTGGTTGGAAAGTTTATAATCATACCGATACTTCAGAACACAAAACAGAAGCACAATGAAAATGATTGGTTTTACCCAGTCATCTTATCCGGTATTTTTACGCCCCTCCGATGAGGATTACAAAACTCTTTTGGTTTTCTAATTCGCGTGCAAAAGAGAAACTTATTTTTCAAGTATCCCAATATTCATGATTTCTTTCACTGAAAAACTGTAAGACATGAACATTATCCACTGCCATATCACTCTTTTGAAGGTACATACACAGCCAATGAAAGACTATTTATCAGTTTTTCATCACTCAAATATAGTTTTTTAGTCCACTGAGTAAATGACAGTTAGATATGCGCACTATTGTGGTACTGCTTCTCCACAAGCATGAAGAAGCCGTACCACAATAGTGAAGAAACTGCATCACAACCGTGCACAATAGTCATTAATAAGCTTTTAGTAGAAGAAAGAGCCGTTCTTTGCGGAAAGAAGACCAGCCATTTGCACAAGAAAAAACAGCATGCAAGCAAAGTTTGCCTACATACTTGCATAGCGTCTGCTTACATACCGTAAAACGCGGTATAACAAACAATTAGAAAGCGCCATGCAAGCATGTAAGCAAAATGTGTGGTAAACCTATTGTATATCTTTTCATTTTGCGACGACTCCATAGTAAACCATGTTATCAATACGCTTCTGATAAATCTGGTTATTCTGCAGCAGATACCCCAAGGCCAAACACAAATCCACATCCCTGAACTTCGTCAGTTTCTGTAATTCAAAGATTGTACACTTCTTAAGATTGCACAGAATGGAATATACCATTTTCATATTATTGGTCGCCTTCTCAATATTCTTCATATTATTATCTTATTATTAGTTCCTTTCTTAAAATGATATCCTATATTATCTACTCAAATATAAGATAAAGACAGAGCAATGACAAACATTGCCCATTCTTTTCATTTCAGATAACATTCTTTGAACTACATATACCTAAAATCTGCAAAAAATATAGAACTTTATAAATATCAGCACTTTATAGAAAGGTATATTCACATTATACTATATCCGGAAACGATTATGCTGGTATAATCAAGGTACTATTATATGCTTGCCTTCGGGAGTGACTACTACCGAGCCCATTTTGATGTAATGTTTCCCTTCCGGCGAAACTATTACCTTTGTTTCGCTACTCTTGTCGGAAGATTCTTTTTTCTCGTCCATGAAACTCTTGTCCCGTGAAGTGGTAACCGGATAAGTATCATCCAGATAGCTCTTCATTTCGTCCACTTTTCCGTCTTTGAACCACACCTTGACAGCCGACCACCCCGCAGGAGTATAAGCACGGAATGTCCAAGCCTCTCCCTCCTTATTCAAATCTCTAAATGCAGGCTCTCCTAAAATGGTACACACCTCTTTAAAGCTCATACCACGTTCAATGCTGCTCAACTGCTTATAATCAAACCCGTAGCTCTCATAAATGCCACAGCCCGTCACCAAGACAGCGAGTAACAAGCCTAAAACAACTGACATCTTTTTCATAATAGAAAGTTTTAGTATTTATCCATACAGCAAATGTAGTATGATAAAAACCTCCTTTTCCGTGATTCTCTCTATTTATACATAGGGATTTCCCTATCTTCGAAGTTTATTCCTATCTTTACAACCTATGTACAAAGAATATCATCCCAGCCCCCTGCTCTCCCCCTATATTGACAAATATTGGGAGTTTAAAGGACAACCCGGATACGGCATGCATATCAACATCCTGCCGGACGGATGCACAGACTTTATATTCACGTTGGGTGAAGCCCCTAAGGCCGTACACGACAGCCTCGTTATGCAGCCCTACCATACCTACTTCATTGGAGCCATGACCAAATATTCCGAATTAGTGACCCATACGGTAACAGTCCATATGCTGGGAATCCGTTTTCTGCCTTGCGGAATACTTCGTTTCATGGACCTCCCTTTGCAGGAGCTCACCAACTTGCGGTTAAACGCCGATGAGCTTACAAGCCTCTTTACCCACTCTTTTGCAGAGAGACTGGGCGAACTGGGAACCATTCAAGAGCACCTGGTCTTTATTGAAAACTTCCTGTTTCAAGCCTTATGCCGATACAGTCCAAAAGCAGAACGGAGCATGCTGTTCGCCATACAACAAATCAACCGATGCAAGGGTGACTTGTCACTCCTCCGGTTAGCGGAGGAGACTTGCCTATGCCAACGCCATTTCGAACGGAAATTCAAGCAGCACACCGGACTTACACCCAAAGAGTACAGTCGGATTATGAAGTTCAAACATGTTGTAGACTTGTTGCGGAGTACCTCTTTCGACAATCTGCTGTCCGTTGCCATCAAAGCAGGATATTATGATGTCTCCCATCTCTCAAAAGAAATCAAGAAGATGTCCGGCAACACGCCAAGCCAGCTTCTCACTTCCGCTCCATTGGAAGAAGGGACTTTGAGTTATGTGAAAACATAAAAGTCGATTTTTTACAATAGCTCTTCCTATTACCATGCCTATATTTGCAGCAATCAAATCAATAAAAACATCCAATATGGCAACATTAATCGAGAAAGCAGCAGAAATCTTGGCAAGATGCGAAACCGTCGTCATCACTTCCATCAACCAAGAGGGATATCCCCGCCCCGTTCCAATGAGCAACATCAAGTCGGAAGGGGCCACCACCGTATGGTTGGCAACCGGCAAAGATAGTCTTAAAACAAAGGAGTTTGCAGCCAATCCGAAAGCTGGTTTGTGCTTTCAGGAAAAAGGAAACAGCGTAGTGCTCACCGGTGAAGTGGAGATTATAGAAGACGAAGCCACCAAGCAGGAAATGTGGCAAGAGTGGTTCAGCGCACACTTCAGCAAAGGCCCGACAGATCCCAATTATGTATTACTGAAATTCAAAGGGCACCATGCCACCATTTGGATTGACGGACATTTTGTACGCAGAAATCTTTAAGAAGAGCATTCTGTTCCTCATCTGATGTCTTGCATGGGGGAATTAGAACTATAACCCCTTCGTTATCACCGGCAATCCGAAAGCTCCTTTCTGCAAAGTCAAGACTTTCGGTTTGTCTTTTCGTGCTTTGTTGTATGTGGCTGTGGAAACATGCAAGGTCTCTATCGCTCCATCCTCGAAAGCCACCTTTAAGTAATACTCCTTACGTACTCCGTCCGACACATAACGATGCTTGCCTACTTTACGTCTCTTTTCATGTTCTTTTATCAGCTTCTCAAGTACGGTGACCGTCACCTCCTTTGTCGAAGCAGGAGCCGCCATCTGATAATTTCCTACCAGAAAAAGCGAACAACTGATGACACCCACGCACACCACATGACACAATATATTCACTGCCTTTTGCTCCATCGTTGTCAGCCATATCCATTTTTTATATAGAGGAAGTGTAACGACTGCCACCACAAGTCCTACCCCTACGGGTATCCACACAGCAGCCAACGTATCTTCATAGATGTTATATCCGATGCAGCCCAAAGCTACGACCAGTACAAACATCAGAAAACGGAGTATTTTTATAAACAATTCTTTCATTGCCGCGTTTATATTTTTTGCAAATATAGGAAAAATATCATTCGACCGACTGTCAAATCTGTTCAATCTACATGAACTAACTTGCTTGATAGAATGTTATAACTACAATAACTAAAACAGAAAATATCATGGAAAAGAGCTTAATTCATAGTAATGAACTGCATTTTATCAGTAAGAAACGCATTCATCAAGCAGTAGAGAAAATGGTTGAGTCATTGGATTTGGCTGCGGGTTCCACAACCGGCTTCAACATCTATGCAGTAGTGGAGAGCTATTTCACGGATTTGGAAAAACGAAAAGAAATCAATCAGCTGCTCAACCTGGAACAAGATGTCTGCGAAGAAATAGAGGCAGAATTAAGTTATAAATAAACTACGGAGTTACCGACTACTATTAAGTTACGGGCTACAAGTTGTCCTGCAGTATGATAATGCAGGACAACTTGTAGCCCGTAACTTATAGTGGCTGATAGCTAATAAATTGAAACTTGTAGCCCACTCAGTCTTTCGCCTGATGCACCGTCAACTGCGGGAATGGGAAGTCGATACCTTCCTCGTTGAATACGGAGTAAATCTTCTTGTTCATATCAAAATAAACGCCCCAGTAGTCTCCGCTCTTCACCCAAACACGAATCACCACATTCACACTGCTGGCATCCAGGGCATGAAGAGCCACAAACGGCTCGGGAGTATTCAAGATACGGCTGTCTTCGGAGATGATACGACGCACGGTGCTCTCTACCTTGTCATAATTCTCACCATATTCTACACCGATCACCCAATCTACACGACGCGTATCCTCACGGCTGTAATTAGTCACTGTACCACTGCTCAACGCACCGTTAGGTATATAGATTACCTTATTGTCGGCTGTGGTCAGAATCGTATGGAAGATTTGAATCTCACGTACCGTTCCGGACACTCCCTGGCTTTCAATCCAGTCGCCTACCTTGAAAGGACGGAACAACAGTACAATCAATCCACCCGCAAAGTTCTGCAAGTTTCCGGAAAGTGCCATACCGATAGCCACACCGGCAGATGCCAACAAAGCTGCAAATGAAGTAGTTTCCACTCCCAATTTGCCGATAACGGCAATAATCAGCAGAATGGTCAGCAAGATATTGACTAAACTTTTCACAAAGCTCTGGATACTGGCATCCACATGTCTTTTTGCCAATAACCTCGCCAGCATTTTCCTAAGAAAGGAAATCAAGAACCGTCCTACCACAAAGATGATGACAGCTCCAATAATACGTCCACCGGCACTTACGCCCCAATCTATCAATTGCTGAAGGAATATCTGCAGTTTGCTGAAACCATCGTCAGCAACTTGGGCAGCAAAGGCTGCCATGAATAAAGATGATAACATAACTATATTCTTTTTTTAAAATTAATGCTACAAAATTAACAAATAACTCTGAGTTTCGTTCACTTAACTTGCCACTTTCGACGAAAACTCCTACCTTTGCCCCGATTTCAACTAAGGGGTGCCCTAATACGACGGGCTGAGATCATACCCATTAACCTGATCCGGGTAATGCCGGCGGAGGGAAAAGAAGAAAAGTTCCCCTTTTCTGTATTCATCTAAACGAAACAATTGCAAATGAAGAGACATGCAATGGCGGTCTGCCTCCTGACGGCAGCACTGGGTGTCTGTGCGCAGGCACAAGAACAAGACAGCCTGCGGGTGATAAACCTGCAGGAAGTGGAAGTTATCTCCACACGTGCCACAAGCAGCACACCGGTGGCATTCACCAATATAGGCAAAGAACAACTGAAAAAACAGAATTTCGGACAAGATCTGCCGTATCTGTTGAGCATGACACCCTCCGCCATTACTACCAGCGATGCCGGTGCCGGGGTGGGTTACACCACGCTGAGAGTCCGCGGAACAGACGGCACACGCATCAACGTCACCGCCAACGGTATTCCCATCAACGACGCGGAGAGTCACACGGTATTCTGGGTCAACCTGCCGGACTTCGCCTCCTCCGTCAAGGACATGCAGGTACAACGCGGAGCTGGTACCTCAACGAACGGTGCAGGAGCTTTCGGTGCCAGCATCAACATGCAGACGGGTGATTTCTCCATGAAACCCTATGCAGAATTCAACGGTTCCTACGGCTCCTTCCATACGCACAAGGAGACGGTGAAAGTGGGAACGGGACTCATCAACAATCATTGGTCGTTCGATGCGCGGCTCTCCAACATCAGTACGGACGGGTATATAGACCGGGCATCTGTGGGACTGAACTCCTATTATCTGCAAGGAGGATACTACAATGACAATACCTCCGTCAAACTGATAACCTTTGCCGGCAAAGAGCGCACTTACCACGCATGGAACTATGCCAGCAAGGAGGAGATGGAACGTTACGGACGGCGTTACAATTCCTGCGGATTCATGTACGCCACCGACCGGGACGGCCATGTATACAGCAAAGAATATTATAAAGACGACAACGGCGAGAAGCATTACCTCACGGACGAAGGAGGTGCACTGCATTTCTATGACGACCAGACCGACAACTATACGCAGAAGAATTACCAGTTGCTGTTCAACCACAATTTCACCTCGCAATGGAATCTGAATATCGGCCTGCACTACACCAAAGGCGACGGGTACTACCAGGAATATAAAGGCGAACGCTCGTTGGCAGAGTACGGCATGTCGCCTTTCGAATACAACGGCGGCAAGATAGAAGTAAGCGACCTTATCCGCAAGAAGGCAATGGACAACTGGTTTGGCGGCGGAATCTTCTCCGTAAGCTACAAAGCCGACCGTCTGCATGCCTCGCTAGGCGGTGCACTGAACCGCTATGACGGCGACCACTTCGGAAAAGTGCTTTGGGTAAAGAACTATATCGGCGAACTGAACCCCGACCACGACTACTACCGCAACAACGCCACAAAGAACGACGGAAATATTTATCTGAAAGCCAATTATGAACTGGTAAGCGGCCTCAGCGCCTACCTCGACCTGCAATACCGCCACATCAACTACAAGATAAACGGACTGAACGACAAGTACAACTGGACTGCCACCACTCCGGGAATGCAAAAATTGGACATTGACGAAGACTTCGACTTCTTCAACCCGAAAGCCGGACTGTCCTGGCAAATCGACCGCAACCACCGCCTATACGGTTCGTTCAGCGTAGCCCATAAAGAGCCTACGCGCAACAACTACACCGACGGCTACTTCACCGAACATCCCAAGGCTGAGCGCTTGTTCGACTACGAACTGGGATATACCTTCGCCAACTCATGGCTCCATGCGGGTGCCAACTTCTACTATATGGACTATAAAGACCAGCTGGTACTGACGGGAGAGCTGAACGAGATAGGCGAAGCCATGGCCAGCAACGTGCCCGACAGCTACCGTACGGGTATTGAACTGATGGCTGGCATCAAACTGGACTGCGGCTTCCAATGGGATATCAATGCCACACTCAGCAAGAACCGTGTGCAGAACTTTACCGAGACACTTTTTGAAAACGAGGAGGCAGGGTCGGAAGCATGGGTCATCGAACACGGAGATACCCCCATCGCATTCTCTCCCGACTTCATACTGAACAACCGCTTCGGCTATACGTTCAAGGGATTCGAAGCCTCGTTACAGTCACAATATATCAGCAAGCAATACATGAGTAACGCCAAGCAAGAGGAGTGCACGCTGGATGCTTATTTCGTAAGCAACCTGAATCTGTCCTATACCTTCAAGTTGCCTAAAGTAAAGTCGATAACCATAGGGTGCACTATCTATAATCTGTTCAATGAAGAATACGAGAATAACGGATACGCAGGCAGCGGATACTATCTCGACGATAACGGAGGAAAAGTCCGTTACAACTATGCCGGCTACGCTGCCCAGGCGGGAACGAATGTATTGGGACATATAGCAATCAATTTCTGATGGAACATATTCTTGAGATTATAGGCACTGTGGTCGGGATTCTCTATCTCTGGTTGGAGTACCGGGCAAGCATTTATCTTTGGATAGCGGGCATCATTATGCCTGCCGTCTATATTTTTGTCTACTATGATGCGGGGTTGTATGCAGATTTCGGCATCAACATCTATTATCTGGGTGCTGCCATCTACGGCTGGATGATGTGGAAGTACGGAGCATTTCTGCGCCGGACTATCTTGCGGCGGAAAGGTGCAGGACAGAAAGGAGAGGACACAAGAACAGAAGAACAAAAACTGGAACTTCCTATCACCCATATGCCGGCGCGCTACTTGCTGCCGCTTACCGCCGTATTCATCGCCGCTCTGCTTGGCATTGCCTGGATATTGATAAACTTCACGGACAGCAATGTGCCCTGGCTGGACTCCTTCACCACCGCACTGAGCATAGCCGGCATGTGGATGCTGGCACGGAAATATGTAGAGCAATGGTGGGCATGGATTGCGGTAGATGCCGTTAGCGCCGGACTGTACATCTACAAAGGACTTGATTTTACAGCCGGACTATATGCCCTTTACACAATTATAGCTATCTTTGGCTACTTCAAATGGAGAAAGATGATGAGCAAAGACGAAGGATTAGAGATTAGGGATTAAGAAAGATATGAAAAACGAACTATCAACGAGCAACGAGCAATTATCAACTATTGATGCCGTAGTTTTAGCGAATGGGGAATATCCTGCCGGTCCCCTGCCTTTGAAGATATTGGCGGAAGCGCCATACGTGGTTTGCTGCGACGGCGGAGCGAACGAATACATCCGCCGGGGTCATACTCCCGACATAATCATCGGCGACGGCGACTCCCTCAGTGATGAAAACCGCCGGAAGTTCGGACATATCCTGCACCGTATCAGCGACCAGGAAACCAACGACCAGACCAAAGCCGTCAACTTCCTGCTGGCGCAAGGCAAACGCCGCATCGCCATCATCGGTGCCACGGGCAAACGTGAAGACCATACACTGGGAAATATCAGCCTGCTCATCGACTATCTCCGTGCCGGAGCCGATGTACGTACCTATACCGATTACGGCATCTTCATCCCCTGCCGGGGTACCCGCACCTTCCCAAGCCATCCCGGACAGCAAGTATCCATCATCAATTTCACTGCACACGGTCTGCATGGCAAAGGACTGGTCTATCCTCTCAGCGACTTCACCAACTGGTGGCAAGGCACACTTAACGAATGCACCGGTACGGAATTCACCATCGAGGCGGAAGGGGAATACCTGGTATTCGTCACTACTTCTTCGCTTCCGCCACTTCAACAAAGTACACGCTGATACAAATCATGGCAATGGCAGCGGCTTGCGTCCAACTGAAACGGTCTTGCCCCAAGGTGAGGGAAACAACGGTAGTCACCACCAATATCAGATAGCTGTACATGGATACAACCGTCGTCTTGAGATACTTCAAGCCCACCGGAACCAGAAAGTAACTGAGGTAAGTAGGGAAAACCAGCACAAACGCCAACACCGCCCACGGCACCCAGTGCCACTTCCCATGCAAGGCATCCGTAAGCAAGGGTGCATCCCAGCCTATAATGGACGACACAATCAATCCCGTTACTGCCGCACCGCCAAAGATGTACTTCATCATCGTCACTACCCCGACCTCTTCCAGCAGTTTCTTGCTCACAATCAAGTAAACGGTAAAGACCAGCGAGCTCACCATGCAGAGCATGTTGCCCGTAAACGCATCGTGCGCCAAGTCATCACTGCCTTGCGTAAGGATGCACAGCAACGCACCGCCAAAACCCAGCGCTATGCCGATTATCTTCATCAGCGTAGCCTTTTCGTGCAGGAAAAAGACAGATATCAGAAAGACCCAAATGGGCTGCATGGAGTTGAAGATGGCACTGGAAACCGGAGTCGTCTTACTGATGCCCAGCAGATAGCAGAACATGAACCCGTAGAGTCCGAAAGCCCCCAGGCAGAACAGCCCTATCCGTTGCCGCCTTGTGGCCGGTGCCTCCTTTACAAACCAGCCTGTTATCCAAAATGCCACGGCAGCAAAGACACAACGCACCGTGACACCCGTCAATGCACCCAGCCACAAAGGGAGCAGAAATTTCAATCCATTCATATTCAACCCCGCCATGACGCGCGATGCAACCATACTGAGATTGGCTTCCAGTTTCTTATCTTTCATCAGCTTCGTATTTTTCCCCTCAAACAATTCATTACTTTGAAATGTTTTAGGAGAAAAAGGAGATAACACTATGGCAAAAGTTAAAGAAGAACAATCGTCTCAGCAAACAAAGCAAGTCCTCGCATTCTCCACCCGGCTACGCCATGACCTTAAGAAAGCCTGCCGGCAACTGGATGAGGGAGAAGGACAAGAGGACGTCACAATCAGTAAGGAGGTGAAGGCATGGCTAAACAAATAATATGGTCGCCCCTCGCCAAAGAGGCGCTGAAGGGCCTGCTGATTTCCTCGCAAGAAAGAGATGGCAACAAACGGTGTGGCGGGGTTCTGTACTCCTTATTCCAAAATGCATTGTACCGCATCACGCTGAATCCGTTTATCGGACAGCCCACCGAAGCAGAGAACATACGGTACATCATCCCGCATCCCGACTATACGCTTCTTTACCGGCACAGTCTCCGGAAGATAGAAGTGCTTGTACTATGGAACAACCATCATAAGTTGGGCAGCATGATAGACCTCATCCGGGAAGAACCCGATACAGAATAAAGCAGCCAATCTTGTCAAGAGCAGATTTATGGAAGATTAACGGAACAGACGCATTATCGTCCGTTCATATAGCCGGAACAAACCATGTATCCGTCCCGAACATATCATCTGTTTATCCTCGACACACCATCTGTCGGCGCTGAACATATCATCCGAAACATCCGAGCTTTTCGTCAAAACCACTGGGATTTTCCAAGCAAATGCCCGCTATTCCGCTTGCTGAAGTGGAGGATTAAATCTGTAAAGCACTGGTTCAGGAGAGTAAACCCTAAGGTTTAGCAAATGAAGTGACGGAAGAACACAACAAAAAAGGAGAAGCGACGCCTCTCCTTTTTATGCTAATTTAAAATTGAATCTGAACTAAGATTGCAGTTACAAAGATACAACATCCGAAAGGCAATGTCAAGCAATCCGGTGTTTTTCTTTACTGACGTCCCATTCTTTATACATGCATCAGATATTGCTTGAAGTCCGCGAAATCCTTCGACATCGGCAGGCTCTTCTTCTCACCGCGCATAAAGGCCTGCAGCTTGGCTGGTATTTCTACGGCTTCACCGATAATCTTCTCGACTGTATCCTTGAACTTCGCCGGATGAGCCGTTTCAAGGAACACGCCCGTTTCACCGAGTTTCAGTCCTTCGACCAAAGCGCGGAAGCCGCAGGCTCCGTGCGGGTCGAGCAGGTAATGGTCCTTCTTCCACACTTCCCGCATAGTTTCGGCAATCTGCTCATCGGTATAAGTGGCACCGCTGATTTCGGCAGAGATGGCGGCATGGCTGCCTCCGTAAAGGTCGAGTATGCGAGCAAAGTTGCTCGGGTCGCCCACATCCATCGCGTTAGCAATGGTAGCGATACTGGGACGCGGTGTATAAATGCCCGTCTGCAAATATTGGAAGAAGATATCATTGCGGTTGTTGGAAGCGATAAAGCGTTCCACGGGTAGTCCCATACGCTTGCCGAAAAGGCCGGCAGTGATATTGCCGAAGTTACCACTGGGTACACAAATGACGGCATTGTCTCCCTTACCGGCACGCTTCAGTTGAGCATAGGCATAAAAGTAATAGAATGCCTGCGGCAAGAAACGCGCCACGTTGATGGAATTGGCGCTGGTCAGTTGCAGGTGCTCGTTTAGTTCCCCGTCCATAAAAGCGGATTTAACCAGAGCCTGGCAATCGTCGAACGTACCGTCAACCTCAATGGCCGTGATATTCTGCCCTAAGGTAGTGAACTGTTTCTCCTGGATTTCACTGACTTTTCCCTTCGGGTAGAGCACATAGACGTGTATGCCTTCCACACCGAGGAAACCATTGGCAACGGCACTCCCCGTATCACCGGAAGTAGCCACAAGCACATTGACTTGCTTCTTGCCCTCTTTCTTGATAAAGTACCCCAGCAAACGCGCCATGAAGCGACCGCCTACATCCTTAAAGGCAAGTGTCGGACCATGGAACAGCTCAAGCGAATAAATATTCTCCGTCACCCGGACCAGAGGGACATCGAAACTGAGTGTGTCATAAACAATCTGTTTCAGCGTATCGGCAGGAACATCCTCACCAAAGAAAGCATCTGCCACGCGATAGGCTATCTCCTGAAAGCTGAGTGTATCGATGCTATCGTAAAACTCTTGTGGCAGAGTTTTGATTGTAAAGGGCATGAAAAGCCCCTTGTCTGCGGCAAGCCCCTTTACCACGGCCTCTTCAAGAGTGACTTCGGAAGCTTGTTTGTTGGTGCTATAATATTTCATATTAAATTAAAAATTAAAGAATTCATTGATAAACTCGTCTTCTTTCATCAGTCCGTAACTGCCTTCACAGGCTGCCACTTCATCAAATGTCCGTACTTCGTCAGCCTCGATACCCGGATGCCAGATGAGGAATGGAACAGGTTCGGCCGTATGCGTACGGAGCTCGCAGGGAGTGGGATGGTCAGGCAATACGGAGATGGCAACGGGTTCCTCCCAATCCTTCACAGCCTCGTAGATAGGACCTACAGCACGGCTGTCCAGATTCTCAATCGTCATAATCTTCAAGGGGACGTTTCCTTCATGACCGGCCTCATCACTGGCTTCGATATGCAGGTAGACAAAATCATCCGTCCGCAATGCATCGAGGGCGGCAGCCACCTTATTCTCATAGTTGGTATCATAAAGCCCCGTCGCACCTTCTACGGTGATACGCCGCAGCCCCGCATAGTAGCCGATACCGTTAATCAAATCCACGGCAGAAATCACGGCGCCGCGCCTCACCTGCGGAAACTTGTCTGAAAGGCGCTCCATCTGCGGACGATAACCGGGACTCCACGGCCAGATGCTATTGGCAGGGTCCTTACCCTCGGACTTCCGCTTCATGTTGACCGGATGGTTTTCCAGCAACACTTGCGAACGGATAATCAAATCGTTAATCAAATCGGCAGTCTGCTTCGGAGTAAGCTCTGCACCGCCTTCGGGGACCGAAATATTCTCCGTCCCCTCCATCGGCTTCACCATCAACGGACGGAAAGGCCTCAAAGGGACATCGTGGGGCGGCGTACAGTCAATGCGCTTGTCCCCTCCTTTTATTACCAGCAGATGGCGGTATTGCACGCCCGTATGGAAACGCACGCGGTCGTCGCCCAGATGCTCTTGAAGGTATTTCACCAACACATCCGCTTCCTCTGTAGTGATGTGCCCGGCAGAATGATTCTTGATATTGTCTCCCTCGATGCAGATAATATTGCAGCGCATCGCCATCTCACCTGGCTGCAAGTCCACACCGATGCTCGCCGCCTCCAACGGACCGCGACCTTCGTACACCTTCGGCAGGTTATAGCCCAGAACGGACATATTCGCCACCTCACTGCCGGGATGAAATCCCTCGGCCACCGTCACCAGCCTTCCCACACGTCCCATGCGTGCCAGCTTGTCCATATAGGGAGTTGCAGCCGCCTGCAGCAAGGTTTTGCCTCCCAGAGCCTTCACGGGCCAGTCGGCCATACCATCACCCAATATAATGATGTGTTTCATCTTTTTATATTACGATTTGGATTAAACGTTTGCAATGCTCATAATATCCGCAAATACCCCCGCAGCCGTTACACCCGCACCGGCTCCGTATCCTTGTATCATCATCGGATATTCCTTATAACGTGCCGTGGTCAGCAGGATGATGTTATTGCTGCCTTCCAGACCGTAAAACGGATGGTTAGCGCCGACTTCCTGCAAGCCGACAGATGCTTTGCCGTTTTCCAGCTTGGCTACGAAACGCCAATGCTTGTTCTCGGCTTCCAACACCTTGCGACGGGCCTCGAAATCGGCATCGAGGCTCGGCACTTTCTTCCAGAAGTCATCCAGGGAGCCTTCAAAGAAGTCATCGGGCACAAAGAGGTTCTTCTCAACATCGCTCTGTTCCAAACAGTAACCGGCCTCGCGTGCCAGAATCACCAGTTTGCGGATAACATCCTTTCCGCTGAGGTCGATACGCGGATCGGGTTCGGAGTAACGTTCCTCCTGTGCCATCTTAATGGTCTTGCTGAAAGGAATGTCGGCACTGATTTTATTGAAAATATAGTTCAACGTACCGCTCAGCACGGCTTCAATCTTCAATATCTTATCACCGCTATGAATAAGGTCGTTAATGGTATTGATGATGGGGAGTCCGGCACCTACATTTGTTTCAAACAAGTACTTCACACCGCGTTGGCGGGCAATCTGTTTCAGTTCACGATAGTTCTCGTATTCAGAAGAAGCGGCAATCTTGTTGGCAGCCACTACCGAAACATTGTGCAGCAGCAAGTCCTTGTAAAGGGAAGCCACGCCTGCACTTGCCGTACAGTCCACAAAGACAGAGTTAAAGATGTTCATACCGATAATCTCATTACGCAGCGTTTCCAGAGAGCTGTCCTTTCCCTTCTCCTGCAGTTCTTCACGGAAACGTCCCAAATCGAAACCTTCGCGGCTGAACATGGCTTTGTTTGCATCGGCAATGCCCACTACATTCAATTGCAGGCCGTTCTCCTGCATCAGCTTCTGGCGCTGG
This sequence comes from Bacteroides sp. AF25-5LB, assembly GCF_003602965.1. Lineage (NCBI taxonomy): Bacteria > Pseudomonadati > Bacteroidota > Bacteroidia > Bacteroidales > Bacteroidaceae > Bacteroides > Bacteroides sp. AF25-5LB. The sequence goes on from NZ_QTMC01000017.1 coordinate 27,923, forward strand.
CTGTGGATTTGCTCTATCAGGCTACCGCCTACGGTTCCTATGCCACAGATAAAGAGATTCAGTACCTGATATTCCGACAAGAAGAAAGAATCATGGATGACATTCAGCGATTTGCGCAATGATTTGCTGTCCACTACAAACGAGATGTTGGTTTCCGAAGCACCCTGAGCACAAGCAATCACATTGATACCGTTACGCCCCAACGTACCGAACAGCTTTCCGGCAATACCCGGCGTATGCTTCATGTTCTCGCCTACGATGGCCACGGTAGCCAGGTTCTTTTCTGCCTGAATAGGAGAAATTTCTCCCATCTCTATTTCTTTGGCAAACTCCTCGTTCAGCACCTCGCAAGCCAGGTCAGCATCCGCATTGCGCACACCGATAGACGTTGAATTCTCCGAAGAAGCCTGGGACACAAGGAACACACTGATGCCATTCTTTGCCAGCGCCTTGAAGATACGGTAGTTCACACCGATAACACCTACCATACCAAGGCCTTGCACTGTAATCAAACTCGTATCATTGATGGATGAAATACCCTTGATGGCCTTGCTTTGCGGGTCGGAAACCTCTCGCTTGATGACAGTTCCCGCCCCCTCCGGGTTGAAGGTATTCTTTACCAAAATGGGAATGTTCTTGTGGCAAACCGGATAGATTGTAGGCGGATAGACCACTTTCGCACCGAAGTTACAAAGCTCCGTAGCTTCCACATAGCTCAATTCATTGATAGTGTATGCCCTGGAAATCACACGCGGGTCAGCTGTCATGAACCCGTCTACATCCGTCCAAATTTCCAGACTGTCGGCATCCAGTGCGGCAGCAATGATTGCCGCTGTATAGTCGGAACCACCTCTACCCAGGTTCGTTACCTCTCCCGTCATTTTGTCTGTGGAGATAAACCCCGGAACCAATACGCGTTTGGGCAGGCTGCTGAATGTTTCGCGCACCAACGAATTTGTCAGCTCCGTATCCAGCACATGCTTGGAATGTTTCTTCTCCGTCTTGATAAACTTACGTGAATCAAACCATTCAGCTCTCGTCAGTTGTGCCACGATGATAGATGAAAGCCGTTCGCCATAGCTCACAATCGTATCGGACGTCTTCTGCGAAAGGTCCTTTATCAGATAAATACCCTGAAAAATATCTTTCAGCTCATTAAGCAGTTCGCCAATCTGACGTTGCAAGGCAACCTGCTCCTCGCCTGCCGGAATCACTTCCTTAATCATTTCCACATGACGGTAAACAATCTCCCGGAACTCATTCTCGTAAGAAGCATCACCGGCTGCCGCCATTCTGGAGGTGTTAATCAACTTGTCCGTGATGCCACCCAATGCGGACACTACCACGATAACCGGTTCATCGACTGCTTCTACAATTCTCTTGACGCTCAAAATACTGTTCACGGAACCTACGGACGTTCCGCCGAATTTCATTACTTTCATTTCTCTTTATATTGTTGAGATGGTTGATACAATGTGTCGGAAACAAGCTGATACGGCTTGCATTGACTTTTATTAAATGGAAAAACTGCTTGAAAATGGTGTAACACGTAGAAACACAAAATACTATCCCTAACCCCTAAGGGTCATGGTCCACATGGATGTGACTGTATGCTGATAGTACTTGTTCATTGTCTCTTGTTTCTATCGTTTATGATAAGTGTTGCAAAAGTAACAATAAAAACATTCAATCTATCACTTTTTACGACTTTTTTGCGATAAAAATACAGAAAGCCTTTAAAAAGGCAAGAAATATGCGCAACTTACGGCTTACACTTTCACACTTTCCATACCTTTTTTCTGTATATCCGTTTATTCTTTTCTAACATTTTGCTATCATTCTCAATATATATCATTATATTTGCATGGAAAACATGAAAGAAAAGTGCGCATGAACCCAGAAAACACTTCCGTTTTGCTAATATACACCGGTGGAACTATCGGAATGATAGAGAATGCAGAAACCGGCGCCCTGGAAAACTTCAACTTCGAGCAGTTGCAGAAACATGTTCCCGAGCTTCAGAGATTTGCGTTCCGTATCGACACTTATCAATTCGACCCGCCCATGGATTCCTCGGACATGGACCCCGATGCCTGGCGCAAACTGGTACGCATCATCAGCAACAACTACAACCAATATACAGGCTTCGTCATCCTGCATGGCACAGACACCATGGCCTACACAGCTTCCGCACTCAGCTTCATGCTTGAAGGGCTGAACAAGCCCGTCATCCTAACCGGCTCGCAACTGCCCATTGGCGTGCTCCGCACAGACGGCAAGGAAAACCTGCTGACCAGCATCGAAATAGCCACCGACCGCCACTCCAACGGACAGCCCATCGTACCCGAAGTCTGCATCTTCTTCGAAAATCACCTGATGCGCGGCAACCGTACCACCAAAATGAACGCGGAGAACTTCAATGCTTTCCGCTCCTTCAATTATCCGGTACTCGCTTCTGCCGGTATACATATTAAATATAATAATGTGCAGATTCATACACACGGCACTCCCCGCGAACTGGAGCCTCATTATCTGCTCGATACCAACATCGCCATACTGAAGCTTTTTCCAGGTATTCAGGAAAATGTCGTGGCAGCCATACTTGCCACTAAAGGACTGAAGGCCGTAGTCCTCGAAACCTACGGTTCCGGCAACGCTCCCCGAAAGGAATGGTTTCTACGCCGCCTGCATGATGCCTGCGAACAAGGCATCATCATTGTCAACGTCACCCAATGCAGTGCCGGCACCGTTGAAATGGAGCGCTATGAAACCGGTTACCACCTGATGCAGGCAGGAGTTGTCTGCGGATATGACAGCACAACGGAATCTGCCGTAACCAAGCTGATGTTCCTTCTGGGGCACGATTATCCACCTGCCGAAATACGCGAACTGATGGGACGACCGCTGGCAGGGGAAATTACCGTGTGAAGCACAACTATCACTGCACCGGGGTCAATTCTCCCGTCACAGAATCTATTATGAAACCGCTGACATTGACATCATCCGGTATCAGCGGATGGTTGACAATGGCTTCCACCGTACCTTTTACCGATTTCTCCGTATCTTCGAACCCATATAGCCAGGACTCGAAATCCACTCCGCAGAAACGAATCATATCAATCGTCTCCTGCTTGATACCCCGGGTCTTCATATGCTCTATCATCTGGGCACTGCTCATATGGCACGCACCACAATCGGAGTGGGCAATAACCATAACTTCCGTCACTCCCAACTCATAGATGGCCACCATCAGACTACGGATGACGCTACCGAACGGATGTGAAATGATTCCACCCGCATTTTTTATCATCTTCACATCACCGTTCTTGATACCTAAGGCCGCCGGCAGTAAAGCGGTCAAACGGGTATCCATACAAGAGAGGATGGCAATCTTCTTATCCGGGTATTTATTCGTGATGTATTTCTCATATCCCTTCTCGGCAACAAAACGCTTGTTGTATGCAAGAATATCTTCTATCATGGCTTTTATAACATGTTATTGTTTTCTACTCACAAAAATAAAAAAACTCTATGGGAGTCTGCAAGCCCTGCATTGAAAAATTGTACCTTTGGGCAATCATTTTAGAAGGAATGCGCAACTATGGCTAAAGAAAAGACGGTTTATGTATGCAGCAACTGCGGACAAGACTCTCCCAAATGGGTAGGCAAGTGTCCGTCGTGCGGAATGTGGAACACGTATGTGGAAGAGGTGGTACGGAAAGAAGTGGTGAACAAGCGTCCCGTATCGGGCATAGAAACCGCCAAAGCCAAACCCGTAACCCTCCATGAGATTGTAGCCGATGACGAACCGCGCATCGACCTCCATGATGCCGAGCTGAACCGGGTACTGGGTGGTGGTCTTGTACAAGGTTCTCTTGTTTTGATTGGCGGCGAACCGGGTATTGGGAAATCCACCCTGGTGCTACAGACCGTACTCCGCATACCGGAAAAACGTATTCTCTATGTATCCGGCGAAGAAAGCACCCGCCAATTGAAACTGCGTGCCGACCGCTTGACAAGCACCTCCAGTGACTGCCTCATCGTGTGCGAAACTTCCCTGGAACAGATTTACGTCCACATCAAAAATATTCGCCCGGATATAGTCATCATCGACTCCATACAGACAATTTCTACCGAAACCCTTGAATCGTCGCCTGGGAGCATCGCCCAGGTACGGGAATGTTCCGCCTCCATCCTGCGCTTTGCCAAGGAAATGCATACGGCGGTCATCCTCATCGGGCATATCAATAAGGAAGGAAGCATAGCCGGCCCCAAGGTACTGGAACATATCGTGGATACCGTACTCCAGTTCGAGGGCGACCAACACTACATGTACCGTATCCTGCGCAGCATCAAGAACCGTTTCGGAAGTACTGCCGAACTGGGGATTTACGAAATGCGGCAAGATGGATTGCGCCAGGTGAGCAACCCATCCGAACTGCTGCTGAACCAGGACCATGAAGGTATGAGCGGCATAGCCATCGCCTCCGCGATAGAAGGCATCAGACCGTTCCTCATCGAAACGCAGGCATTGGTCAGCAGTGCCGTATATGGTAACCCGCAACGCTCTGCCACAGGGTTCGACATCCGCCGCATGAATATGCTGCTGGCCGTATTGGAAAAACGTGTAGGCTTCAAGCTGGCACAGAAAGACGTCTTTCTCAACATTGCCGGCGGATTGAAAGTGAACGACCCGGCAATAGACCTTGCCGTCATCAGTTCTATCCTCTCCAGCAACATGGACACGGCCATAGAGCCGGAGGTGTGCATGGCGGGAGAAATAGGTCTGTCAGGTGAAATCCGCCCAGTGAACCGCATAGAGCAACGTATCGGAGAAGCAGAGAAACTTGGATTCAAGCGATTCATACTTCCCAAGTATAATATGCAAGGACTGAACACGAAGAAGATTAAAATGGAATTGATACCGGTACGGAAGGTGGAAGAAGCATTCCGTGCCCTATTCGGATAATCATTATGATACAAGAATACCAACTGCGCGTATTGCCCGAAGTAGCGGCAAACGAGCAACGCCTGAAAGAGTACTTAATACATGAGAAAGGACTGAATGCGCGGGAGATAACAGCAACGCGCATCTTGAAGCGCAGTATCGATGCCCGCCAACGGACCATCTATATCAACCTCAACGTACGGGCATATCTGAACGAAATGCCGAAAGAGGACGAATATCAACATACCTTATATAATAATGTAGAAGGAAAACCCCAAGTAGTAGTGGTAGGCGCCGGTCCCGGAGGACTCTTCGCCGCTCTGCGCCTGATAGAACTCGGTCTACGCCCCGTCATTGTGGAACGTGGAAAGGACGTACGGGAACGCAAGAAAGACTTGGCGCAAATCAGCCGCCAGCAACTCGTCAACCCGGAGTCCAATTACAGCTTCGGAGAGGGAGGTGCCGGAGCTTACTCGGATGGCAAGCTGTACACACGCAGCAAGAAGCGCGGCAATGTAGACAAGATTCTGAACGTCTTCTGCCAACATGGAGCCTCCACTTCCATTCTGGTAGATGCACATCCGCACATAGGTACGGACAAACTGCCGCGTGTCATCGAAAACATGCGGAACACTATCATCCAGTGCGGTGGCGAAGTCCACTTTGAAACACGCATGGACGCCCTGCTCATAGAGAAGGATGAAGTCAAAGGCATTGAAACAAATACCGGCAAGACTTTCCTTGGCCCGGTGATACTTGCCACCGGTCACTCTGCCCGGGATGTATACCGCTGGCTTGCCGCCAACAATGTAGAGATTGAAGCTAAAGGCATTGCGGTAGGCGTACGACTGGAACATCCCGCCACCTTAATAGACCAAATACAATATCACAACCGGAACGGACGGGGAAAATATCTGCCTGCCGCCGAATATAGCTTTGTAAACCAGGTAGACGGACGAGGAGTATATAGCTTCTGCATGTGTCCCGGTGGTTTTGTTGTGCCCGCCGCCAGCGGTCCCGAGCAGATTGTAGTCAACGGGATGAGTCCCAGCAACCGCGGTTCCCGTTGGAGCAATTCGGGAATGGTGGTAGAGCTACGCCCGGAAGACATAGAGCAATTTACTATTGACAATCTACAATTTACAATTTCTATGCAGCACGACAGCGCGGCTAATTGTCAATTGCCAACCGTCAATTCCCCATTAAGCATGATGTACTTTCAAGAATATCTGGAGCGCCTCTGCTGGCAACAAGGCAATATGAAGCAGACAGCACCGGCACAGAGAATGGCAGACTTCACTAAGAAAAAACTAAGTTACGACCTGCCGGAAACTTCGTATGCACCGGGATTGGTCTCCTCGCCTCTCCACTTCTGGATGCCTTCTTTCATTGCAGAACGCCTGAGCAAAGGTTTTCAGTTATTCGGGAAATACAGCCGGGAGTTCTTGACGAATGAGGCGGTCATGATTGGAGTGGAAACCCGTACATCGGCTCCGGTACGCATAACAAGAGATAAGGAGACACTACAACATGTACGCGTAAAAGGACTATTCCCCTGCGGAGAAGGCGCCGGATACGCTGGCGGCATTGTTTCTGCCGGAATTGACGGCGAACGATGTGCGGAAGCGGCAAAGGCATTCTTTAATTAAGCTATAATATTTACATTCAAATTTTTATTTTATCGTTTAATTTGTAAACAATTATCACATATACATTGTTTTATTGTATTTATAGAAATATTTATATGAGATTCATCAGAAACATTGTATGCTTTCTATTTTTCTTACCTTTCATTGCCACAGCGCAAACCTATAAATACATCGGAGTGGAAAACGGATTAAGTAACCGCAGAATCTTCGACATTCAAAAGGATTCAATAGGTTACATGTGGTTCCTCACCAACGAAGGCATAGACCGGTACAATGGAAAAGACATCAAACATTACAAATTAATTGAAGAAGATAAAAAGTCAAACTCCCCCATCCATCTTGGCTGGCTATATTTTGAAGACCAAGGGAAATTATGGGTAATAGGCAAATCCGGATGCATTTTTCAATATAACCAAGAACGCGATTCGTTCAACAGGATATATAAACTGCCCAAAGCATCGGTCAATATCAGCTGCAGCTATATGGATCACAATAATAGAATTTGGCTATGTAGCAAATACAGTATCATTCTCTATGACACAAAGACCGGAGAAACCCATCAAATGCCCAATGAATTAAAAAGGAGCATTACAAGTATCGAACAAATAGACAATAACCACTTCTTCATGGGCACCAGCAAGGGAGCGCGATACGTCAAACTCGAAAACAAAACATTGCAGATTGTCCCTCTTGAACCTCTTGACAAAATCCGGGCCCAAATCAGTGCACTCTATTTCCACCAAGAGTCACAAAGACTTTTCATCGGTACTTTTGAAAAAGGAGTCTTTGCCTACGACATACGGCAACAACGAATTATACACTCCAATACAGATTTGAGCGATGTAAACATCGCCCGAATCAGACCTCTGAACCGGACAGAACTATTGATAGCGACAGAAGGTATGGGCATACACAAAATCAATGTGAACTCGTGCATCTCGGAACCGTACATCACCTCCAACTACAAAAGTTACAATGAGATGAACAGCAATAACATCAATGACATTTATATTGATGAAGAAAAGCGGATATGGATAGCCAACTACCCGGAAGGGATTACCATTATAGACAACCGGTACAAAAACTACAACTGGATAAAGCATTCCATCGGAAACAGACAATCGCTGGTCAACGACCAGGTGCACTCTGTCATTGAAGACAGTGACGGAGACCTATGGTTCGGAACAAGCAACGGAATCAGCCTTTATCAATCAAAAACCGGGCAGTGGCATTCATTCCTGAGCTCTTTCGACCATCAACTGAAAGACAAGAACCACATCTTCATTACGCTATGCGAGGTATCACCCGGCATTATTTGGGCAGGAGGATATACTTCGGGAGTATACAAAATAAATAAAAGGACACTCTCGGTAGAATATTTCTCCCCTTACCTGCTCAATCCGGACAACATTCGTCCTGACAAGTATATCCGCGACATTGTAAAAGACTCCAAAGGATATATCTGGTCCGGAGGGTTCTACAATCTGAAGTGCTTCGATTTGTCCCTGAATTCTGTCCGTCTGTATCCCGGAATAAATTCCATCACCGCCATTACAGAAAAGGACGACGGACACATGTGGATTGGGACAAGTACCGGACTATATCTGTTGGACAGAGAGTCAGGCAGATTCCAATATATCGCCTTGCAGGAAGAGGCGACCTATATCAACACACTTTACCAAGCGGAAGACCTCTCTCTATATATAGGAACAAACGGCTCCGGAGTGGTTGTATACAACGCAAAGGACAGTACGTTCAAGCATTATCATAAGGACAATTGTGCCTTGATTTCAAACAACATCTACACCATACTCCCCGAGTCGGACGGGCATATCCTGATGAGCACTGAAAACGGGATCAGCTGTTTCCACCCTGCGGAGAAGATATTCCACAACTGGACCAAAGAGCAAGGGCTGATGTCCTCCTGCTTCAGCGCCTCTTCCGGAACGCTACGCAAGAACAAGGGTTTTGTCTTTGGCAGCACAGACGGAGCCATCGAATTCCCCGAAGGAACCCGTCTTCCCAAGTACATCTACTCCCCCATGATACTCAGCGATTTTCAGATATTCTATCAGACAGTCTTTCCCGGCAGTATGAATTCCCCCTTGAAGGAAAACATCAACCAGACAGACCGGTTAAAGCTGAAATATAACCAGAACACTTTCTCTCTCAACATTTCATCCATTAATTATGACGCACCGGACAATGTCACTTTCTACTGGAAATTGGAAGGATTTTACGATGACTGGAACCGACTGAGTGAAGAAGGGCATCTCCGCTTCACCAATCTTGCCTCGGGCGATTACAAGCTTTGCATACGGGCGGTATCCAAGGAAGAGCCGTATCTCTATTTTGAAGAGCGAAGTATCGACATCAGCATTGCGCGTCCCGTCTGGTTCAGTTTTTGGGCTATAGCTTGCTATGTTTTATTGGCGGCATTGATGTTCATTACCGGTTTTCGTATCATAGCACTGAGAAAACAAAAAAAGATATCCGATGAGAAAACCCGCTTCTTTGTCAATACCGCACATGATATCCGCACGCCATTGACACTGATAAAGGCACCTCTGGAAGAAATGCTTGAAAACAAGACATTGAACGAAGCCGAGACCAACAATATGCACATGGCACTGAGAAATGTCAATTCACTCCTGCACATGACCACCAATCTGATAAACTTCGAACGGGCAGAAGTATATTCCTCCCATCTGTACATAGCAGAATATGAACTGAATACTTATATAAAGGAGATATACAATATTTTCCGTACATACGCTGCCATAAAGCACATTTCTTTCAGATATGAAAGTAACTTCAGTTACATGAATGTGTGGTTCGATAAAGAGAAAATGGACTCCATCCTGAAGAACGTCATATCCAATGCCTTGAAATATACTCCTGAAAAAGGTGACATACTCATTTCCGTATATGACATTGGAAATACGTGGAGACTGGAGATCAAAGACAATGGCATAGGGATTCCAGCCAAAGAACAAAGGAAATTATTCAAGATGCACTTCCGTGGTACAAACGCCATTAACTCCAAGACCACGGGGAGTGGCATCGGTTTAATGCTGGTACGGAAACTGGTAAACCTGCACAATGGCAAAATACACATTGAAAGTACCGAACATCAAGGCACTACTATCAGAATCACCCTGCCCAAAGATAAAGAACAGTTCAAGCACTTCACATTGGCAATCAAAGAGAAGAAGTCTGCCTATGAACTGGACGTTCCCATTACTCCTTCGGAACGTACCGACTCTTTCCTGACCGAAGACAAGGACAAACTGCAACGTATCTTGATTGTAGAGGACAATGACGAGCTACGAAACTATCTGCTCCAGTCATTCTCCCCCAATTACAACGTGCAAGTATGCGGTAACGGCAAAGAAGCGCTTGCTATTGTAAAACAATTCTGGCCAGAACTGATTCTTTCCGACATCATGATGCCGGAAATGCGAGGAGACGAATTATGTACAGCCATCAAGAGCGACATCGAAACTTCCCATATCCCGATACTACTGCTGACGGCACTGGGAGATGAAAAAAACATTCTTGAAGGTCTCCAGATCGGTGCTGACGAATATATTGTAAAACCCTTCAGCATAAACATACTGAAAGCCAGTATAGCCAATCTGCTTGCCAACCGTGCATTGCTACGTAAGAAGTATGCAGATTTGGAAATCAATGCAGCAGAAGAGGAACCTCCTACAGCTACTTGTTCCAATAGCCTTGATTGGATATTCATGTCCAATGTAAAGAAGAACATCGAAGATAACATAGATAATCCCGATTTCACAGTAGACACCTTATGTTCTCTCCTGAACATGAGTCGCACCAGTTTCTACAACAAGCTGAAAGCGCTAACCGCCCAGGCCCCGGCAGATTTCGTACGGAATATTCGTTTGAAACACGCTGCCAATTTACTAAAAGAGGGAAAATATTCTATTACCGAAGTCGCAGAAAGAACCGGTTTCTGCGATGGGAAATACTTCCGGGAAGTCTTTAAGAAGTATTTCAATGTCAGCCCCAGCCAATATGCGAAAGGAGACACTCCCCGCTCCCCCAAAGGAGAGGGAGAATAGTTCTGCATAGGAGAATTTTTCATTTTGCAGCCCCACACAGCCAAACCCTAAAAAATTATCCGTATTTTTGCAGAAACAAAAAACGAGAATGACTCCTGAAATAGCAATCGTCGACTCCAACACCCTCTCCTGCCTGGGACTGCAGAACTTGCTGGAGGAAATCATCCCGACAGCCGTCATCCGCTCTTTCCGTTCCTTTGGTGAGCTGATGGATGATACGCCTGACATGTATGTGCATTACTTCATCTCCTCGCAGATTTACTTCGAGCATACCGCTTTCTTTCTGGAGCGCAAACCCAAAACCATTGTGCTGGTCAACGGTGAAACCGTTCCCCAATTGTCGAGCGTGCCGACGTTGAACATCTATCAGGACGAACAGAACCTGGCAAAGAACATTCTGCAGCTGCGTCAATACGGAGACCAATACCACCTGCACCAAGGCAGACCGGAGTCTGCCGGACACGCAAACATGGCACCAGACACCACCAGCCACGACCTTTCCGCCCGAGAAATAGAAGTGCTGGTGCTGATTACCAAAGGCCTCATCAACAAGGAGATTGCCGACAAACTGAACATCAGCCTGACCACCGTCATCTCACACCGCAAGAATATCACCGAGAAGCTGGGCATCAAGTCCGTATCCGGGCTGACTATCTATGCAGTCATGCACGGATATGTGGAAGCCGACAGAATATAATCCTGCAACCGGAACACATCAGAAGCGGAGTTTTTCAGAAAGGCTCCGCCCTAATCTGTGTACTTGTATGCCAAAGTTTAATCGTTCCATCGTGGAGTAAAAATCGTTCCACCATGGTGGAACGATTTTTACTCCACGATGGAACGATATTTTCCACATGATAGAACGATTTAAGATTAGCACTCCAAGAACGAAATCCTAATAAATGAGGATTGTCCCTTCCGCAAGAATCCCCTTACTTTGCAGGTACAAAAAAACAGTTTATGAACAGATATAGAATTTTAGCCGGCATCTTCTGCCTTTTGGCAACCGGCAATGTACTTGCCGAAGAGGCAGACACTTTGAAAGTGGTAGACGTAGAGGAAATAACCGTCATTGCTACCCCAAAAGAAAACCGGAAACTGCGCGAGCAGCCCACTGCCGTCACCCTGCTTTCGCAACAGGACATGCAGAACGCACAAGTAAACTCCATCAAGAATCTGACATCCGTAGTGCCCAATATATTTATCCCCGACTACGGATCTCGACTGACTTCGGCTGTCTATATCCGCGGCATAGGTTCACGCATCAACACTCCCTCCGTAGGACTTTATGTAGACAATATACCTTATATAGACAAGTCAGCCTTCGACTTCAGCTATGCCGACGTAGAGCGCATCGACGTGCTACGCGGTCCGCAAGGCACGCTCTACGGGCGCAATGCTATGGGCGGATTGATTAAGGTACACACCAAATCTCCCTTCTCCTACCAGGGAACGGACTTCCGCATGGGGGCAGGTACGCACAATGCCTATAATACCTCGCTGACCCACTATCATCGGCTTTCGGAACGGTTCGCCTTTTCCACCGGAGGGTTTTACGATTATCAAGGAGGATTCTTCCGCAACACGGTGAGGGACGAGAAAGCGGACAAGGGGCAATCGGCAGGCGGACGCATCCGCGCCATTTACCTCCCTTCGGACAACTGGAAGGTGGACCTGAACATCAACTACGAATACAGCGACCAGAGAGGATACCCGTATTTCTATCAAGGTAGCCTGGCCCCCGAAGCACAGAGCGAGGCGATGAAACCCTACATTGGAAAGGTCTCCAACAATGCCCGAAGCAACTATTACCGCAACCTGCTGAACACCGGTCTGAACCTGGAATACCAGGCACAGCACTTCACGTTGAGCATGGTCACCGGCTACCAGTTTCTAAAGGACTGCATGGACATAGACCAAGACTTCACCGCCAACGACATCTATACCTTGCAACAGAAACAATGCTCCCACGCACTGAGCGAGGAAATCATCTTGAAGAGTAAAAGCGGCAACCGCTGGCAATGGACCACCGGTGCCTTCGGCTTCTACCAATGGCTGAATACGGAAGCTCCCGTAACCTTCAAAGAAGCCGGAATGGGGATGCTGAACCAGATGTTGGGTAGTGTCATTCCATCACAAATACAAGTAGAGATGGGTCCGTCCATGAGCATGAATATCCTGCCCTCACTGGGCATCATCAGCCGGGCTATGCCCATCGAAGGCAGTTTCGACACTCCGCTGCTGAATGGGGCGCTCTTTCATCAATCCACCTTCAGAGATTTATTCGGGCTGAAAGGAGTGTCCTTCACCGCCGGGCTACGTTTGGATTATGAACGTATGAACATGGATTACAACTCCGGCACCAGCCTGGAGTACAAGGTGGGCATCAAGGGAGAAATGAAGCGAGGCGATGTCGTCATCCGCGAAATAGAGATGATGCCGGAGACAGCGCTGACCATAGAGTCTCGCTACCTGGGAAGTATCGACAAAGATTATCTTCAGCTGTTGCCCAAGTTTGCTTTGCAGTATGACTTTGCGCGAAACAGAGGAAACATTTACGCTACGGTCAGCAAAGGTTACCGTTCGGGAGGCTACAACGTGCAGATGTTCTCCGACTTGCTGCAATCCAGTTTGAAAAACGACATGATGCGGCAAAGCAAAGAGGCGATTATGTCCAACGTACTGGATGCCTACAAAGAGTTGGTGAGCAAATACTTCCCCGATGCAGGAGAGAATCCGGATGCAAAATCTGCCACTGTCTATAAACCCGAACAAACCTGGAACTACGAAATAGGAACTCACCTGAATCTGTTTGACGGACGTCTGCATGCCGACGCCTCCATCTTCTGGCTGGAAACCCGCGACCAACAGATTTCACGTTTCGCCCCAAGTGGACTGGGACGTGAAACGGCAAATGCCGGTAAAAGCCGCAGCCAAGGGGCAGAGATTGCCTTGACAGCTGCCGTTACTACGGATTTCACGCTGAATGCAAGTTATGGCTATACTCGTGCCATCTTTAAGGACTACATCACCAACGAAAAAGTAAATGGTGAGCTTCAGGAAATCAGCTACAATGGCAAGTATGTACCTTTTGTTCCCAAGCATACCATGAACGTGGGCGGTCAGTACATCTTCCGCATCCGTCCGGGGTACTGGCTGGACCGCATCCAGCTGAATGCTAACTACACCGGTGCCGGGCGCATCTACTGGACCGAGAAAAATACCGTGAGCCAAGCCTTCTACGGCACGCTGAACGGACGCATCAGCTTCCAGAAAGGACATGGACAAATTGACTTCTGGGTGCGCAATGCCCTCAACAAGGATTACGCCTCCTTCTACTTCAAGAGTATGGGAAACGGATTTATGCAGAAAGGACGTCCCGTGCAAGCAGGGATAGAACTACGATGCAGATTCTGATTTCCTTATTCATTGATAGCTCCGCAATGCGGGCAGACTCCCTTCTCCCTTAATTTCTGCCCGCATCTGCCGCAACGATAGCGTGAAGCCAGCAGCGAAATACGAAGCCTTTTGAGGAATACCCATACAAAAGCAGCCAAAAACAAGTATCCGACGTAGATAGATGTAGTAAGGATAAAGAAGAAATAACAGAAGATGCAGCAGGAGGCCAGCCCCAACAGATAGAATACGGCCGCCGCCGGACTTAACTGGCGGAACAAATCGTCGAGTACCGCCAGCAACACCACGATAAACAGCCAGAATCCCATCAGAAAAGCAGAAAGCACAAACGGTACCTTGAACGGCGACAAGGTAGGATTAAAATAGAAGTGTTGCCACGTCTCCGGCGCAAACACTTGTATAGATTCGTAAATAGTGGCACAGAACGCCATCAACAGACATAGCAACAACGGATAGAGACTGTCTATATCATTAAAGTACACCATCCTTAGCTGCTTGCGCCGAAAAGCCCGGAACAGCCAGACTGTCACAAACAAGGCAAAAATAATGATAAAATAAGAGGCATGGGTATCACTGAACAAGTAGATGGCCTGCGAAATGCTGTCTGTAGGAACAAAGGCATGCATCATTTCGGACTCCCGCAACCAGCCCTGCACTTCCTGCGAATGGGCAAGCTTCACCCATACACTATCCACACTGTCGGCAGGATGGATGGCGAACTCGGCAACCACCACGCGGTCTCCCCGATAAAGCATATTATAACAGTCCTTCACGGGCAGACAAGCCAAATTCACAGAATCTGCCAGCACTTCCAGATTGGTATTCCAAGTATAATGCCGTTCAAAAAGATAGGTCAGCGAATCACGCGTCTCCTTAGACAGATGTTCATCTTCAAGATTAGGACGGGAATAATGACAGGAAACTAAAGCAATGAAGCATAAAAAATAAAGAATGCAGAATAGGAGGGAACGCAGTGAACGCAAAGGATGTTTGTCCCTGCCCGCTTCCCGGTACCGGTCATTTGCCAGCCTTTCATTATGTGCCCGTTCCTCACTCCTCATTTTCAAGTCTTTATTAGTAATTCCTCATTCTTCGTCCTTCATTAAAGCGGCTCTTCATGAGCAATGACTTTCATCTGGCAATTCTTACAATCAAACGACAAGCGGAAACGCTTGCCGTCCGTCCCAACCAAATAATAAGGTTCCCTATAGGAAGAATGTCCTTTCTGATAGGTGGGACACCATCCCATACTGAAACGCAGGCAATGTTTGCAGAACATGAGCACAGCCTCTGGAACCGCTTGTGCCTCATAGGCAGGCGCTATAGACGAGAGTCCATGCTCACGGTAAAAACTCCGGGCAGCACTGTTCATCACATTGCCCAGATAGGTCAGCGAAGTAGCTGGGAAAGCATGGCTGGTCGGTTTCCAAACAGCCAGCTCACGACGATAAGTAACACGCCGAGCCTCAATCAGCTTATCTATCACCTGCCGGCGCCAGTCTGCCACCACAGAAGCAGGAATGAACCAATTCGCAGAAAGATTGAGCCTGATACCCGACGCCTCTTCTGATAAATGCCCGGCTACCTCGAAAGGTGTATTTCCCAACTTAGCCAGTTGGCTGCGCAGGTTATCCGCCTGCGGTGTACGTGCCAACTCCTTCGGATAAGGGAAAGAAAGTGTCACGCGGTTATCATCTTCGTCCGCAGCCGTCAGGCTAAATCCGAAAGAATTATCTGCCAACTCCCAACAAACACCGATTTTGCGTTCGGAGGATTTACGGGTAAGGATACGTTCAAATTCCTGGTCGAAGTTACGATAAAGCCGGGTACGTGGTTTAATACGGGGCACTTCCCCTGCCGGATAGAGCTTGTTGCCATCCACCCGGTTGATACGGAAACCTTGCAAACGTCCTTGCTCATCCAAGAAGCAGACACCGTCTCCGTTGTGGAAAGGCTTTATGCCTGCCACCGTGAGATAGCCCCCGCGCTGTTCCTTCAAAGTGCCCATCTCCTCTCCCAAAGATTTGGGCGTATCGAACGAAGTGATCTCCCCTCCCCTTCCTTGCAGGAAGTAATGAGTGAAACCACGACTGAAACTCTTGTCCAACTGTGGCTGAAAATCGAAACGGCAAGTGCCCGAAGAGGCACGGGCATATTCCTTGCGACGGGCAAAAATGGCATCGAGTCGCCTACGGTAAGCCGCCGTCACATTCTTCACGTACGTCACATCCTTCAAGCGGCCTTCTATCTTCAAGGAAGTGGCTCCGGCATCCAGCAGTTCTTCCAACACCTCACTTTGGTTGAGGTCTTTCAAAGAAAGCAAATGCTTATTACGCACAATGGTCTTGCCATCGGCATCTACCAGACTGAAGGGTAAACGGCAGAATTGCGCACATTCCCCCCGGTTGGCACTCCGTCCGAAACAAGCCTGGCTGACATAGCACTGCCCGCTATAACTGACGCAAAGAGCCCCGTGTACAAAGACTTCGAGCGGCACGTCGGGACACGCCTCATGGATACCGCGTATCTCCTGCAAAGAAAGTTCGCGTGCCAACACCACCTGACGGAAACCGGCATCGGCAAGGAAACGTACTTTCTCCGGCGTACGGTTATCCATCTGTGTACTGCCATGCAACGGGATGGGCGGCAAATTCAGCCGCGTAATCCCCATGTCCTGTACAATCAGCGCATCCACACCGATACGGTACAATTCCCAAATCATCCTCTCTGTCTCTTTCAGCTCTTCTTCTTTCAGAATGGTATTGACCGTCACATAGATACGGGCATTATACAGATGGGCATACTCCACCAAAGCGGCAATATCCTCCAAAGAGTTGACAGCAGCAGCACGCGCACCGAACTTGGGTGCACCGATGTAGACCGCATCCGCTCCATGATTCACAGCTTCTATGCCACACTCCAAATTCTTGGCAGGAGCCAGCAGCTCTATTTTACGTTGTTTTATCATTGTTCAATTACGAGTGACAAGTGACACGCTACTCACTCTATATCATTAATATTATACGGTGTCTCCTGATATACAAAATAATTCAGCCAATTGGAGAACAACAGATTGGCATGGGCACGCCAACGCACCAACACTCCTTTGTCCGGGTCATCGTCCACATAGTAGTTACGGGGTATCTCGATGGGCAGGCCCTTATTCAAGTCACGGCGATACTCTGTGTCCAGCGTCAACGGAGAGTATTCCGAATGGCCGGTCACGAAGAACTCACGCCCTCCACGGGCCACCGCCATATATACACCGGCATCCTCCGACTCGGAAAGCAGCGTCAATTCCGGAACCTTCTGTATATCTTCCCGGCGCACTTCCGTGTGGCGGCTATGCGGCACATAGAATATATCATCAAATCCACGGAAAATGGGATGCAACGGTTGCAAGGTACGATGTTCAAAGATACCGAACATCTTCTTATCCAGTGCATACTTCGGCACTCCATAATGATGATAGAGCCCTGCCTGCGCCGCCCAGCAGATGTAGAGCGTAGAGGTGACATGCGTACGCGCCCAGTCGAAGATTTCAATAATCTCATCCCAATAAGTCACCTCCTCAAAATCCATCTGCTCTACCGGAGCACCGGTGATAATCATGCCATCGTACTTTTCACCGCGCATCTTGTCGAAATCCGTATAGAATGTTTTCATGTGTTCTATCGGAGTGTTCTTGGAAGTATGGCTTTTTATCTTCATGAACGAGATTTCCACCTGAAGCGGAGTATTGGAAAGCAGACGCACCAAGTCCGTTTCCGTTGTAATCTTTAGCGGCATCAAGTTCAGAATCACGATACGCAGCGGACGGATATCCTGCTGGGTTGCCCGGGAATTATCAATGACAAAAATATTCTCCTCTTTCAGCAACTCGATAGCGGGTAGTTTATCGGGTAAATTTAAAGGCATGAGTTTATATCTATGGTTTAACTTATTACTGTCTACTATTTTAGCGTGTAAAGTTAGGCAAAAAATCAGAGTGTGATAAATAAATTATAAAAGTTTTATCGATTTATCCCTCTTCATTTAACACGTTTAATTACATTTGTACCCGAAACCTATTAAAAGTTATTAAAAAATAAGGTTAAAAAGCACTGCGGCATCAAGCGTGATACTGATAATTAGCATCCAAAAGCGTAAAAGACTTTTCCATACCGGTTATAGCTCTGCTAAATCTACATTTTTAAGACAAGGTTCATTGAGTATAACTGGGAAAGCGGAAAAACCGTTGCCCCGCAATAATAATATAATGAAAAAACTTATTCTTGCAAGAGGAGTCTTAGCTGCCTCTTTATTCTGCTGCGTGTCCTTAGGGAATACAGCTTGTGTGAACCGGATTGACGAAGAATCAGAAGCGGAAATCGAGGAAGGGACGACGCCTATCACGTTCTCTATCAAAATAGAAAAGGCCAGTACCAAGGTCACAAACACCGCCTTTGAAAAAGGAGACAAAATGGGCTTGTTTGCAACCACTTCCTCCGGCTCTATCAAGG
Organism: Bacteroides sp. AF25-5LB; assembly: GCF_003602965.1. NCBI lineage: Bacteria > Pseudomonadati > Bacteroidota > Bacteroidia > Bacteroidales > Bacteroidaceae > Bacteroides > Bacteroides sp. AF25-5LB. Next base: position 46,527 of record NZ_QTMC01000017.1, read on the forward strand.
GGAAACGGTATATTGACAATCTGGCTCTGGAATATACGGAAGGCTCTACACTGATTCCCCAAAAGACAGTATTCTATCCGGAAGGAGATGTGCCACTGGACTTTATCAGTTACCACCCTTACCAAACCGAAGGGGTAGTTGCCGGTACACCCGTTCTTCCCGTATCTGTACAGATAGACCAAAGCAATGAGAAAAACCGCGCACAAAGTGACTTCTTGGTAGCTAAAGCGCAAGGAATCACCAATAAAACCAAATCTGTAACCCTGGAGTTCCAACACAAGCTGTCCAAACTGGCAATCTCTCTGACACCCGACACAAGCAACTCTGCCAATGATTTGCTGAAAGCCAATCCGCGTATCATCGCAACCGGGCTCAAGACCTCGGCCGATTATAATCTGGAAGACGGGACTTTCAGTAATCTTACGGGGACACAAGACATCATAGCCTCCGGTGAATGGAGTGTCAAAGACAACAAACTTACCGGCAAGGAATTCATTATCATACCCCAAACGATAAATGATGGCAAGCAATCCTTCATTATGGAGTGGAGCGGACGTATATACAGTTGTGCAATACCCGAAGTGGAAATGAGTAGCAGCACGCAATGTATCATCAACATATCAGCCATGCAGAGCAACAGCAACGTCCTGAGTAGCTTTGCCGGCAAAATCAAGGAATGGAGCAGCCTCCCTCCCATCGACACCGACAATATGGAAGATTACACTGCCATACATATTTCCGCTCTCTCCTTTTCTCTTTCAAATGTGTACAGAATTTATCACGAAGGGATACCCATTGCAGAAGTCTGCAAGGAATATCTCAAATCAGCGTCATTGACTTCCAGAGCCGTTATAGCCTATCCCATAGGTAAAAATGAAAAGGCCGACCTGAGCAATGGCGTCATCCTACAGCTTGCGGACCGTAAAGACACCATCTGCGGAGGAAGAATAAGCTGGAATACAGACGACTATGGATTTACCTACACTAAAGGGGAATATACCGGCATAGACAAGCTCTATATAGACAACAGCCATAAACTACTTCTGGAAAAGCCGGAAAACGCCATCAAGGTGAATGTGGCATGCTACACCCTTCGAGACATCAGAAAAGGAGTGTCTACCGAATACCCCATTGTCAAGATTGGAGCCCAATACTGGATGGGTAAAGAACTCCATGCCACCACCTACCGTGACGGAACTCCCTTGAAAAAACAGATTGATTTGGGAACAGACAAAGCCGGATATTACAAGCCGGATAAGTATGATATTTATTTTTACAATGGAGAAGCCATACTGGCAGGAGAGCTGGTACCCGAAGGCTGGAAAATACCATCGGATGCAGACTGGGAACAGCTGAAAAGCTATACCGGCAACGACAGCTCCATACTAAAAGCCGGAGAATGGCAGACAATGGTATCCGGTGAAGTAGCCCCCGTCAACAACTATACCCGGTTCAATGCTTTTCCCGTAGGAATGTGGTACAACAAGGGGCACAACAGTCCAAACAAAATGACCGCCTTCTGGAGTTGGGATCATACAAAGCATACCCTTTCGGAAAGCACCATTTATTTTCTCGGCGAAAGCGACGAGTTTGTCTCAAGCGCCGCCCATGTCACCGGCAAGCCCTACTATAAAGCTCTTTCCATCCGCTGTATAAAAGAATAGCCGGCAATTTCGACATTTCTCATTTCTTTTTTGTATTTTTGTTCCCAATGTGCAAGATTTTTGCCAATCGGACAAAGATAACGAAAGAGAAATGAGAGTAATCGACCTGATAAACAGTAACGAAAAAACAGCTTTTTCCTTTGAAATATTGCCACCACTGAAAGGTACGGGCATCGAAAAGCTGTATCAGACCATAGATACGTTACGGGAATTCGACCCCAAATACATCAACATCACCACGCACCGCAGCGAGTACGTGTACAAAGACCTCGGCAACGGATTGTTCCAGCGAAACCGCCTGCGCCGCCGCCCCGGCACCGTAGCCGTAGCTGCTGCCATCCAGAACAAGTACAACATCACCATGGTGCCGCACATCCTTTGCAGCGGCTTCACCCGCGAGGAGACGGAGTACGTGCTGCTCGACCTGCAGTTCCTCGGCATCACCGACCTGCTGGTGCTTCGTGGCGACAAGGCAAAGCACGAATCTTCGTTTATCCCCGTAGGCAACGGTTACCACCACGCCGTCGAACTACAAGAACAAATCAACAACTTCAATAAAGGCATCTTTGTGGACGGCTCCGAGATGAAAGTTACCAATACCCCGTTTTCGTACGGCGTAGCCTGCTATCCGGAAAAGCATGAAGAAGCCCCCAACATGGATACAGACATCTACTGGCTGAAGAAGAAAATGGAAATGGGTGCAGAGTATGCCGTGACCCAGCTCTTCTACGACAACCGGAAATATTTCGACTTCGTGGAACGCGCCCGCCAAGCCGGTGTCACCATCCCGATTATCCCGGGCATCAAGCCCTTCAAGAAGCTGTCACAACTCAGCATGATACCCAAGACGTTCAAAGTAGATTTGCCCAAGGAACTGACCCAAGAGGTTCTGAAGTGCAACACCGACGCAGAAGCTCAGCAAGTGGGTATCGAATGGTGCGTGCAGCAGTGCAAAGAGCTGATAGCCCATGGCGTCCCAAGCCTCCACTTCTACTCGGTAGGAGCTACAGACAGCATCAAGGAAGTAGCCAAACAAATCTACTAAACAATGGACAATCAACAGTTGACAATTGACAACAGGCAGTGTCACAAGTAATAACTTATAACTAATTACCCCGTGTTCAGTTTCAAGGACATAATAGGCCAAGAGCCAGCCAAGCAAAGGCTGATACAAGAAGTGCAGGAAGGACGTATCCCCCACGCACAACTCTTCTGCGGCCCTGCCGGAGTAGGAAAACTCCCATTGGCACTTGCCTATGCCCGCTACATCTGCTGTCCCAACCGGACGGAAACCGATGCCTGCGGTACTTGTCCCTCCTGCGTGAAATGGAACAAGCTGGTGCACCCGGACGTACACTTCGTATACCCTATCGTCAAGAGTGCCAAAGGGAAAAAGGAAGTCTGCGACGACTATATCGCCAACTGGCGGCACCTGCTGCTGAACAGCCCCTACTTCGGACTGAATCATTGGCTGAACGAGATGGATGCCGAAAACGGGCAAGCCATCATTTATGCCAAAGAAAGCGACGAGATAACCCGCAAGCTCAGTCTGAAATCCAGCGAAGGAGGTTACAAAGTCACCATCGTATGGCTGCCCGAAAAAATGCACGAAGTCTGCGCCAACAAGCTGCTGAAGCTGCTGGAAGAGCCGCCCGAGAAAACGATATTCCTCCTCATTTCCGAAGCTCCGGAAATGATACTGCCCACCATCCTCAGCCGCACGCAACGCTTCAACATCCCCAAGATTGAAGAAGTTGACATAGCAGGAGCCTTACAGCAGAAGTACGGAGTGCAGCCCCGCGACAGCGAGACCATAGCCCACCTGGCAAACGGAGACTTTATCAAAGCATTGGAGACCATCCATCTGAACGAGGAGAACGAACTGTTCTTCAATCTCTTTGTCAGCCTGATGCGACTCTCCTACCAGCGCAAGATACGGGAAATGAAACAATGGAGCGAGCAGCTTGCCGCCATGGGACGCGAACGGCAGAAGAACTTCCTGGACTACTGCCAGCGCATGACCCGCGAGAACTTCATCTACAACCTGCACCGCAAGGAGATGAACTACATGACGCTGCCCGAACAGAACTTCGCCACCCGTTTCGCCCCCTTTGTCAACGAACGGAACGTCATGGGTATCATGGACGAACTAAGTGAAGCGCAACGCCACATCGAGCAGAACGTAAACGCCCGCATGGTGTTTTTCGACTTCTCTCTCAAAATGATTGTTTTATTGAAACAATGAAAAGTGGCAAAATAATGAAATGCAAAGTATCAAATCGTAAATAGTAAATAGTAAATAAATAGATGATGGAATTTAAACTACATAACGGAAGCGGAGGTCTCTGCTGCAAGAGTTGCGGCAGGCAGGACAAGCAACTGAACACCTACGACTGGCTGGCAGACATTCCGGGCAATGCCGATGAGAGCGAGCTGGTAGAGGTTCAGTTCAAGAATACCCGCAAGGGATATTTCCGCAACAGCAACAAGATACCTCTGGAGAAAGGCGACATCGTAGCCGTAGAAGCCACCCCCGGACATGATATCGGTGTGGTGACCCTGACCGGACGTCTCGTGCCGCTGCAAATGAAGAAAGCCAATATCAAGTCTGAGGCAGACATCAAACGCATCTACCGCAAGGCGAAGCCTGTGGATATGGAGAAGTACAACGAGGCAAAAGCCCGTGAACACTCCACCATGATACGCTCGCGTCAGATAGCCCTGGACCTCAACCTCAACATGAAGATTGGAGACGTGGAATATCAGGGAGACGGCAACAAGGCCATCTTCTACTACATAGCCGACGAACGGGTGGACTTCCGCCAGCTCATCAAGGTACTTGCCGACGCTTTCCGCGTGCGTATCGAGATGAAACAGATTGGTGCCCGCCAGGAAGCCGGACGCATCGGCGGTATCGGTCCCTGCGGACGCGAGCTGTGCTGCGCCACCTGGATGACCTCCTTCGTATCGGTATCCACCAGCGCGGCGCGCTTCCAGGACATTTCACTGAATCCGCAGAAGCTTGCCGGACAATGCGCCAAACTGAAGTGCTGCCTCAACTACGAAGTAGACTGCTACGTGGAAGCACAGAAACGCCTGCCCTCACGCGAGATTACCCTGGAAACCAAAGACGGCGAGTTCTTCTTCTTCAAAGCCGACATTCTGAGCAACCAGATAACCTACTCAAGCGACAAGAACATCCCTGCCAACCTGGTGACCATCAGCGGCAGACGCGCCTTCGAGATTATCGGTTTGAACAAACGTGGCATCAAGCCCGACAGCCTGATAGAAGAAGCCCATCGCTCCGAACCCAAAAAGCCGGTGGACTTGCTGGAACAAGAGAGCCTCACACGCTTTGACCGCAGCCGGAAAGGCAAGAGTGGCGGTGACGGCAACGGTAACGAGAACAGCAACAACAGCCGTAACAAGAGAAAGAAAAAGAGTGGGAACGGTCGTCCGCAAGGAGGTGAGCAGGGTGCTCCCCAATCCAACAACCAGAGAGAACAATCCAGGCAAGACCGGCAACCGAGACAGAAACAAGACCGGCAAGTACCCAAACAAGGTGAACAGCAACAAGGCGAACGTCAACAACGGAACAATAACAACCGTCGTCCGCCCCGTAACAATAAGCCCAAACCTCAAGGTGAAAGACCTGCCCAAAATGACAAACCGGCTCAAGAATAGGAATCTCTGCCTGAAAGGTATCATACTACTGTTTGTCGCAAGCCTGCTGAGCGCTTGCGACAAACAGACCGTATACCATTCCTTCCAATCCCTCCCCACCGAAGGCTGGCCGCGCGAAGACACGCTCTCTTTCGACGTGAAGGTCACCGACTCACTGACCTACTACAAACTGTCTCTGGAAATTCGTAACCGAAGCAACTACCCCTATCAGAATCTACCTCTATCCATCTGCTACACCACCGCAGATTCCATCCCTTCCCCCGCAGACACCATACAGCTAATCCTGGCGGACAAAGAAGGGATCTGGAAAGGTGACGGCTGGGGAGGTCTCTATCAGACTACCGTCTCCGCAGGAAGCGTTCAAATCGGCAAACCCGGCACCTACCTCTTTAAAGTGGCCTATACGCTACCGGACGAAAGGCTGCAAGGAATCAATGACATCGGCATCAAACTGAAGAGATAGGAACTCCCTATTGTTCTTTATCACCTTCTTCTAACAACCATCTCAGTCTCCCACTCACGTCTCCTTGAAGCGGAAACGGGCGGGGTATCATAACTTGCCCTCTTACCTCATAGCGTTACGTCTTTTACGCCAGAATGTATCGGCCGTTACACCAGCATGTAAAGGTCGTTACAATACAGCGTAAAGGACGTTACAATGCGATGTAACAGCCTTTACATTACGATGTCAACAATGTGCAAATGCAATGTAATGATAATCAAGTCCATTCGTATGTCCCACAAGGAAACGGTCATAACTAAATTCGGCGATTACGTCCCGCATCAATCCGCAGGAAAATAAACAGCAGGATTGTGAATCCCCAAAGAGAAGAACCTCCGTAACTGAAGAAAGGCAACGGGATACCGATGACGGGGGTCAGTCCCAGCACCATGCCTATATTGATGAATAGATGGAACAAGAATATACTAAGCACAGAGTAACCATACACCCGGCCAAAGGGAGATTGCTGCCGCTCGGCCACGGCAATCAGCCGTAAAATAAGAATAAGGAACAGTAACAGTACAGCCGTAGACCCTACGAATCCTTCCTCCTCACCCACGGTGCAAAAAATGAAGTCCGTATCTTGCTCCGGCACATACTTCAGCTTTGTCTGCGTACCGTTCAAGAAACCTTTGCCGGTCAGCCCCCCGGAACCGATGGCTATCTTCGACTGGTTCACGTTATAGCCGGCACCAGCAAGGTCCTCTTCCATACCGAGCACCACCTTGATACGTATCTGTTGATGGGGCTCCAGCACTTTATTGAAGAAGTAGTCGCTGGAGTAGAGGAAACCTATCGAACCCAAAGCAAACAGCCCAATCAGAAAATAAGATAAATGGCGCTCGCTTAAAGAAAGAAAGACAAGATACCCGACAACAAGTGCACAAAGCCCCCACTGCACCCACACCAAGTTGAAGGGTACCACGTATTCCGAAATCAGATAAGCCACGAGCAGCACTCCCAGCGAACCGCCGATAATATTCCGCGTGGGTTCCCAACGCTTTTTATAAACCCATACCATTCCTCCGGCAAAAAGCAGTACCATCAGCAACACGGCAAATTCTCCGATAGGCGTCGGCGTATCGGCAATCATCACCGCATCAAAACGGATGCCCACCACAAAGTAGACCACTGCACATATACCCGAGAACAGTACCACGCCCGGCATTCCCTCCCGATAAAGCATCAGGAAAAATGCAGAGTACACCAATGCCGAACCCGTCTCCCGCTGCAGGATAATCAGCAACATGGGGAAGAGAATCAGGAAAGCCAGCATAAGGGAACTTTTCCAGTTCTTCATCGTAAACGAGTAGGCGCTCATATACTTGGCAAGCGCCAGCGCCGTGGCAAACTTGGCAAACTCCGCCGGCTGCAAACTGACCGGCCCCAGGATGAGCCACGACCGCGACCCTTTCGTGTCGGGCGCAATGAATATCGTGACAATCAGCAACAGCATCAGCCCTATATATATAAGGTAGGAGAACATGTCATAGAGGGAATCGTCCAGCATCAGCAGCACAAACCCCAACCCGAAAGAACATATAATCCAGACAAACTGCTTGCCGGCACGCGTAGAGAAGTCCAGAAAGTCACGGTCACCATAATCATAACTTGCTCCACAAACACTGAACCAGCCGAATACAATCAGCAGCAGGTAAACGACAATCGTCACCCAGTCCAATGATTTCCATATGCTATCTCTCCTCGTCACCAATTTATTTACAATTTTACGATTTACTATTTACTATTGAAGTCACTCACCGTTCATCCCTAACCCCTAATCATCATCTCTCCTCATCTCCGTAAAGTATCACCCGGTTACTGAATTCTTCCGCCCGTATCTCATTCTCGGGCGACAGCTTTCCATGCAGATACTGGTCCATCATCATGGCACCGATAGGTACGCCATACGTGGCACCGAAACCACCGTTCTCCACATAGACGGCAATGGCTATCTTAGGGTTGTCCATCGGGGCAAAGCCCATAAAGACAGAATGGTCCTTGCCGCGGTTCTGTGCCGTACCCGTCTTTCCGCAGACCTCCACACCCGGCAGGATGGCTCCCGCCATGCGGCAAGTGGCGCTACCCGTACTTCCGTCTACAGCGGCACGCATACCTTTCACCACCATTTCATAATATTCGCGGTCGATGGTGGGATAACGGGGATTGCGATAGATGCTGTCCAGTTCATTGTCTTCTATCTCCTTCACGATGTGCGGAGTAATGAAATGCCCCCGGTTGGCAATGGTGGCACCCAGATTGGCTATCTGCAAGGGTGTAGCAAGAATCTCTCCCTGCCCGATAGCGATACTGATAACCGTCAGACCGTTCCACGAGCCCCGATAGGGCTTGTCGTAGAACTTGGCATTCGGTATGAGGCCACGCTGCTCGCCAGGTAGGTCGGTACCGAGCCGATAGCCGAAGCCCTGCGACACCATGTGGTCTTTCCATACGGTAATGGCATTCTGCGGCGAACCGTATTTTTTATCACCGAACATGCGGTACAATCCCCAACAGAAATAGGAATTACAAGAGGTAGCTATGGCAGGAATCAGAGACAGAGGCGAACCATGTCCGTGACATCCCACATGAAGGCCTTTATGATTGAAACCATGCGCACAAGGGAAAGTCGGATAATCTTCGTGGATAATCTCTTCCTGAAGGAAAGTCAGTGCCTGTGCCGTCTTGAAGGTGGAGCCCGGCGGATAAGCTCCCATGATGGCACGGTTCAACAAAGGCTTCCGCTTGTCCATCTGCAGCAGGCGGTGGTTCTTTCCCCGCTGGCGCCCTATCATCAGATGAGGGTCAAAGGTAGGCGAGGAAACCATGCATAGTATCTCACCCGTAGCCGGTTCGATGGCCACAATGGCACCGATTTTGTGTTGAAGCAGTCGTTCTCCCAACATCTGAAGATCAATGTCGATGCCCAACGTCAGGTTCTTGCCGGGTACGGAGGAACGGTCCAACTGTCCGTCCATGTAGTGTCCCTGGATGCGCCCGTGAGCGTCACGAAGCAGAATCTCCACCCCCTTCTCTCCACGCAGATACTTTTCATAGGATTTCTCAATGCCTTGCTTGCCTATATAGTCTCCACGAATATAATAGTCATCGTTCTCAATGTCTTTCTTGGACACTTCGCCGATGTCCCCCAGCAAATGGCCGGCAGAGTTATAGGTATATTGGCGGATAGTACGCCGCTGAATATAGAAACCTGGAAATTTGAACAGCTTCTCCTGAAACACACCGCACTCTTCGGCAGAAAGCTGCGTCATGAACACCTGATGGGTGTATTTGGAATAACCGGGGTTCATCCAGCGGTTCTTGACGTCCTTCATCCGTTTGTCAAACTGTTCACGGGTAATGTTCAAGGCACTGCAAAGGTCGAGTGTATCCAGCTGCGTCACCTCCCGAGGCACAAACGTAATATCATAGGCAGGCTGATTAAACACGAGCAACTTACCGTTACGGTCGTAGATAGCCCCCCGTGATGGATATTGTATCTTGTTCAGAAAAGCGTTGCTGTCCGCGTTCTTCTTGTAGTCATCAGTCATGATTTGCAGGTCGAACAGCCGGAACACGTAAATAAGAACGATGACAATAGCCGCCGCTCCAATTACATATTTCCGCTTTTCCAGTGTATAGTCTTTCATCAATTCCTAATCCTTAATCCCTTTATCCTTTCTTTCTTATTCCCTCAACAGCCATAATACAAGTCACAGTAAGCAGGGTACTTGCCGCAATTCTCAACAACAGCGTACCGATATGGGCAAAAGAGAAGAATTCGAGGGTAAGCAACAAGCCGTGATGTATCAGCACACTCACAACCAGATATTTCAGGAAAGGAAGAATCCCCATTGTACGGATGGCCGGAACCAGTGTATCCAGCGTGTCACGAGGCACGAACAGCCGCAGGAAAGTGGGGCGCAAGAAAGCCAGCAACACCGTAGCGGCAGCGTTCATCCCCGGTGTGTCGGAAAAGACGTCGACAGCCAGCCCTAAAAAGAATGCCCACAACATCAACGCATTGCGGGGAGTGTCCGACTCAAACTTCAGTATCAAGTAGATATACAGAAATGGAGTGGCATATCCTGCAATATGCACATTGTTCAATATCAGCACCTGCAACAGTACCAAGCCTATGAACCATCCTATTTTATGCAGATAATTAATTAACAACGCTAATGAGTTATAAGTTACGAGTTACAAGTTATTGAGTGTATAAGTTATAAGATATAAAGATGATTAATCCCTAATCCTTAACCCTTAACCCCTAATCCCTAATTTCTTAGTCACTTCTCGTCTGCCCTCGACTCCAATGCCTTTTGTTCATCCTGCCCGTTGCGGGAAATGACGCGCACATTGCTCACCTTTCCAAAGTCCGTAGCCAGCTTTATCTTCAACAGATACGAAAGCCCGTCGTGCGAGTCAGACATGTCATCCACCGTCCCCACCATGACACCTTCTGGAAACACGGTGGAATAGCCGCTGGTCACTACTGTATCTCCCAGATTGAATTCGGCATGCCGGGGCAAATCCTTCAGATAGGCAAAACGGGAATTACCTCCCTCCCACTTCAAATAACCGAAATAATCACTGCCCACAATCTTACAGCTGATGCTCGACTTGCTGTTCAGCAACGGAATGACCAACGAGTAATGGGGAGAGGTCTTATACACAATACCCACCACGCCATTGGCATCTACAACTCCCATCTCAGGACGGATACCTTCTGTTGTTCCACGGTCTAAAGTGATATAATTGTCAGCCTTGTTCAAGCTGTTCTTTATGACATTCGCCTTGAATATCTGATACTCCGTAGGAGCAAGCCGTTCCATGCTGTACAACCTGGCAGAGTCCAATCCTTTCTCCTTCAAGACATTTTCCAGAAACGAAAGCCGCTGCTCCAGCCACATGTTGCGGTCGAGCAGGTCTTCGTTGGCCGTCTTCAAGTGGAAATAGGAAGTGATGCCACCCGATATTTCATAAACCTTCCCCGCCACGCCATTGGCAGAGGTGAAATACACACTCTGCTGGTAATGATTAAAGCGAAATAATAAAATAAAACTGGCAACCTCTAACAGAAGAAAGAGGAACCAGTAATTATATTTAATGAGAAAGTTTAATAAATTTCGCATTACCGCATCAAGAATGAGAAGCGGTCAACGTTCTTCAATGCCACGCCCGTACCTTTGGCAACGGCATGCAAGGGGTCTTCCGCAATGTGGAACGGTATGTTTATTTTATCAGTCAGACGCTTATCCAGTCCACGAAGCAATGCACCGCCACCGGCAAGATAGATACCGTTGTGAACAATATCGGCATACAATTCGGGAGGCGTATTTTCCAATGCGCTCAAAATGGCTGTCTCAATCTTAGAGATAGACTTCTCCAAGCAATGCGCCACTTCCTGATAGCATACCGGCACTTCCATGGGCAATGCCGTGATGCGGTTCGGACCATGAACGATATAGTCTTCAGGAGCATCCTCACCGAGTTCCGTCAAGGCAGCACCCACATTAATCTTAATACGCTCAGCCATACGCTCGCTGACCTTCACGTTGTGCTGGCGGCTCATGTATTCCTGAATATCGGCAGTCAAGTCGTCACCGGCAATGCGGATGGAGTTGTTACTTACGATACCTCCCAAAGAGATTACGGCAATTTCCGTAGAACCACCACCTATGTCAACAATCATGTTGCCTTCGGGAGCCTCTACATCGATACCGATACCGATGGCAGCAGCCATCGGCTCGAAAATCAAATAAACGTCGCGCCCGCCGGCATGCTCGGCAGAGTCGCGCACGGCACGCAGCTCCACTTCGGTACTGCCCGAAGGAACACCAATCACCATGCGGAGTGACGGAGAGAAAAGACGGTTACGGTTGTTCACCATCTTGATAAGTCCGCGTATCATCTGCTCGCAAGCATAGAAGTCAGCAATCACACCGTCGCGCAACGGACGGATGGTACGTATGTTTTCGTGGGTCTTTTCGTGCATCATCTTTGCCTTGTCACCCACGGCAATCATCTTATCGGTACGACGGTCCAAAGCCACCACCGAAGGCTCATCCACCACAATCTTGCCATTCGTGGTGATGATGGTATTGGCTGTGCCAAGGTCCATCGCTATTTCTTGTGTAAAGGAGAATAATCCCATTAATATTTACGATTTAACTATTTACGATTTACGATTGATATTCCTCTTGTTTACAATTTGAGATTCAGACTTACGATGTAACTTCAATCGTAAATCGTAAATCGTCAAATCGTAAATCCGAATTAGTGTTTAAAGTGACGGAACCCAGTAGTTACCATGGCAATGCCATGCTCGTTGCAATATTCAAACGAGAGTTCATCCTTGATGCTTCCACCCGGCTGGATGACGGCTGTTACGCCTTCATTGCCGGCAATTTCCACGCAGTCGGGGAAAGGGAAGAATGCGTCACTTGCCATTACAGCGCCATTCAAGTCGAAACCGAAGTTCTTGGCTTTCTCGATAGCCTGCTTCAAAGCATCTACACGGCTGGTCTGGCCTACACCGCTTGCCAACAACTGCTTTCCTTTTGCCAACACAATGGCATTCGACTTACTGTTCTTCACAATCTTGTTTGCAAAGAGCATGTCCTCGATTTCCTGTGCAGTGGGAGCCTTCGTAGTTACAGTCTTCAATTCTTCAGGAGTTTCCACCTTAAGGTCGCGGTCCTGAACCAATACGCCATTCAGCAAAGAACGGAACTGCTTCTTAGGCAGAGCTGCCGGCTTGCGAACCAGGATAATACGGTTCTTCTTCTGACCGAGGATTTCCAACGCATCCACATCATAATCGGGAGCGATAATCACCTCAAAGAAAATTTTATTGATTTCTTCGGCAGCAGCCTTGTCAACCACGGCATTCGTGATGAGCACACCACCAAAAGCGGATACCGGGTCACCGGCAAGCGCATCGTTCCATGCTTCGAGCACAGTGGGACGTGAAGCCAGTCCACAAGCATTGTTATGTTTCAGGATAGCGAAAGTAGTATCCTTGAATTCGTCAATCAAGTCAACGGCAGCATTGATGTCGAGCAGGTTGTTATAAGAGATTTCCTTACCGTGAATCTGGTCGAACATAGCATCAATATTGCCATAGAAATAACCTTTCTGATGCGGATTCTCGCCATAGCGTAAAGTCTTCTGGCTGTTGGCAGAGCAACGGAAAGCGGAACCTTCCTCGCCATCGAAATAGTTGAAGATGGCAGAATCATAGTGTGAAGACACTCCGAACGCCTCTTTGGCAAACCAACGGCGCTCTTCGATGGTAGTAGTGGCTCCGTGTTCCATCAGCATGTCGCGGAACGGCTGATATTGTGCTTGCGAAGCGATGATAACCACGTCGTTATAATTCTTGGCAGCGGCACGAATCAAGGAGATACCGCCTATGTCAATCTTTTCGATGATGGCAGGTTCTTCGGCACCACTGGCAACTGTAGCCTCAAACGGATAGAGGTCAACGATGACGAGGTCTATTTCGGGAATTTCATATTTTTCAATCTGTTGCATGTCTTGCTCCAATCCGCGGCGGCAAAGGATACCTCCAAAAACCTTCGGATGCAAAGTCTTTACGCGTCCGCCCAGGATGGAAGGGTATGTAGTGAGGTCTTCCACTGCCTTGCAGGGATAGCCCAGAGATTCTATAAACTGACGTGTTCCACCGGTTGAGAGGAACTCTACACCTTCTTCATGCAGTTTGGTAATGATTTCGTCCAAACCTTCCTTATGGTAAACAGATACCAGAGCTGTTTTGATTCTTTTTGTTTCAGACATGGATTTGCGTATTAAAGTATGCGTATATTAGTATTTGATGCGCAAAGTTACAAATTTTGTTTATTCATACATACATTCATACACAATAAATTAGGTATAATTAAAAAAGGCGGCATCTGTTTCCAGTCTGCCGCCTTTTTTTAAGGGTTATTTTGTTGGTTTACCAAATAGATACACGTTTTTCTACCGGCAAGAACATCGGGTCTTTTTCTGTCACGTTAAATGCCTCATACCAAGCACCGATTTGCGGCAATGCACCGTTTACACGCCATTCGCCCAATGAATGCACATCGCTCTTCGTGCGGTTCAGCACTTCTTCGGGACGAATATCATTGGCCCATACACCTGCGTATGCCAGGAAGAAACGTTGTTCGGGAGTAAGACCATCCAACACCGGCAACGGATTGGCAGCCGTAGCTTTCTTGAATGCCTGATAAGAAACCTGCAGACCACCGTGGTCGGCAATATTCTCACCCAATGTCATGCGTCCGTTGGCATATACGCCCGGAGCAACCTCGATGCTATCGAAGAAGTTCACCATCACCTGGGCACGCTCGTCAAAGTTCTTGGCATCTTCAGCAGTCCACCAGTCTTTCAGGTTACCGTCCTTGTCGTACTGGCGACCCTGGTCGTCGAATCCGTGAGTCATTTCATGACCGATTACCACACCGATGGCACCGTAGTTGAAGGCGTCATCCGCATTCATATCGAAGAAAGGATATTGCAGGATACCGGCGGGGAAACAGATTTCGTTCGTAGTCGGGTTATAGTATGCGTTGACGGTCTGCGGAGTCATCAGCCATTCATCCTTATCCACCGGCTTGCCGGCTTTGGCTATCATTTCGGCATGGCTCCACTCGTTGGCACGTTCCATGTTTGCCCAGTAAGAGTCGTTTTTGATTTCCAGTGTGGAGTAGTCTTTCCAAGTGTCGGGATAACCAATCTTCACATGGAAGGTAGCCAGTTTCTCCAGAGCTTTCACCTTAGTGGAATCACCCATCCAGGCAAGATTCTTGATACGTTCGCCCAGGCTTTCCTGCAAGTTCTTCACCAAAGTAACCATACGCTCCTTGGCAGCAGCAGGGAAATATTTCTCCACGTACATCTGACCTACAGCTTCGCCCAGCGCGCTGCTTACAGTGCTTACCGCTCTCTTCCAGCGGGGCTGCATCTCTTGTGTACCGCTCATAGTGCGGCTGTAGAAGTCGAAGTTCTGTTCTGCCATAGCATCGTTCAGCAAGCTTGCGGCAGAATCAATCAATTTCCATTGCAAATAAAGGCTCTGCTGTTCAATGGGCAGCGTATCCAGGATATCGGCAGCAGCTTTCAGTGAAGCGGGCTGGCCTACGATGATTTCCTTCACATCCTTCAAGTCCATGGCAGACAAATAAGCATCCCAATCGAAAGTAGGATAATTCTTCTTCAACTCTTCCATGCTCATCTTGTTATAATTGGCATGTGGGTCACGCAACTCCGTACGAGAGCGGAAAGCCTTGGCAAGACGTGTTTCCACATCCATCACCACCTCCATACCTTTCTTGGCAGTAGCCTCGTCGAAACCAGCCAACTGGTACATCTTCTGTACATGTGTACGGAAAGCATCACGAATTTTGGCAGTAGCCTCATCATTCTCCAGATAGTATTCACGTTCGCCCATGCTCAGCCCGGTCTGATAGGTCTGTACGGCATTCATGCTACTGTTCATTTCGTCAGCGCCAACATACAGCACGTTGTAGACGATGATACCTTTCTTCTGCATATCGCCCAGCAAGGCATAAAGCTCTTTCTTGTCCTTCAAAGCAGCCAGCTGGTCGAGTTCAGCCTTGATGGGGGCCACACCGTCCTTGTTCAGCTTCACGCTGTCCATTACGATTTTGTACAAGTCACCGATTTTTTGTGCCACGCTGCCGGCTTCGTGCTGGGTGGCGGCAAGTTCTTCAATCAGTCCTTGAATCTGCTTGCGGTTGTTTTCTGCAAGGATAGTGAAAGAACCGTACTGTGAGTATTCAGCAGGAATCGGATTGTTCTTCATCCAACCGCCACATGCGTATTGGTAAAAGTCAGTTCCGGGTAGAGCCGTTGTGTCAAGATTGGCGAGCTGGATGCCTGCTGTAAGTTCAGCCTGCTGCTTGCCGGTGTTGCAGGATGCCGTCATCAGACAGAATGCTGCAATGGGTAACAAATGATTTGCTTTCATAAATATATAAAATATAATAGTTAGTGATTCTCCAACTCTACAGTAGCCGCGTCCCACTCTTCCATCACACGGTCAAGCTGCTCTTTCAGTTTTTGGTGCTGCTCATAAAGCGACATGTCCGAAGCACCCTCCGGTGTAGCCATCCTAGCCTCAAGAATGGCAATGGCAGCCTCCGTCTGCTCTATCTCCGCTTCACAATCGGCAACGCGGCGTTCCAGCTTCTTAAGTTTCTTGTTAAGCTCCTTCTGCTCCTCATAGGAGAGCTTGGCAGCCGAGGGCTGAGCCAGTTCTGCACCAGCATTTCCTGATGCCGCCTTACCGGCAGTGGGCGAAGCGGAAAGTGAAGGAGATTTCTGTAACTCATTCAGGCTCTCTATCTGCTTCTTTTGCAGGAAATCATAAATTCCTCCCAAATGTTCCTTCACCAGTCCGCCACCAAACTCGTATACTTTAGTCGCAAGTCCGTCCAGAAAATCACGGTCATGACTGACTATTATCACCGTCCCGTCAAAATCGCGGATAGCTTCCTTCAGTACATCTTTGGAACGCATGTCAAGATGATTCGTAGGTTCGTCGAGAATCAGAAAATTCACCGGCTCCAACAACAGTTTTATCATGGCAAGCCGGGTACGCTCTCCACCGCTGAGCACCTTCACCCTTTTATCCGAAGCCTCACCGCCGAACATGAAAGCACCCAGAATATCACGAATTTTGAGGCGGATATCCCCTACGGCCACGTGGTCAATCGTATCGAATACAGTTAGGTTCTCATCCAAAAGTTGTGCCTGGTTCTGGGCAAAATATCCAATCTGCACATTATGTCCCAGTGTAAGTTTTCCGGTATAATCCGTAATCTCACCCATAATACACTTTACAAGCGTAGACTTTCCTTCGCCGTTCTTACCAACAAAAGCAACCTTCTCTCCTCGGTTGATGGTCAAATTCACATCATGGAAAACAATGTGCTCACCGTAGGATTTCTCCATATCCTCGCAGATGACGGGATAATTACCGCTACGGCTGCTGCAAACAAACTTCAGGCGCAAAGAGGAGTTGTCTTCCTCATCCACCTCGATACGTTCTATCTTTTCAAGTTGCTTGATGCGACTTTGCACCTGCACAGCCTTGGTAGCTTTGTACCGGAAACGCTCGATAAAGTCTTCCGTATCTTGTATCTGCTTCTGCTGATTCTCGTAAGCACGCAGTTGCTGCTCCCGGCGCTCCTTGCGAAGCACCACGAACTCATCGTATTTCACTTTATAGTCGTAAATGCGTCCACAAGTTATTTCGATGGTACGCGTAGTGACATTGTTCAAAAAGGCGCGGTCGTGGCTGACAAGCACCACCGCATTGGCACGGGTGGAAAGGAAGTTCTCCAACCACTGGATACTCTCGATGTCAAGGTGGTTGGTAGGCTCGTCGAGCAGCAACACATCCGGACGACGAAGCAACAGCTTGGCAAGCTCTATACGCATACGCCAACCACCGGAAAACTCGCTTGTAGAGCGGTCAAAGTCCTCGCGGCTAAAGCCCAGTCCTTGGAGCGTGCGCTCTATTTCGGCACGGTAGTTGGTGCCTCCCATCATAAGGAAACGTTCGTTTTCGTGGGTGAAGCGGTCAATCAGTTTCTGGTAATCCTCACTATCGTAGTCGGTACGTTCGGCAAGTTGCTGATTCATGCGTTCGATGCCCGCCTGCATCTCAAAAATATGCTCGAAGGCAAGTTCAGCCTCCTGCATCACGGTGCGCTTGTCACTGAGTATCATCACTTGGGGCAAATACCCGATAGTACATTCGCGAGGAACGGCAACAATGCCGGCAGTGGGCTGCTGAATGCCAGCCAATATCTTGAGCATGGTGGACTTACCGGCACCATTCTTGCCGACAAGAGCTATACGGTCTTTCTTATTGATAACATAAGAGACGTCTTCGAACAGAGGAGTGGCATTAAATTCTACCTTCAGTCCTTCTACAGATATCATAGTGTCAATGAATTTATCGTTCAAGACTGCAAAGGTAGCGATTTTCAACGTTATACAATATCATACGCTCACATAATTACATCAAATATCCAAGAAAGAGAACACTACTCCCGCATTTCCTGCGGAAGGACAATTGCAAAGCGGCTCCCCTTGCCAAGAGATGAGGCCACTTCTATTTTTCCATGAAACCTTTCAACGATAGTCCTGCAAATGGCCAATCCCAATCCCGTGCCCTGCACAAAAGCATCTCCCTTATAGAAACGTTCAAAAATGTGCGCCAGAACTTCTTCCGACATGCCAGTTCCCGTATCTTCCACAAAGACTTCCAATGTAGCAAAGTCCTTCAGCCTATACCCTATGGTTATGCGTCCTTCAGCAGTGAACTTCACCGCATTATTGATAAGATTGTTGACAACTTGCCCCAAACGCGTAGGATCTGTATAGATAACTGCTGCCCGGTCCGGAAGGTCTAGCAGTAACTCCACTCCTTTCCGAAGATTCATCTTCTGCGCACTGTAAATGCTTTCCAATATGCCATTTAAAGAAACCTTCTCAAAATGGAACTCCATTGTGTTCGATTCTATCTTGGACAAATCCAGAATATCTGAAATCAACACCATTAACAACTGGCTGTTCTTTTCAATCAAAGACGTGAATTCCATAATCTCCTGCCGTGACAAGTCGGCATCCCCACAAGCCAGTAGTGTAGAGAAGCCCACAATGGCATTTAGCGGCGTACGTATCTCGTGGCTCATATTAGCAAGAAATACGCTCTTCAACTCATCGCTACGTTGCGCTTTCTGCAAAGCCTCGTTCAATTTATTCTCCGTATCCTTGTATTTCTGCGTACTCATGCAAATACCGATGATACGGAACGGCAAATCCGTCAATTGCCCCACATAGGTAGATTGCGCCTCAAACCACTCCCACTTGCCGTCTCCCCGCCGTAAACGGTATTCCACTGGGCATTCGTACAAATTACCATGCAACTGTAAAGCCAAAGCATCAAACACTCCCTTCCGGTCGTCCGGATGAATCAGAAATGCGAATTCCTCAGGCGTCAGCGTATAGTCACGCGTAGGAATCCCCAAATATTCAAAATAACGCGGTTCTATAATCATCAGATTATGTTCCATGTCGAAAGACCATTGAAATATCTGGGTACGACTCAGCGCAATATTCAGCAAATGCTTCTGTGTCCGTTCTTCCAACACATTCCTGAAATAGAGTACAATCCTCACCAATTGTCCATCTTCATGAATTCCCACCATAGCACCTTGTATCAGAAAACTTATACCACTCTTCAATTCACGTATAAAGCAATTGGTATCTAAGGGAATAATCCGCACATCCCTCTCCCGAAGTTGCAGCAAAAGGTCTTCTAACACATTCTTTTTATCACATACCACCTCCAATAAGTCAGTGATACGCCGCCCTATCACATACTCATTCAATTGGAGTTCATTCATCACCTGCTGATTCAGACGCCAGATACAATCTTCCAAATCAATCATAATAATGCTGACGGGCCATGAGTTGAACAACTGCTCGGAGATGGCATTTATTATACGTACTTCTTGAGGAACATTCGGATTCATCAGAATTGGTTTATCATACAAGAAGCAAAGTTCGGGTTAAAATGCTTATACCACAAACAAACCCTTATAAATCAATATTCCATTTTAATATGTATATATTCTATTATTCACAACTTTACCTTATTTAACAGAGATAAGTTGAGCGTAATATTGATTTTAACTGTTACCTCTGTCATTTATACATTATTATCCCCCATTTTTGCGTCTTAAAATCTCCAACATGAATATATCCGAATTCAATATAAATGACGAGTTCATTGCCTGCAATCATATCACAACCAGTGAACTGAATCCGCTAGTGAAAAAGCCATACCACACCAAGGCCAGTATCTTCGTTTTGTGTATCAAAGGAGTTCTGAAAACCATCATAAACCATACCCAATTCAAGGTTGAAGCTAACGTTCTCCTAGCTATTCCTCCTGAGACCTTCGTACAATTACTACACACGTCAGACGATACTGAAATATATGTCGTCATATTTTCCAAACAACTTATCCAAAGTGCAGGAGTCGGTAAGGTCATGATGGATAAGTTTCACATTATAGGTAAACACTATATTTTTCCTCTATCGAAAAAGAACTTCCAGCTTTATGCTGAGTTCATGACCTATTTGTCACACCTCTATCAAAGAACAGAAAGCCCCTCAAGTCTAGTTTCATTGCAAACTCTACTGGCATATCTGTTACAAGGCATATCCGAACTCTGTCCGGAACACCCTAGGATAAAAGAAACTCCGGGCAGCAGGCATTTCAACCAATACCGCATTTTTATCCGATTGGTACACACAGACTATGTCCGGGAGCATCAAGTGTCCTATTATGCATTGAAAATGAATATGAGGCCGGCAGCTCTTTGCCGCCTTGTCAAAAAGGAATCAGGACATACAGCCATGGAAATCATCAACAATACTATCATCATGGATGCCAAAGCACAGCTTTGTACCGCCAACACTCCGA
Source organism: Bacteroides sp. AF25-5LB (assembly GCF_003602965.1). Classification (NCBI taxonomy): domain Bacteria; kingdom Pseudomonadati; phylum Bacteroidota; class Bacteroidia; order Bacteroidales; family Bacteroidaceae; genus Bacteroides; species Bacteroides sp. AF25-5LB. The sequence goes on from NZ_QTMC01000017.1 coordinate 66,913, forward strand.
TAAAGGATATAGCCGTGAGTCTAGGTTTTAATAATGCGGCCTTCTTCAACAAATTCTTTAAACGTCATACGGGAATACCTCCTCAGAAGTTCCGTACATCCTCAAAACAATAAAATCTACTCAAAACCCAAAATGCGGATATTCTGTCCTGAGAATACCCGCATTCCTCAATAAGAGAAGTCCGTCATCAGCCTACCTTCTTGGCAATAAAGAACACATAACCGTAAAATTCCTTATACTTGCCGTACAGTTCATCCTCAATCATTTGGAGTAAGCTGAACTCTTCGGCAATTTTATTACCGGCATATTTCTTACGGAAAATCTCCTGAGCCGCAACCTTTGAAGCAAAATAATGCTCTGTCCAGCAATTCTCCGGCAAAATGAATGTAGCAACGGGAAGATAACCTGCCTTGTACAACTTGGTCACCTGATTGGGAAGTGTATCCATTTCAGAGTAAGCGTCCATCCAGAAGTCATTGATTTCCGCAGGGCGTTCGTCCGTAAACCATGAACTCTCGGAGACGGCAATATACCCTCCCGGTTTCAGATACTTACGCCACTCCTTCAAGCCACGTTCAAAGCCAATGTTATAGATAGCACCTTCACACCAAATCATATCCAGCTCCTCCTCACCGAAAGGAAGGGCATCCATTGAACCGACAATTCCTTTTACTCTGTTCTGCAAGCCTAACTGCCTTGCATTACGGTTGAAGATATCAATAAAGCCGGGAAAAAGGTCAATTCCTGTAATCCGCCCCGGCACATGGCCAGCTACTACCATTGTCTGGCCACCCGTTCCACAGCCGATATCGGCAATAAAGGATTCATCGGTAAGACCGTCTACAAAGCTCAATGCCTTCAACGTCGCTTCAGGACTGCCAGGGCCTTGTCGTTCCATATTGGAGAAAAAGTCACAGATTAAATTAAGTTCGAAATCGTGGATAGTTTTATTTTCGTTACTCATTTTCTTACTATATTTTGCATATACGGAAAGTATCACAATACCTTCAGCATAATATGCGGATTAAACTTGAATTATAACAATAGGAAAACACTCTCGAAAGAAGTTATCCGAGAGTAAACGAAGGGGGGACAATCTGTGCAGGGAACACAGATTGTTTACAAAACCAAATCCGATTTAAATGTCTTTGTCATACTGCAAAGATAAGCAATATTTTATTTAATCAAAGATTTTACGGTTAATAAAGATTTTCCCTTGCACCGGGCGCATGCTGAAGAACCGCACCTACCACCTGGCAAGTATCCAGTTCCTTACAGTCGCCGCAAGTATTGAAACCTTTTTCGTACACACATTTGCGGATAGCACAATAATCGCTGCAATAGGCAAACTTCACCCCGTCTGCACGGCACCCCATACAATGGATGGTTTCCGGCGTAATTTCCGGCGTATTGTTCAGCACACTCCACTCTTTGGCAGTTTTCTCTCTCAGCTCATCGTCATTATTGACAGTGGCTATACGGGCGGCGCAATTTTCGCAATCCAACCCGCAACATGCAATTAATTGTTTCATCACTTGGTTATAACGATTTATGTTTGAGGATATAATGCCCCTTTTCCCGCACATCGATTCAGTAAGCCCAAAACTCACCCCATACCTTGGAACAGACACTCATTTACCGACAGTCCTCAGCGCTTTCTTAACGATATACTTGGTCTCTTTCGTTTCACTTTCCTAACGCCTGCAAAGCTTCCTTACAAATCCGGATTGCGTCTTACTTGCATCATTTAACCAATTCCCTACGCTGTTCCGGACATACTTGGAGTAATCTGATTTCAAAGGTTCCAATATCGGTAAGCCCAATGCAGGGTTCTGTTCCAACATTTCAGTATGCTTGCACCAGACACCTCGTGAACAGAAAACAGAAGAACAAATATAGCTCTGGCAAACGCCTTCCCCATATTTGTCCTTTTGTTCTTTTACCCAATAAATTAATGCGAATCAAGTTATCCTTCCGTCTTACTTTAGAACAGCTTCGCAGGATACTCACCCGCATCCACCAAAGCCTGAATCTTGTCGACTACACTCTGACGGTCTTCGGGATAAGTCACACCGAACCACTTGCTGGTTGTATCGAGCACTTCGCAGGTAGCAGTGCCATTGTTAATCAGCTTATCCACCATCAGCGGGATGAAGAATTCGCTTTTCAGATTCTCCATATTCTTCGGGTCGCTCAGGAAGCTCTTGAAAAACTCTGCACTGTAAGCAAAGTAATCGGGAGTAAAGCCCCAGAAGTTCATGCTGACCGGAGTCGTCTCGGGAGTGGCAGTCCATTCACCGTTATCATCGATGTACTTCACCTCGCCGTCCATACGCTGAATCTGGGTACGCTCTACTACAGAAGTCAACAAGTTGTTTGCATCCGTTCCGCACAAACCACGGGATACGGTACCGCTTTCGCTCAATGTATTACCGATGCGGAAGCCTACCATGGAATATACATTTTTGGAACCTTCGGGAAGGGCTGCAAGAAATTTGCCCATTACCTGGAAGGAATCACGACCGTAGAAATCGTCGCAGTTGATAACAGCAAACGGTTCCTTTATTACATCGGCACCCATCATTACAGCATGGTTGGTTCCCCAAGGTTTGGTACGGCCTTCGGGGCAGGTGAAGCCTTCGGGAAGGTCATCGATGGACTGGAATACCAGTTCGCAGGGGATATGGCCTTCGTATTTGGAAATAATCTTGTCGCGGAAATCCTGCTCAAAATCTTTACGGATTACGAAAACGAGCTTTCCAAAACCGGCATTGATGGCATCGTAAATAGAATAATCCATGATAGTTTCGCCATTCGGGCCCAGTCCGTCCAATTGTTTCAAGCCACCATAACGACTGCCCATGCCGGCTGCCAATAAGAATAAAGTTGGTTTCATATTTAGTTATTATTTAAAAAGGTTAGTATATCACAGTTGATAACGGCTGCAAATGTACAAAAATTTATGGCTGACAGAAGGGAGTTTTAGTTCATTCTTTACCACTATCCGTTCAAAAAGGTACATTTAGAACGGATAACCGATGGCAAAATGCAACGCCATGCTGTCCTTGAACTTGGGAATATTATAATACCCCGACTTCCCGGTATCATACGGATCATGCAGCCCGATACCCAAGTCCAGACGAAAAACAAGAAAGTCCAAATCGTAACGCAAGCCAAATCCCGTGCCCAAAGCAATCTGTTTCGGGAAATTCTTCAACGTAAATTCACCATTCGGGCGGTTTTCATCTTTACGCATCAGCCATACATTGCCGGCATCCAAGAATACGGCTCCATGCAAGTCGGCAATCATACGGAAGCGATACTCGATATTGGCTTCCATGCGAATATCACCCACGTGGTTGATATAGGTATATTTCCTATCCGTCTCGGGAGGATAACCGCCCGGACCTATACTGCGTGCAGAAAAGGCGCGCACACTGTTGGCACCACCGATATAGAACTGTTCCGTATAAGGTGCGGTCGTAGCGTTGCCATACGACCATATTACCCCTCCCGCAATACGCGAAGCAATCATCTGGTTCTTGTCTATCCGGTAATGGTACCTGAATTCCGAATTCAACTTCAGGAACTGTGCAAAAGGTACCCCGAAAAGCTTCTTTCCTTCCTCACTGAACGGCTTGCCGAAAATACGGTAGACGGCAGAAGTCAGGTTACCGGCCGACGCAACGGTGGTCTGCCACCAGATGGGGTTACGCTTGCCGCGCACGGAAGCGTTGTCATAAGTATAGGTGTACTCCATGGCAGGAATGAACTGGTCGCGCAAACTAACGTAGAGTGCTGGATTCTCGGCACGCAACGTATCGAAAGCGGCAGTAGGATTGCGCAGTACATTGAATGTCAACCGGAAAGGAGTTATACTGTGCCTGGAAGTCGATTTGGGCTGGAAGTCATAAGTGACATTACCGCCAAAAGCCAACAGCTTATAATACTTGGCACGGTTCATCTGGTCGGCATATAAACGGAAAGTCGTTGTAGCCGGGAAGTCATACTCACGGTCGCCCATCCTGGGAAACACCACGCGCGGAAAGATAAGCGAAGTGGAGATACCCAGTTCATAGCTGTTCATTAGGGAAGAACTTGCCTTGCCCGTCTGCCATTCGTACGAACCGTTCAACTTCACATTCCAGCTTTCACCACCACCGAAGACATTATTCTTCGTCACCGTAAAAGCGGCACCCGGTCCCGTCTGGTTATTACTCTTCATGGTGACATTAAAATCCAATTCCGCATCGTAGGGTTTATCGAGCGCGGCAATGACCTTCACATCCAATGTATCAGACACAAACGCCGTATCACGTGGTATATACTGCATCTCCGCATAACGGAAAATACCGACGCTTGCCAGACGCTCCTGAATACGGGTCTGACGGTACAAACTATACAAACTCTGCATAGAACGCTGGCGGGCAATACCTGCGCTGTCCTGTATCTGGCGCTTCCGCCGATAACCTTGATAGTTCAACCAACGGTAAAGCATATTGGGACGTACCGGAGGTTTGTTGTAGTAATGTATGGTCAAGCCTTTGTAATCCATGCTGTCATTGGGTTCCTGCCCCTGCTTTCCAAGAAGATATACGGATTTACGCCCCACACGGAACTGCTTCTCGGCTACCTTTGGCATACCGGGAACGGGAATCAAGCGCATCTGGACATGCCCATTAGGAACCATCATGGTATCGGCTTGATAGGTCAGGTAGTCGGGACGGAAATAATAACAGCCCACATTACGCAGCAGGGTACTGATACGGGTACGCTCCCCATCCAGATCAGCCACATTGAATTGTTCTCCCGGACTGATAAGGGAACGTCGGCGCCCCAGCTCCATAATGCGAGTGGTACGTTGGTTGAAACCACGATAGTACACCGTATCTATAAAGTAAGGATTACGCATGTTCACCGTATATTGCAACTTTGCCTTCAGCGAGTCTTTCGGGTCGATAAATGTCTTGTAGCTGACGCTTCCGTTGAAATAGCCGTAATCGCGCAGCAAGTTAACCGCCGCCTTCTGACGTATATCGGGATTCACCGTAGACAGAAGCACCGGAGTGGCGGCAAATTTATTGAATATCCACTTTCCGAGTCCCTTCTCATACTTCTGGAAACCATTGTAAATCCACAGTCCGAAAGGAAAGGGATAGCGGATAGTAGAGCTCCCCAGCAACGAATTGTTCGGTGCCGTAGCAAGGGCGGCTTCCACCTCTTCCATGGCAATCTCGCCAACAGACGTTTCACTGCGGTTCAATACAATCATCGGCTTTTGTCCGGTATAGAGTATCTCCCCCTCGGGCAAGTGCTTCGTGGTGGAGCAACCTGCCAGAAATATCAATCCTGCAATATATAATATCAGTCGTTTCATATCACATTCCTACTTTTTCATATCGCTGTTTTCAGCCTCCGGTTTTATCTTTTTCTTCCTGAAGATGAAGAGTTCACCCAACCGGTCCATCTTCCGGCGCAGCACAAGGCCAACACCCGTTTCGGTTATCTCACCGTCGAGTATGCTTTCGTAGTTCTTATTATGGAATACACGGACATATCGGGTACCCGACGCATCAAGACGGTATTCCAGCGATATATTGTCAATGAATGATTCCGCATCGTTCGTCGCATTGGCCCCGGTGGATACTTTTCCACCGATGACTATCTGTACGCGATCGTTGAAGAAACGCTGGGAATAACGGAAACTGAAGTCTTTCTGCGTGTCGCCCGTTTCAGCAGAGGTACGGTCTTCCACACCTACACTGATATTGGCACCTTTTATACCTCCCGCCAAGGAGTTTATCTGGCTCTGAAGCACTGAGTTCAAGGCGGCTCCCATTGACAAACCTCCTCCTTTGGCGCCGCTATTCAAGTAAATACCCGTAGCAAGCATCGCAATAGCCTGCTTACTACGCTCTTCTGCCCCCATTGCCTGCAGCTCATTCTCTACTGTGCCATCTTCGGGCGCCGAAATATCGAATATAAGATCGGGAGCGTCAAGCCTGTTCTTGATGGAAATGGAAACATCGAAGTTCACCATGCGCGAACCGTCCCCGTCACCGTCGGCCACAGAAGCACGCATACGTTCCGTAGCCTTTAGGCTTAGCGTAGGATTCATAATATTCCCTCGCCAATCCACATAACTGCCGGGATTGAACTGAAACTCCTTCAAGGGGATGATAGGCAGCGAATATTTCATGACGCCACCCGAAAGGGTATAGCGTCCGGTAAGGCTCATATCCCCTTGGGGAGTATACTGCATATTCAAATCACCGCCACCTTCCAGTTCGATGTATTTGCTGCGGTCGGGACTCAAGTCGGCACGAAGACGGACAGCATCGTCAATATGGACGGACATATACATTTCCAATCCTCCCAACGACATGGCAGGAACTTCATCCGCCTTTACCGACGTCGTATCGGTGAATGAGGTAAAGGTAACCAGCCCACTGAGACGGTCTTCCACCGTTAAAGGGGAATCGGTCAACACGTAGGTTACGTTGGTATTGCCCAGCAGATTCATGTTTCCACGCATCGTGAGCCCGTCAAGCGGTCCCTTCACCGTGGCATGCAAGTCAACGAACACCTTTCCATATACCAGACTTTCGCGGGTACGCGGTGCATCCAGCAACGTATAGTTCTCTGCCAGCAGATTGAGGTTGGCAGTAGGACGCTCCATATTCCGGAAATCAACCTTACCGTCAATCGTAAACGGATTCTTGCTGGTGGTATAAATGGCAAACTTATCGAATATCAACTGATTGTCCTTTATCTGCACCGGACGGTTGTCGAACCAGTAACGTGCTCCCGCCTGGCGTGCATAGACAGACACACTGTCCAAAACAATATCACCATGCATTTGAGGCTTATCCAGCGAACCGTAAATATAAAGCCCTCCATCAATATCTCCGGTAAAGGCCACCATTTGGTCAGGGATGAATGCATTGGCCATCTTCAATGGGAAATGCTCGAAACGAGTGGACACTTCCAGAGTATCCTTTCCGTTCTTCTGCGTCAAGATACCGTCGGCGGTCATCACTTCTTCGTTATCATGTGTAAAATAGGTATTCAAATAGTGCGTATTCTTGTCGCCCGGCAACCAGGTAGCCCCCAGACCTATATCTCCAACCGGTTGGCGTTCGTAGGTCAGTTTCTCTACATTGGCTTCGGCGGACACCTGCAGGGAAGTGGCAGTCTGTATATAATTTGCTTCGGCGGAGAACAATCCCGTAAGCCGAGGCATATAAGGAAGTACCTCCGTAAGTTCATCCAGGCGCAATCGGCTCAGTTCTACGTTTATATTCTGCAAGGAAAGGGTATCATTCTTGTCGGATTGCATACGGAAACACAGACCATCGTCGCTGTCCATATCAATATTGGCATAGACGCGCATATTCTTATGCAGATAAATCCAGTTACTATTGTCCGCAAAGTGGAATTTACGGAAAGCGATAATCGGCTCGGCAGGAATAAGGTTCAGCAGCACACCATCACCGCGACCATGTCCTTCGGTCAACGGACGGGCGTTAATACCGAACAGCACACCGGTCTGCCCTTTTCCATCCACATAATCCACAGTCAGCTCCGCATCTTCATTACGGACTTCACCCGTCAGTGTACTGCGGAACACAAACTGCGGGTTCTTGGGACCGTTTATGACACCACCTTGCAACTTCATGCGGGCAGTATCCTGCTTTACTGTAAAAAATATTGTATCGAGCTGCAAGGAGTCCATGCGCAATCCGTGAACAGCTGTACGCCCATTGATGCCGACTTGCGGAGTAAATCCGAAGCTCAGTTTGAAATCATTATAGGAAATACCCTTTGCAGCCAGGAAATAGCTGACGGGATTCTGGTTACCGGCTTCCAGATGCATGCCGGCTGAAGGAAGGACTTGTCGCAAAGCGGCATGGTCCAAACGCCGTTCATCAATCTGCTTTGTCAGGATAGAGACAAATTTATCCGACTGTTCCATCAACTTCTTCAACGTGCTATGAGCGCGGAAACGCAGATTCAAGTCACCGGCATCAAGCCTCAACTCGAGAGAATCATGACGTGCCTCCGCTCCCATTGTAAAGGCAAATGGGTGTTTCAACGGTCGGGGCACCAACCCCAGCTTGTGCAGATTCACCTCTTCCACATTCAAATCCAAAGCGCCATCCAGATAGCTGCGGTCAAGACGCATATCTGCATTTCCCTGCATCTTGAGAAGAACATTATCGCTGGCAAGACGGACAGTAGCAACGGATGACTTGAGTCCGGCATGCACATCCACACCGGAAATGTCCCAATGGCCATACTGTAGTTTTTCCAAGGAGGCATTCAAAGCAGCCACAGTCTTTCGTGATGCCACATCCACCCCTTGTCCCTTAGCGGACATCTTTACCGTAAGAGTATAAATAGAGTCCTTGGGCAGGAAGTGATGCACCTGCAAGTTGTTGATGGCAAGGTCGGCATGGTAGGCTTCCGTAGCAAGATTATAGGCGGCATCCAGATTCAAGGCGCCTTCCTTCTCCTGCAGTTTCAGGGCGGCAGTGCACTGCGCCCCCTCCATACCGACACGTGCCGCAAGGTGCATACTGTCCGGCACGATGACGGAGCCATCGGGAGCAATGTCAGCTAGTCCGGTCAGGAAGTTCAAGTTCTGCGTATGCATCTCGAAGTCCATGTTTCCATTGCGTTTCACACTGTCGGCCAGGTTCCAGAATTCTCCTCCCCCACTCAACGAAAAGGCTCCGGGCAGCTCAGCCGTAAAACGGGAAATCTGCATCTGCTTCAGGTTTCCTTCCGTACCGGCATGAATCACCAACGGACGGAACGGATAGGCTTCCTTGAAAGTTTCCGGCAGGCCACCGGCAAAAAGCAGTACATCCTGTTTGCCGATACGGGCATTGAAACGGGCTGTCAAACGGCCGGTGGTAGGTATATTTATCAGTTCCCAGTAAGTCTGTGCCGTAAGATTCATCTCACTATGAGGTGTCAGCAACTTCAAAGAAGGGATACGGATAACGGTAGAGTCGGCAAACAACCGCCCGGTCAGGGAAGTTACACTCAAACCGGAACGCTCATACATGGAAAATTCCCGGATAACGGCATTCATATCTCTACCGTAGTACATCACAGAATCAATGCCCATACGAATGTCGTGAAGAGCAATGTGCGAGGGGTCGAAACCTATCGCACTCCCCGGGCCGCCGGTATCATAATTGACAGAAGTTCCAGTCAGCAGGAATTTTCTCCAGCCATAGAACTGGTGTTTCAGGTCGGCAGCAGCGTCCGCAATCTCAGCATTTCCGATATGGGCTTTCAGCCCCATGGAGTCCAATGGCATCTGTAAATCGACCGAGACGTTCTTCAACTTCAGGGTATGGAGTGTGACTTTCCAGTTTAACGCAGTGTCAGTAGTGTCCTTGGGAGTCTCAGTGGTATCTGCAAGCATTACCTGCACATGGGTATCGCTCAATTCTATATTATTGAGAATAGCATCTTCTTTTGTAAGGTCTATGCCATGGCTTTCGAAAAAGAAATGCCCCAGTACCCCTTTGATGCACATACCTTCCATTAAATTGGAAGAGTTAACAGCAACTTGTTTCAGGGTAATGTCATCCACCTCCACTTTCCCTTTGAGTAAAGGCCATGCCTGCACCCGCACGTTCAAACTTCCAAGATTCAGCAAAGTATCGGGATGCTGCACCTCAACAGCACTGTCGGCAGGCTGTACCACCAATACACCGCGAACCAACAAATTCAAAGGAAAGCGAAGGTCAATCCGCTCCACAGATATGTCCATACCCGTAGCATCTGATGCAATTGCTGTAGCCTGCTTCCGTATCAAATTCTGTACGGGAGGCACATAGAGCAGTATCATCAATATTATAAACAGTATAATAGGAGTAAGCAGCACCCACAGTGCTATTCTCAACCATTTTCTTCTCATCGGAACGTCAATCTTTCATCGTATTTAAAAGTCCTACAAAGTAAACAATTTCTTTCGACATTTGGTTCCCGATAGAGAAAAATCATGTATTCTTCTCTGTTCCCCCATTACGGAAAAGCTGTTGCCTGAGTAATGACATCCTCTATCAAAACGAGGGCGGCAAGGGCGTGCTCTTTCAACTCTCCGGTAAAAGGCACTCCATGCGAAGTTTCCAACAGTTTCAGCAATGCAACCAGTTCCGTAGCTCCAATCAACGTAAAGAGGGGAATCATTTTGTGGGAGACAGCAGCCATCTCGTCCACATCCTCATTCTCCACAGCCTTCTGCAAACGCTCCGCATTGAGACGGGTTTCAGCCACAAAACTTTCCAGAATGGACTTTGCGGCCTCGGGGTCATCGACCGAAAAAACGGTGAGCGAAGAGAATTTATACCCCGGGCAAGCCGAAGTTTCCGAAACTTCTGTAACCTCCTTCCCTTTGTCCTCCACATTCAATTCATGCAGCAATTCACTGACGGTAAACGGCTTATGCAGGCATCCGGCAAAGCCATGCGCCGTAAATTCCTCACGCTGCATGTCACTGCGAGCAGTGACAGCAATCACCGGAACAGACTGTGCCTGCGGTATGTTCGAAGCACGCAGCAGTTTCAGTAAATCAAAACCATTAATAGCAGGCATCTGCACATCAGTAAGCAGAACATCAAAGGTTGCAGTGCGCAAGGCATCCAGCAATTCATCCAGTTGTAAACAAGAAACAGAATTTATACCACTCTGCTGAAGCATGGCGGCAGTAAGGGTAAGTTGAATACGGTCATCATCGATAAGGAGGACATTCTTCAATGAAGAACAAGGAACGGAGAATGAAGAATTGCCCTCCGGCGTGACAACACAGCCCAATTCTTCATCCTTCATTCTACGCCTTTCGCTCCTTACGGGATAGATAGGAATATATATCGTGAAAGTGCTTCCCTTACCTGGTACACTGTCTACATCAATCGTACCTTCAAGTAACTGTACCAACATACGGACGATGGAAAGTCCGAGTCCGAACCCTTCTTTACCCTGAGCACCCGGTAATCGGGTGAATTCCTGGAAGATACGCTCACGGTCAGCAGGCTCCATACCTCTACCCGTATCAGCAATGGCAACTACCAGTCGACGGTCCTCGTAACGGGCAGTCATGGTAATACCGCCTTGGTCCGTAAACTTCACGGCATTGGACAGCAAATTGTTGATAATCTGACGCAGACGCAAGGGGTCACAAATATAGGTACCGTCCAGCTCCGGGGCAATGTCGCAATGAAGCGCCAGCCCTTTGGCAGCCGTAAGCGGTTCAAAACTTACGTGTATCTCTTCAAGCAGGCGGGAAGGATGAAAAGTGACCCGGTTGACTTCAGCCTTGTTCAAATCAAGACGATGGAAGTCGAGCAAATCAACGACCAGCTTCAGCAGATGCTCCGATGAGGTTTTCATATTGTCCAGATAGAACCGCTGGCGCTCATCCACCGTCAGACGGGAAAGCAAATCGGCATAGCCCATGATAGAACCGAGCGGGGCTTTGAAATCATGGGTAATGGCAAGCATCAGTTTTTCACGGACAGCAAGTAAATCTTCGGCACGACGGCGGGCCTCTTCCAACTCACGGCGGTAACGGTTGCTTCGAGTTATGTCGCGACCGATGATAATAAGGAAAAAAACGGAAAGCAATACCGCACCTACGGCAATGCCACTGATAATCTTGGCCGAACGGCGTCGGACCGCCTGTTGATACTCGGCTTCCGTCCGTGCACGCAGCAGAGTTTCCGTCTCATAATCTTTCAGCAAACTGTCAATACGAGCGGTCAGCATATGGTCCAAGCGTTGCAGATAGCGTTTACGTCGTTGTATAACAGTGTTTACAGCTTTTTTCTGCTGGGCCACAGCACGCAGTTTCTCATGCAAAGAATCGGCCGGATTATAAGGTTCAATCACCGTATCCGTCGCAAATTCGAGGGAGGTCTTCACCTGGATAGCCGTATCTTTCTTTGGGGGGACAAACACTTCACCCAAACGACGGAAAAAACCCTTCTTCCGAGGGCGTGTCACGACGGTATCCCGATGTGTAATGATACGGTGCTGCACACGTTGCTGGGTCACTACTGAGTCCTGCTGGGCAATTATCTGCTCAATGTCACTGGTGGATACCATGCTGTCATTCGCCTCACTCAGCGTACGCAGCATTCTTATCGTATTGGTATCCTTCTCGCGTATCAAAGCTAGTACGCTGTCTGTCCATTGTACATCGCGGTCATCGGTAAGAATAAGGTTCTCCATCTCCCGGTGTACGAAGAACAAGGAAAAAAACAATACCGCCAGCAACAAAGTGTAGCCTACGGCAATCTTTACTTTGGAGACACTGTTCATATTATCAAATCCTTTCCCTGGTCTGTCTACGGAATCTCAGCCACAGCATCACCCCTGCACTGGTCAGTCCAAACGGGAAAGCCATCCAGACCCCCGTCAGTCCCCAGCCGAAGATGAAACCGCAGAGGTAACCTACGGGCAAAGATATAACAAAATAGGATATAAATGCAATAATCATCATCGGTTTCACATCCGAGATACCACGCAGGGCATTGGCAAAATTAATCTGCAATCCGTCACCGAACTGGTAAATCAGGAACGGAAAGAAGAGAGCGGCTACCATACCGGACACTTCCATATTATCTGTAAACCATCCTCCGACCTGACCGCGAAGTGCAAAGACAATACTCAACAGCACCACTTCCATGCATAAGATGACGTGAAGGCCAGCATACGCCGAACGGCGCACATTCTGCCCGTCGCCCTGCCCCTTAAAGTTACTGACACGCACAGCAACTGCAGCACCCATGCCATAATACATCATGAAGGTGAACTGAGAGACAGTGAGCATTATCTGATGTGATGCCAGAGCAAGTGTCCCCAGCCACCCCACCATGACAACACTGAGGCTGAAGGAAGCGGTCTCCATTCCCATCTGCATACCGACAGGCCAGCCCAAAGCATTGAGTTTCCTGAACATCGGTGTCGACCATCCCAGCCTCATAAATCCGAGTCTATAACGGATAAAACGGCGACTACGAAGCACAATCACCGCAAAGACCACGACCATCACAATGCGAGAGAACAAGGTACTTACACCCGCGCCAAGCAATCCCATCTCCGGGAAACCCAATTTTCCATTGATCAGAATATAGTTTCCTACGATGTTAAGCGCATTCCCTCCAAGCAGAATCCACATAGCCGTCTTGGTGTCGGTGATGCCATCCGTAAACTGTTTAAAGCCGTTGAACAACATGACAAAAACCAGTGAAGCAAGCAGCACTAGATAATAAGGCTTAATCAGAGGCAGTAATTCTTCGGGCTGCCCCAGCCGTTCCACATTGAAATACAGAACAGCCATGACAAGAGTCAGCAATAAAGCTACCAGCACATTGGCCACCAGACTGCACCGTAACGCTTGTCCGGCTTCGGCAAAACGGCGGTTACCGTAGAAGCCTCCCACAACCGGGGTCAGCCCGTAGCTGAACCCCGTACTGAAAATAATACAGAGAGTAAACAGATTGTTTACGAAAGAAGCGGCACCCAGCTCTTCCGTGCTATGATGCCCAATCATCAGCGTATCGGCAAACCCCAGCACAATGACTCCCAACTGCCCCACCACAATGGGTAGTCCCAGGAGAAGCAATGCTTTGTAGTGTTGCTTATACGTATCAAATAAATTTCTCATACTAAAGGTTTTCTTTTTGGTAATAAAGCACAATCCCATTTTCATCGCGGAAGGTCTGTTGGGCTACCCTATGAAGCTGTTCTGCCGTCACAGAGCGGTAATTGTCCACTTCACGGTCTATGTCTTCCGCCTGCCCGGTCAGTTCAAACCAGGCAAGGTTCGTGGCAACATTCAGATAATTGATGTTGCCGAATATCTGTGTAGACTCAAACTTGTTCTTTACTTTCTCCAATTCCTGCTCTCCAACAAACCCGGATTTCAACTCTTCCAACTCTTTCCGGACAGCAGCCTCGGCTTGCTCCAAAGATACGCCAGCAGATGGCTTTCCACTGATATGCAGCAGTCCGGCATCCCGTGTACCGGAGATATAGGCATCGAGACTGGAAAAGAGCTTTTGCTCCTGCACCAGCCTGCGGGTCAAGCGACTGGAACGTCCATTGCTCAGAATATCCGACAGAATATCGAAGGCATAATAATCGGCATCTTCACGACTGCACATGTGATAAGCCATGAACAAAGCATCCAGAGGAACATTCCGTTCCACCGTCTGCCGGCGTTCCGCCGTCTGTACAACTTCTTGCGGTAATTGTCTTACAGGCACATTCCTACGGGGAATAGGAGCAAACCATTTTTCAGTCAGCCTAATCGTTTCTTCCCACGAAATATTTCCGGTAACGGCCAGAACTGCATTATTAGGTGCATAAAAACGGAAAAAGAATTCCTTTACCTCATCCAGCGTGGCATTGGCAATGTGAGAGAGGTCTTTCCCGATAGTAGGCCAGCGATAAGGATGCGTTTGATAAGCCAAAGGACGAAGCAGATGCCCCACATCACCATACGGCTGGTTCAGACAACGTTGCTTGAACTCCTCCATCACCACTGCACGCTGCACCTCAAGACTTTGCTCACTGAATGCCAGTTCCAGCATACGGTCGGACTCCAGCCAGAAGCCGATTTCCACATTCGATTTTGGAACCGTCAGGTAGTAATTGGTAATATCATTATTGGTCCATGCATTATTCTCCCCACCTGCCAGTTGCAAAGGAGCGTCATAATCAGGAATATGCACCGAACCTCCAAACATCAGATGCTCAAACAAATGGGCAAAGCCCGTATGCTCGGGATGCTCGTCACGGGCACCTACGTCATAAACAATATTCAAGGCAACCATCTGCGTGCTGGTATCTTCATTGTGCACCAACCGCAGACCGTTGTCAAATATCTTTTTGTTTATCTTCATAAAATAGAATGACAGAATCTATCATCAATCTATCACTGTCACTTTTTTAATAACCACATCCTCTTCAGGACGGTCGTTACGATCAGTCTTGACCTTCTGTATTTTATCAACTATATCCATACCTTCCAGCACTTCACCGAATACGGTATATGCACCGTCCAAATGCGGAGTACCACCCATGGTAGTATAAGCCTTCACCTGCTCGGGAGTAAACTTGAACTCCGGTTCCTTGGCAACCTGAGCCTCTGCCTGCGCAATCAAAGAATCTTGCAAATCCATCAGACCGTCCTGGTCATTATTCTTACGCATCTTGTAGATTTCCTTCATATGCTTCTGGGCCAATGCATTGAAAGCATTGTTCAGGCGCATCTGATTCATCTGCTGTTCCATCCCCAGCAAGGTAGAGTCATTATACACTTTTCCAGTCACAATGTAGAACTGGCAGCCGGATGATGCCTTGTCGGGATTCACCTCATCACCCTGGCGTGCAGCCGACAAAGCACCTTTTTTGTGAAAATACTGCGGATAAACAAATTCGGCAGGAACAGTATAACCTACGTCGCCTGCCCCCAGCATCTTGCCTTTTGGAGCCTTTTTCGATTCCGGGTCACCTGCTTGTATCATAAAGTCCTTGATGACACGGTGGAACAGCGTACCTTCATACGTGCCGTCTTTCACCAGCTTAATAAAGTTATCACGATGTTTCGGGGTTTCATTATACAGTTTCACGGTGATGTCACCCGCACTTGTTTCAATCTTCAGCTTCGTTTCTTTTTCCATATTTTCCTCTTTCTTTTGTCCCGGCTTGCAAGCAGTCAAACCGCAAACCAGTATAGTTAATAATACAATTAGATTCCTTTTCATTTTGTTTTTTATTTAATTTAAGTTTGCAAATATACTAAAATCAGACAAAAGCACTTACCTTTGCCTACATAAAAGAGATAAAAGGCAAAAGCAATGACATCCATATTAATTGTAGAAGATGATATTACTTACGGCATGATGCTAAAAACATGGCTCGGCAAAAAAGGTTTCCAAGTAACCTCCACCAGCAGCATTGCCCGTGCTCAAAAACATATTGAGTCGGAAACCGTGGACTTGATTTTGTCTGACCTACGCCTGCCCGACAAAGATGGCATTGACTTATTGAAATGGCTGGGCGAACACGGCCTGCAAATACCGCTTATCATCATGACGGGATACGCTGACATACAGTCGGCCGTCCAAGCCATGAAACTGGGAGCCTGCGATTACATTGCCAAGCCTGTGAATCCGGACGAATTACTGAAAAAAATAGGCGAAGCCTTGAATGCATCATCCTCCGCTTTGAAACAGATGATGCATCCGTCCCGAACAGATGACGCGTTTACCCCAAACAGACCATCCGTCTCGCCTAAACAGACGATGCATTCCGACAAGATGAAAAATCAGTCTCAGAAGAGTGCAGAAGGCTCATTGTCTTCCTCCGACTTCCTCGAAGGAGAGAGCGACGCAGCCAAACAACTCTACAATTATGTGAAACTGGTTTCACCTACCAATATGTCCGTACTCATCAATGGTGCCAGCGGAACGGGCAAAGAATACGTAGCCCATCGCATCCACCAGCTCAGCAAGCGTGCCGACCGGCCGTTTGTAGCCATCGATTGCGGTTCTATCCCCAAAGAATTGGCCGCTTCGGAATTCTTCGGGCATATAAAGGGCGCCTTTACCGGCGCACTGACCGACAAAACGGGCGCTTTCGTCGAAGCCAACGGCGGTACCATCTTCCTGGATGAGATAGGCAATCTGAGCTATGAAGTGCAAATACAACTGCTGCGTGCTTTGCAAGAACGCAAGATACGTCCGGTTGGTTCAAACAAAGAGATAAGCGTGGACATACGTCTGGTATCCGCCACCAACGAAAATCTGGAGCAAGCCATCGAAAAAGGAACGTTCCGTGAGGATTTATATCACCGTATCAATGAATTCACCCTGCGCATGCCGCAACTCAAAGACCGCCGTGAAGACATCTTGCTCTTTGCCAATTTCTTTCTGGACCAGGCCAACCGCGAAATGGACAAGCAACTGACCGGCTTTGATGACAAAGCATCCCGCGCCTTATTGGAATACCCCTGGCCTGGCAATCTGCGACAAATGAAGAATATGGTACGCCGTGCAACCCTGCTGGCACAAGGCAAATTCATTACTATCAACGAACTAAGTGAACTGAAAGAACCTGCATCGGCCATCATCGGCATCCCTCTCCGCAATGAGGAGGCAGAGAAGCGTCAAATCATCGAAGCCCTACGGCAGACGGGAAACAACAAGAGCCGCGCTGCACAACTGTTGGGCATTGACCGCAAAACGCTGTACAACAAGTTGAAGCTTTATAACATATCCGACTAAAAGATGTGGAATAATTCCACACTCCTCTCCACACATTCCCCACTTTTCCACATTATACTACACTTTGCATAAAAACATATACATCTAGTTATCAAAGCATTACCCAACAGACAATTCTTTTGGCACACCATTTGACTTGTATTAAGTACAAGCAACAAGCGCTACAACAAACAAGCACTTAGACTTAACAATAAGATATAGCAACCTAAAAGCAAATGAATTATGAAAAAATTAGTATTAGTAGCAGCCCTGTTTATGTTTGTTTGTGGCGGAACGTTCTTGGCTCAAGCTAAGGCTCCGGTAGAACAGCCGAGTAAGACAACAACCTTGTCTAACGACACTGTGGTAACGGATACTTTGCAGAAAGCCGAGAACGTCCAAGACACAGCAAAAGTGGCCCAATAACAGTAAGCACACTACAACAAAAAGCCGTTTCCTCCTTGTCTATTCTGGGAAACGGCTTTTTTAATTGATAGTTGATAGTTGTCAACTAAGAAATCACCAATGTCTTTCCGGATAAAGGTCATTCCACCATGCCGGACTATCCTGCAACCAGCGGGCAAACCAAGCCATAATTGAATTGTGCCACAATTCACGTTTTGCATAATCAAGTACAAAATGGTTTTCACCATCTACGGTAATAAATTCCACCGGCTTACCCAATATCTTCAGCGCATTATACAATTGGATACTTTCACCGATAGGCACGTTTGTATCTACCGTGCCATGCAGCAACAACAGAGGGGTATTAATCTTGTCCGCATTGAACAATGCTCCATGCTTCGTAAACAAATCAGGATTATTCCAAGGATAGCTATCGGCTGCCGCAACAGAGTTATAGGAATATCCCCAATAACCCTCGCCCCAATAGCTCGTTACATTGCTGATGCCAGCATGCGAGGCAGCGGCAGCAAACATATCCGTCTTAGTCTGCAGATACATCGTCATGAATCCTCCATAAGAGGCACCCAGGCATCCGATACGTTTATCGTTGACAAACGGATGGGCTGCACAGAATTTCTTCGTACCTTCAATGATCTCATCGGCCGTACGCTCACCCCATGCATTGACATGGCGTGCAGAGAACTCCTGGCCGTACCCGATGGCACCACTGGGCTGGATAACATAAACCACATAGTCACGTGACGCAAACAACTGTGCACAGTACGGGGAAGTTATACCGCGGGTTGTAGGAGTCGTTCCTCCATAATAGTATACGATAAGCGGATACTTCTTGTTCGGGTCAAAAGACGGCGGCAGACAAACCATTCCCTTTATCTCCGTACCGTCCGAAGCTGTAAAGTTCCACTCTTCCATCTGTCCCAGCTCAATCTTATCGAGGATGGGCTTCATGGGATTGGCAAGCAGGGTGGAAACTTTTTTCTTCGTGTCGTACGTATAGGCTACGCCCGTGCTGGTGTTTCCTCCGCCCACATAGGCAGCCACAACCGGATTGTCATTGGCCAGCGTGAAGGAAGTAATCACATCCTCTTCAAGCGGAAGCATTTCAAAGCCGCCCGTCTTCGGAACATAACGGTATATATGCCTGCAATCCCCATCAGTCGTATCGAAATAGATACATCCGTCCACACGGTTCCACTGCACGGGAGACACTGTAGGATTGAAATCGCGCGTGATAGCCTGCACTTTCTTTGTAGCCAAATCCATAATGAATGCTTGGGTATCAAAGTCATTGGCTATGGGATGTTCACCGCAATTCTTGCCAATGCCTCCGAAAGCAGACGGACTGCCCGTCACCAGAAGCTGCTTCCCATCCGGAGAGTAAGAAGCACTTCCCAGATAAGCATCCCAGGCGACCAGCGTATCTGCCTGCAAGGTGGCCAAATCAATCTCGAAAAGAGAAGAGAGGGAGAAAGGGCATTGAGTAATGTCCGGCTTGGAAGTGCTGCACAACAGTTTCTTGCCATCCGGGGAAATATCATTCAGATAGACGTTGTGACTACCGTAGGTCAGACGCTCGGAAAGTCCCGTCGCCACATCGTATTTCATGAGATAATAGCGGTCACGAGAATTGGGGATACGGTCGTCCGGATGCAAGAGACGTTTCAACGGGCCACTCACCTTTTCGCCCTCGTCCGTGAGCATATAGATAAGATAGTCTTCTGTAGGAGACCAGCTGAAATATCCTTCGGGAACATTCTTCAGCAGCACTTCCTCACGCATCGTGGCAGGATCGAACACAACCAGGTCATTCTGCTCCTCGCCCATAACCGTATAATAGAGCTTGTTGCTGTTGGGCATCCAGTTCATCTTTTCATTGGCATTGGGCAATATCACCCGGCCGGTCTTTACCTCGGTCAGCTCACAACGGGTCCTGGAACGCTTCACGTCGTAATTGTCCGAATAGCGGGTCAGCAGATACTTGCCGTTGGGCGAAAGAGAAACCCTGCTCGCTCGGGAGCCGAAATTGGTGTTGAACAAAGAGAAACGTCTCTTCATGTCCGGTGCCATCCGGCAGGCTACATCGGCAAAGTCCTTTTCCTTTTCAAATTCGCATTTCAGCATCGGCTGCATCTTGTCGTCCGCGCTTGAAAGCAACTTGATGACAATCTCATAATCCGCTTCGGGGTCCATACGCAAACTGACAGCCGTAGGACGGACCTGCGACAAGCTGTCCTCCGCTGTCTCCTTGACTTGCTTGGATTCACCGTTTACAAACACCTCAAAACGGGCAGGAGAATATACATTCAGCTTACCCTTCATGAAACGCTCCGCACGCAGATTGGTAGCAAACAGATAGAACAGATTGTCCTTGTCCGCCTTTGCCACAGTTACATATCCAGCCGTATCAGCAACCATACGTTCGTACCGACCTCCGTCGAAGTCGAGACTGACCTTCGTCTTCAGAAGATTGCCGGTAGTAAACTTGTCTCCCTTGAAGTTGATACTATCGCCCTGGAGGGGAGTGCGCACCGTAACGGCCGGACGCACGTTATACTCAGCAACTCTTTCCTGAGCTTGGGCAGCCAATCCCGCAAGGAGCAGCAAACCCGACAAAACTGTGATTTTCTTCATTACTGTAAGATTAAATCGTTTCAAAACCATTCCATAAATTTCCGGGAGGAACGGGCGCCTCCACTTCTATCAGTTCTTTGGACACCGGATGCACAAAATGGATATACCGCGCATGCAGACAGATGCTGCCGTCGGGATTGGAGCGGGGCGAACCATACTTCAAATCTCCCTTGATGGGACAGCCCATCTTTGCCAACTGACAGCGTATCTGGTGATGGCGTCCAGTTTTCAAATCTATTTCCAACAGATAATAGTTCTGCGACCGCCCGATGAGCCGATAATGCAAAATCGCTTTCTTGCTGCCCGGCACCTCCTTGTCGTATGCATAACTCTTGTTCTGTTTCTCATTTCGCACCAGATAGTTCACCAATTCCCCCTCTTCCTCACGGGGCAGGTTCTTCACCACTGCCCAGTAAGTCTTCTTCACCTCGCTATTCTTGAACATCTCGTTCAGACGCGACAGTGCCTTACTGGTCTTGGCAAAAACAACAAGACCGCTCACGGGGCGGTCCAGCCGGTGGGTGACACCGATAAAGACATTTCCAGGCTTGCTGTACTTCTCTTTCAGATACTGCTTTACAGTTTCCGAAAGCGGTGTATCACCCGTTTTGTCTCCCTGAACTATCTCGGAAGCGGTCTTGTTGACTATAATGATATGATTGTCTTCGTATACGACAGTCATCGATTGTTAATGTTTAATGATTAGTGATTAATGATTAATGACTAACACCCAACTTCTCATTAAACATTAATCACTAATCATTAATCATTAAATTACATATTCATCCCACCATCTACCTGAATAACCTGACCGGATACATAAGAAGACATATCAGAAGCCAGGAAAGTAGCGATATTTGCCACGTCTTCGGGTGTGCCGCCACGGCGCAAAGGAATCTTCTTGCACCATTCAGCCTTCACCTCTTCAGACAAGGCGTCGGTCATGGCTGTCATGATGAACCCCGGAGCAATGGCATTGGCACGGATGCCGCGAGAGCCCAGCTCCTGAGCGATAGACTTGGCCAAAGCAATCATACCGGCTTTGGAAGCAGAATAGTTGGCCTGGCCGGCATTGCCGTGAACACCTACCACAGATGCCATATTGATAATGCTACCCGCCTTCTGGCGCATCATGATGGGTGTGCAGGCATGGATAAAGTTAAATGCCGATTTCAGGTTGACATTGATAACCATATCCCATTGCTGTTCGCTCATACGCATCATCAGACCGTCACGTGTGATACCGGCATTGTTTACCAGAATATCAATACGTCCAAAGTCCTTATGGATTTCTGCCACTACCTTGGCAGTGTCTTCAAAGTTTGCTGCATTGGAGGCATAAGCCTTTGCCTTTACTCCCAAAGCTTCCAATTCTTTTGCTGTAGCCTCGGCATTTTCATCAATCACCAAGTCAGTGAATGCGATGTTTGCTCCTTCTTGAGCGAACTTCAAAGCGATAGCCTTGCCGATGCCTCGTGCAGCACCTGTCACAATGGCTGTTTTTCCATCTAATAATCCCATATTATTTTAAAATTATTTATAAAATGTATTCTTACTTCTTTCCCAATGCACCAAGTACCAGACGGGTCACGTAAGTATCGCGTACCGCATCGTCCAGATTGGCTCCTATATGGCCGCGGATATAAGGTGTTTCAATACCTTTGACACTGTAATGCACAATCTCAGCAGTCATATCCAAGTCATCTATCTGGAAAACACCCTTCTCCATGCCTTCACGCAGAACCTCCTTGAAAAGCTGGGTCTCTGTAGCATCGAAACGTTTGCGCACTTTCTCCACTCTCCAAATATCCCGAAAGAAATTGGCACGAAGAGTACCATTCCGAAAGACAACCTCTTTTACCGCATCCAGATGGGTGTAAATCATTTCCATCAGTTTCTCGTCCGGCTGAATATCTTTCTCTACCACGTGCTTCATCATATCCGAAAGAATATCCAGCTCCGACTCGACAACAGCCAAGTAGATATCTTCCTTGCTCTTAAAATAGGTATAGAGCGTTCTCCTACCTTTCTTCGAAGCGAGGGCAATATCATTCATCGTGGTATTCTCAACGCCCATCTTTGCAAACAGCTGACGGGCAACGTCCACTAATTTAGCTTTTGTCTTCGATACGGTCATAGATTAATTGCACATTGCTTTATTATTTGAGCAAAAGTAAGACATTTCCGCATATCTTACAAGAAAACATTCATTTTATTAATGAACAGCCCTAAAAAGGAAGAAAAAAAGTAGGCTTATTATCGTTCTATTTATCAACATATTACTCATTAAAATCCACTTAACCTCAAAAATATCATGCATTTTATTTGCATATTAAATAAAAAGCCGTACCTTTGCACCCACAAAACGATAACATCGCGGAGTGGAGCAGTTGGTAGCTCGTTGGGCTCATAACCCAAAGGTCATTCGTTCGAGTCGGATCTCCGCAACTACAATGAGGATAAAAGGTTTAAAGGCCGTTTATCCTCATTTTTTTTAATTCCCATCAAGGACAGAAAAAAATGTTTGCGCAAATAATGTTTGTGCAAATTGCTTCCACACTTCCACCTCCTCTCCACATCCCTTTATTCATCGGCATTACAGATGCGGTGGAAGCAACTCAAAAGTGTGGAAGCAAAATTTGCTTCCACACCGTTTCACAAACAGAAATACTGACACACAAGAAGCTAACATGAAGTAACACAAGTTATTAATTTCTTGTATCACATCTTATTTATATCGTACCTGCACGAAATCAATATCCTGCAAACACGGTATTAATTCCATCTCCTCCCCCTTCAAATGCAATCAGAACGAATGCGTACAGCCACACAAAGCCAAGACTTCAATGCTGTTTTCCTCTGTGCTTTATTCAAAGAATGAAAGTATTTATTACACCGGACATAAGGAATCAACAGCATGCAACGGCCATGATGCAATCGCCTAACGGCCATCAACAACTCGCTTAACAGCCGTCAGCAGATCGCCGCACGACCGTTAGACGCTGATAAGGCAATGAGTAAAAGGGAGCACTCCCCTATACACAAGCAAACAAAGCCCTATATACAACGGATTGAAAGCAGCGGTTTCCCTTATAATATCCTGATGAAAAGCAGCCCCAGCCCGATGGCAACGCCAGTTGAAACAAGTCCGGGAAGCATGAACGAGTGGTTCAGCACATACTTACCGATACGGGTAGTTCCGGTACGGTCGAAATTAATGGCTGCTACTACGGTGGGATAGTTGGGAATAAAGAAGTAACCGTTTACGGCCGGGAACAGAGCAACCAGTATCATAGGCGAAATGCCCAAAGCGATGCCCAAAGGCATCAGTGCGCGCACAGTGGCGGCCTGGCTATAAAGCAGAATCGACATGGCAAACAAGGCTATCCCGAACAGCCACGGCATTTGCCTCACCACTCCCTCGATGGACTGGGTCAACTGAAGCATGTTTCCCTGAAGAAAAGTATCTCCCATCCAGGCAATGCCGAATATGGCAATCACCGCCTGCATGCCTGCCGGGAAGACGGAGCCTTGCGTTGCCTTCATGCCGTCGGTGCGAGTCAGCAGCAAGATGAGGGCGGCGGCAGAGAGCATCACGATTTCGATAATGGCGGACATGCCGAGTCTCACCGTCTCGCCGTCTATCACGAAGGCAGGACGCAAACTGTCGAACGAACCAAAGAACACGATAAAAGCAGTGGCAAGGATAAAGATAAGCACGGACAAGACGGCATGCCGTTTATTGTGTATATCCTTTATCTCCACCTTCTTGACATCAAGATAGCCTTCGGTCAACCTCTTTCTGTACTCCGGGTCGTCTGCCAGCTCCTTGCCCACCTTCATGGAGAACAAGGCGCCCACAAGTACCCCGATAATGGTAGCAGGAATCGTTATTTTCAGAATATCGAACAAGGTGACATCAAATCCCGCCAGCAACCCAAGCAGTGCGACGGTGGCAGCCGAAATGGGACTTGCCGTAATAGCCTGCTGCGAAGCAATCACCGCAATGCCCAGTGGCCTCTCGGGACGAATCTTGGTCTCCGTGGCAACCTCGGCAATCACGGGAAGCACCGAATATGCCACATGTCCCGTGCCGGCAACAAAAGTAAACAAATAGGTCACAATAGGGCTCAAGATAGTGACCTGCGAAGGATTCTTCCGCAACAACCGTTCTGCCAGCTTTACCATATAATCCAGTCCGCCAGCCGCCTGCATGCAGGATGCGGCGGAAATGACGGCGGCTATCATCAACATAACGTCAATGGGAGGTGATGTAGGCTGCAATCCGAAACCAAACGTCAGAATTGCCAGACCTATCCCTCCCATTACACCCAGTCCAATGCCGCCCAAGCGGGCGCCTATAATGATAGCTACCAATACGAATGCCAATTGCAAGACCATATACTCTACACTTTTTGATTCATGTGCAAAGATAAGTCATTTCGTATTATGGCTACTCACCTACTTCTATTTTAACTGCTTGTTTTAACTCCACACTCAAAGAGGCATCATCCTTTAACGGTGTCCAGAACACCCGGCGGCATTCATTCTTCTGTAAAAGACAACGATGATAGCGGCTACCGGACAGATGCTCCGTATCGATATGGAAGGAACCAGTATTGACATCCCAATCGGCTATCTCGTCCAGATTCAAATAAAGGTTGCGCACTGTGCCGCTGTTGAAATGCAAGCTCTGCGCCTGCGCCGCAAGCGCAGTGACATGGCAATCTTCCAGCCGGGCAAGGTCTCGCGTGCGGAAAGAGAGCGTATCGCAACGGAGTCCGTAGAAATTGGTTTCCATATCCTCCACATCTACCACAACCGCTTGTACCTCCGCAGGCAACCGCAATTCCATCCCTTCCGAACGAACCCTTATCCAAATGTCATTCTGAAGATGCTGTACCAGCTTATCCTCCGGAAAGTCAAAGGTGACGAGCAGGGTATCGCCAACGGAAGTCATCGACATAAAAGTCTCCATATCCCCTGCATAGGAGAAACTGCCCTGCTGCAAAGAGTCTCCGGCAGTTACCTCCAACGGCACTTCCCCGAACGAGAATATACGCTCCGCCTCCACAATACCTTCTTTTTTCTGTTTCCACACCACCGGAGGCTGTGTCAGCTTCAACACCCTGCACGAGGGCAGCTGCACCGTTTTCCGTTCTCCGCCGATTTCCATAAAATTATCTTTCTGAGTGACATTGCGGTCCACCACATAGAACATGAGTCCGCATACCATTGCCACACCGGTAACCAGCATTCCTATCATTATATAAGTCGTTCGTTTCATAACTGTCTTCTTTTATTTTTGTTTCTTGATAAACTCCTGATACATCCCGGACAACTCCTCGGCAGAGATGCCCAGCGTGAAAATCTGCTTGAAGAAATAATCCACTTCCTCCTTCAGAAAATACTCTTTCCTCAACGAGAGAATCAGCTTGCGTGCACCTACCGACACAAAATAGCCGATACCCCGCTTGTTATAAATCACTCCTTGCGTCTGCAAGTAGTCGTACGAACGCATCACCGTATTGGCGTTGACCTCTACCACAGCCGCATATTCCCGTACCGAAGGAATACGTTCTTCCTCCTGATATTGCCCGAGAAGTACCTCGTCGCAAATGCGGTCTGCTATTTGCAGGTAGATGGCCTTACTTTCCTTAAAGTTCATAGTTACCAGCGATTAATGATTTCGGACTCCTTGAAACGGAAATAGGCAAGCACCCAGTTGAAAAGGGAGAAAAACAAAGTTATAAAAATCAGCCAGTCACTCGATGCTTCCCTGTTGATATAAGGCTCGGTCATAAAAAAATTATTGGGTAGAATGGTTTCCAGACACAATACAGCTATCAAGATATATGAAACGAAGATGCAGACACCGGCCGCAAAAGTCTTGATAAGTGCATTTTGGGGCCAGACCGTACTGCCCAGCAGGAAGAAAGACTGTAGGAAAAAGTAGCAGCTCAGGAATATCCCCACCACAGCCGGTCCGCTTCCTATCGTCTCATAGAAACGGTTCGTGTTACAGCAGAATTCCCACAACGGAAAGGAGTGAACGACATGCAGCTCCGGGTAGGCCAGAAGATAGAAGATGACTCTTGTCAAGTCCGCCAGCTTGAAAGCTATCAGAAAGACCAAGATAAAGCCGCAGGTAGCCACCAGCCAGCGGGCAAAGAATTTCTCGAACATGGTGGCAGGTGTCATGAGCACAACGGTACGACTCGTCTTGCTTTTCATCCTTTCCATGGCAAACGAGGCGCTAATGCATCCCCAAATGACAAGTCCCCAAAGAAAGAATCTGGACTCAAACTCCCAGATAGGGTCCATGCCCACAGCTCCCGCTTCCAGATTGTGATACTGATAGTATCCATTCCAAACAAAGACTATGGCCAACATTCCGTAGACCATCACCGAGCGGAGTATATAGGTCTTCCAATTCTCCACCATCTCTTTGCGGCATACGTTCACAAAGCGATGCAAACTAAAAAAGGTATCACGTATCATTATTCATTTGTTTTAGTGTGAAACATTTCCGCTATCTTCCCAGGCTCTGCAAGCACGGCGCCAAACAGCAGTTCAAGATTAATCTCCGATTCCTCACCTTCCGTATTGGGCAGCATCAAGAAATTGCCTTGTACGGAGGGAAGCGTGTACAATGCAGTCGCAGCCAACTCCCGGTCGTCACTCTCCAAGAAGAACAGCTTACTGCAAACGCTGGCAGTGGATTCGTCCAGCAATACGCGGCTGTTGTCCATAATCAGAACATGGTCCAGTACTTTGTCAATGTCACGCACTTGATGGGTGGAGATGACAATCGTCTTGTCGTCCGACATACCCGAAGCCAGGAATTTACGGAACTGGCTCTTCCCCGGAATATCCAGTCCATTGGTAGGCTCATCCATCAGCAGCAGGGAAGTATTGGTGGCCAGCGCAAAGCTCATGAAGATTTTCTTTTTCTGCCCCATGGACAAGGCTCCCAAATCAGCATCCATATCCATCTCGAAGAAATGCAGGTACTTCACCATGTCTTCCTTGCTGAAACGGGGATAGAACTTACTGTTCAGTTCAATATAGCTGACCAGGGAAATAGGAGGCAGCTCGAACTCCTCGGGTACCAGAAACATGTCCTGCAACGTGACGGGCAACCGGCGGCGCATGTCGGTATCATGATACATCACTCTCCCACGTTTGGGAGCCAACAAACCGCTCATCAGATAGAGCAACGTAGACTTGCCGGCTCCGTTCTTACCCAACAGACCGTAAACCCGGCCGGCTTCCAGCGAAAGTGAAAAATCACTCAGGACTTCTTTCCGCCCCTTGCGATAACTAAATGAAATGTTTTCTACTTGTAACATACGCTTGGATGAATTAAATATCTTATTGTTTATGTGTATTAGTATAATAGTACACTGCAAACATAGGCATTTTTTTTAGAATAACAAGAGATTTGAGAAAAAAGGAAATACGTACGAAGGTTCAAAAAAAAGGAGGAGCTAAGAATCACTCTCCACTCCTCCCGACACGACAAACAACTAAAATTATTGCTATTTGATGCCGTCCAATGCCTTGTTTGCTGTGGCATTGGTGGGGTCGATAGCCAGAATTTTATTCCAGTACTCTTTCGAAGTAGCATAGTCACTCTTCAACAGATAGTAGTAGCCCAGATAACTGTAACACTCTATCAATGCAGAGTTGTACCTCGGTTCGTTTTTGGCAAGCAGTACGTCCACCACCTTCTCGTAATAAGGTTTCGCCAATCCCTCTGTAGTTTCGGGGTCCATGGCAGAGTGTGTGCGAGCGCGCCACATATCTCCCAAATAACTGTCGGGAGCTTGTTCGGCAACAAGTGCGAACACAGAGTCGGCAGCCTGCAATGCCGCCATGCGGTCGGCAGGCTGAACGGCGAGAGTGTCGTCCGAGGACGTACCCTCTCCGTAGTACAGACGCCCTAACTGGAATAAGTTTTCGGACATCTTTTTATCTTGTGCCAGCGAGTCATAGTACTTTTTATAAGCAGCAATGGCTTGGGTATAGTCGTTTTTCAGTTCATAAGCATCGGCAATCTCACGCCACAAGTCCACCTGACTCTCATCCTTCTCCAATGCCTTGCCATATTCCTCAATGGCCTGGTCATATTTCTTCAGAGCACTCAACAGAGCACCGTGATAGCGGTAATCCAAGTATGAATAATCGGCATTATCCGAAGCATTGAAGAAAGCATCGGCAGCCTTCTCTGCCTCGTCATAACGCTTGAGGTCGACATTGTTGTACATCACAAGCCGGTTGAACGCGGCATGGCGGGCATTCTTCTGCAAACCTTTCTGCGCCACCGCCAAGGATTTCTCGAAGTCGTGGTTCAGGAATAGTGCAAAAGCATATTTCAGGATGTCATCTTCCGTAGCCACGGGAGTATCGATGAACTTGGCATAGGTGTCGGCAGCCTTGCCAAAACGGTTGGTGGCGTAATACACTTCCGCCAGCTCCTTGTCTGCTTCCAGGCAATCCGGAGCTATGGCCTTCAGCTGGTTCAGCTTCTCTATGGCCTGCGAAGGACTGGCAGACTTGTATGCCTGCGCATATTTCAGATACGCATCCTTATAATTCGAATCAAAATAGATGGCTTGCTCATAAAGCTGGCATGCCTTTCCGATATCTTTCCGGGCAAAAGCGATGTCACCCTCGAGTACAGAAACTGCCGGAGCCTTGTTGTCGGCCTTTCTTGCCATCTCCAGATAGGTTTCCGCCTCTTTCAGCTGTCCTGCATCCAGATAGGCACGGGCCACGGAAGTCACAAGCTCCACATTTTTTTTGTTCTTGCCCTTCAGCAGTTCTCCGGCTGCGTCGGAAGCCTGCTCCGGATTCGCCTTTATCAGACTTTTTACTTTATCCACCCCCGCCTGCCATTCGGGCACCGGCGTTTGTGCGGCGAGCGTACCTGCAGACAGCATCGCTCCCAAACAAAATACAAATCTACGTTTCATGTTAGCATTCATTTTAGTTATTCATCCTTGACGTTCACCACGCGCACCGGTTGGGTGGCGGGGACCAATCCCGACTTCAATATAATCCGCTGTCCCCGGTCGGAAGCGAGGAAAGAGGCAAATCCCCACGGAAGTGTGCTCCGCGGATCATTCAACAAGGCATAGATGCTGCGTGCCAACGGATAATCACCGTAATACAAATACGCCTGATAGGGTTTGTAACTGTTGTCCGGCATGGCCTTGTCAGCAGCACTGACGGACATCAGCCGCACCTCTTTACTGAAAGAGAGCCCCGTACTGTCATTCCGGTCGCTCAGCCAGTTCACGCCGATAATACCGATGGCATCAGGCGTGCGGGCCACGTAGTCAATCACCTCCCTATTGGTTTTCAACGCTTTCACCCGGCCGGAAAGCGGTGCACCCTTACAGATGGAATCGACAGCAAAACGTACGGTACTGGAGTTCTTGTTGTCAAACACAAGACTGATATCCCCCAGACGGGAAGCCGGATAGATATCTTTCCACTGCTTCGCATCACCCGTCAGGATACGGCGGATGTCCTTCACACTAATCAATGAATCCGGATTGCCAAGATGGGTTATCAATGCCAGCCCGTCCGTAGCAATCTTTATCTCCTGCGGAAAAAACTTCCGGCTATTGAAGGAATTCATCTCTTCGGGAGTCAGTCTGCGACTGGTTATTGCCAACCGCAGACTGTCCTTGAGCAAGAGGTTGACGGCATCGACTTCCGTCACATAACGGGGCACAATTCCTGCCAAGGGGAACAGTCCTTCGAACACGTCAATCTCTTCCTGCACAATAGGCTGGAAACTTTCGTCCGCAGCAATTGCAATCACACCGGAGGTATACGTATCCGTTTGTCCGTCCTTGGGCTTGCTTTGGCAGGCCGACAGCAGAGTCAGCAGCACCAGCAAGCCTAAAAGCTGAAGTTGTTTCACCGTTTTCATAACACACACACTTATTGTAATCTAAACATCACCGGTATCGTATATTTCACCGATACGGCCTTACCATTCTGCTTGCCGGGAATCCATTTGGGCATGGACATTATCACACGGACAGCTTCTTTATCCAGATAGGGGTCTACACCTCTCAGCACTTTCACATCACGCACCTTGCCGTCGGCACCTACCACAAACTGGCAGGTTACACGCCCTTGCGTACCATTTTCCTGGGCAATGGTCGGATACTTCATATTCTTGCTGATGAACTGCATCATCTCGGCCTGACCACCGGGGAACTGGGGCATCTGCTCTACCATATCGAAAACCTTTTCAGGTTCCGGTTCGGCCTGCGTCACCACTTGTTTCAAGTCGGCGATGTCCTTGCCATGTTCCTCGTCATTACCTTTCACGTCGGCAATGGAGATGGCAACTTTCGTTTCCGTCAGTTCTGTCTGGCTTTTTATCTCATCCTCGTCCCTCACTTCCTCATCCTTTTTGATGACGGGAGCGGTAAACTTAATGGAGCTTTTCAATGCAGGCGGCGGTGGGGCCACGGGCTCTATCCGCTTCATCTCTTCCTGCTTCACTTCCGGTTCTTCCAGCTGCGAAAGGGTAGTCACTTCGGTCATCACCTCTTTCTGTTTGGGGGTAGCCATCTTTATCAGCGTAGGGATACTGAAACCTATCAATGCAATTACAATTACCAATATCACGGCAATGTTGTGCCGTCTGGGAGAGGTCTCACGCATCTTATAGGCTCCATATGCTTTGTTCTTACCACTGAACACGAGGTCACACCATGCTTGGGAGCTTAAATCTACTTTAGCCATATTCTTTCCTTTCTTTGGGTGTTACACATCATTCAGCAATGTTCTGGGACAATTCGCCCTTGCTTTCGTAGTTCTCCATCAAGAACTCGTCGGCTTCGGCAATATCCGTTATCACATACTTACCTATATTACATATCTGCATTTCATCGAGAGCATCAATCAGATTCTTGTACGAAGACTTGTCGGTAGCCTTGATGATGACTGTCGGCGTATCCTTTCCGCTTTTTATCTCGGAAAGCTGTTTCCGGTAGTCATCCTCTGATATCTTAAGATCCAGTTTCTGCTGCTTCAGTCTGTTCACCTCGTTCACAGCAACTCTATTACGTTGCAGAAGCATTGCTCGCAGACCATCCGCCTGATAGGTAGTTTCCTTCAGTGAAGTATAGTCCTTGTAGTTAGGTTCCCCTTCGTAATAATACAACTTGTTGTCATCCCCCAGCAACAGCGTGATGGCTTGGGAAGCCTTGACTTTGGTCTGCTGCTCCTCGGTGATGGTCTTGTCATTGCTCGGCATGCTTATCTCCATGGTCTGAGGTTTGCTCAGTGAGGTACAAAGCATAAAGAAGGTAATCAGCAACATGTTCATGTCCACCATAGGTGTAAAGTCCACCCTGACAGTCATTTTCTTCTGCTTGCTTTTTCCACCTTTCTTGTTGCCGCTTTCTTGTATTTCAGCCATAATGTTTCCTTTCTTGTTCTACTTGTAACTCGTAGCTTGTCACTCCTCACTTGTGGTCTTCAGAGAAGTAATCAGGTTGTACCGGTTCTCTCTGAGGTCCTGAAGTGAGTTCATCACATTTTTTATTACGGAATAAGGAGTATTGGCATCTGCCTTGATGGCAATGCGCAAATCACTGTTCACTGCACGGGCGTTGCGCACCCAGGCCTTGAACTGATTGTCAATACTGTCTGTCGGTATCCCCTCATTCTTCAATACAGCATCTTGCTGGTCTTGCGGCAAGTCGAGGTATTTCTTCATACTCTTCATCGGCACACCAAAGGTAGACGCCAGCATGAATTTTTTAGTTTCCTCCGGAGTGAAAGTCACTCCATACTCCTGCCCCATAGCTTCCAGCACTTCGCGCAAGTCGGACTGCTTGTCCAGACTCATAAATACTTTTCCGCTCGGATCGACCAATATCTGGAGTACATTTGTCTCCGGGATCTTAATCTCGGAGACAGAGGCGGGAGTCGTTACTTGTACCGGTTCTTTCTTCACGAACGTAGAAGTCAGCATGAAGAAGGTCAGCAACAGTACAGTTACGTCACTCATCGCCGTCATATCGATGAACGTACTTTTCTTTTTTATTTTCGCTCTGCCCATAATCGTTTCATTGAAAATTAAAATTGAGAATTCATTCGTTGAATAGATAATAGAAGCCTACGTCACAGCGCAGCTCCAACTATCAGCAGTCAACTATTTATGGGTAGCTGCAAAAGTCTGCACGATGGAGAAACCAATCTCATCGAGGCTGTAAGTCAACTTGTCAATCTTGTTTGTATAATAGTTGTAGGAGATAACGGCCAATGCACCGGTCAAGATACCGAAGGCTGTATTAATCAAAGCCTCGGAAATACCTTGCGACAGAGCCATGGAGTCGGCTGAACCTCCGGCTGCGAGGGCGGCAAATGAACGGATCATACCAATAACCGTACCGAGCAATCCCATCAATGTACCTAAAGTCGTGATGGTACCAATAATAGGAAGATTCTGCTCCATCATCGGCAGTTCCAGCGCAGTGGCTTCTTCCAATTCCTTCTGGATGGCAAGCAGTTTCTGGTCTTTGGACAGCTCTGTGTCATTCTCCATCTCGGCATACTTCTTCAAAGTGGCATTTACCACATTGGCTACAGAACCACGTTGTGAATCGCAGATTTGTTGTGCCTTCTTCATATCACCTTCAGCCAAGGCTGCTTTGATGTTAGCTACGAATTTCACTAATGCCCCCTTACCAAAGGCAGCGCCAATGGCAATATAACGTTCAATACTCAGTGCAATGACAGTCAGCAAAAGTGTTTGAATTACAGGAACAATGAATCCACCTTTATAGATGGTACCGAGGAAGTTACCCGGCAACGGATGGTTGTTCGGGTCGTTGTTCATGAAGTTGGAGGGATTTCCCAACACAAAGTGAAAAATAAGCACGGCGATGATAAAACAGATTACGATTACCCAACCGGCGGATCTGATGCCTTTAAAAGAGGCTGCTTTTTTTTGAGTAGTTTCCATGATGAAAAGTTTAATTGTTGGTATTTAAATAGAGTTTTGAGAATAAAGCATAGGGATACGACTTCCCGCTTACGAACCGATAGGGCGTAATCATCCTTGCAACCTTAGCTAGCATATATGTACACTAAAGGTCACCTGCTTTCAGTCTCTTCAAGACAAGAAGGGAAAAAAGGGGGAAATCAATAAGAAGAAAAGTTGGCTAAATCAAAATCCGCCGAAGCGTATAGATATAGTAATCACTGCCCGTCAATGCATAGTACGGGGCTTTATCTGAGTAGTATAATTTAGAACGACCTTGAACGAGTAGATTCTCGTGGTTGGATAATATCAGAAGAATGTTTCTGAGGAAAAGATTGTCTTCAATCACCCTGCGCAAACGCTGTTGATGAGAAGAGTAAGTTTCGGAAACTGGTTTGTTTCCCAGTTCGACATCCGTAGTCCATGCAAACTTGGTATTCGTGAACA
This sequence comes from Bacteroides sp. AF25-5LB, assembly GCF_003602965.1. Lineage (NCBI taxonomy): Bacteria > Pseudomonadati > Bacteroidota > Bacteroidia > Bacteroidales > Bacteroidaceae > Bacteroides > Bacteroides sp. AF25-5LB. The sequence goes on from NZ_QTMC01000017.1 coordinate 100,729, forward strand.
ATGAATTCTTCTTGTCAATACTATTGTCGGAAGTAGAAGAACATGAAGATAAAGAAGCGGAAACTTCAGCAGTTCCAGCCATTCTGTCATCCATCTGCACCAGGTCAATGGCTTTACCGCTAATGCTGCAAGTCAACATCAGTAGCATACATATCCAGAATGTCTTTACAGTTGTTTTCATGTCGTCTAATGATTCTACAATAAATAACAGATGTCTCTCTTATTTGTTTTACAACAATATTACTTTCTTTTGTAAAAAAATTAAATTGTTCACTGATTAAAGGATTTACTATACCTTTTAATACACTGTAAAGGTACGAAGAATATATGAAATACGAAAGTGAAAATAGAACATAAAACACTGATTTTAAACGTTTTTAATCATTCATTTAGCACCTTAATTCGGGAATTAATCTGATGAACATGCGATG
>NZ_QTMC01000018.1:0-100297 GCF_003602965.1 Bacteroides sp. AF25-5LB
AAAGGTAAGAACTTTTAAGTATATCCTCCAAATATTTTCGGAAGTTTTTTTTCTTTTTTCTGTATTTTCAAATCCTTTAAACAAGGATAAGAAAAGTAAAACAAGAAAAATTCTTTTTCTTTGCGAATCGGACTGCAAAGATAAAGAGAATTATTAATAAGCTCCAAATATTTTTCGAAAAATATTTTTATCTCTCTTTATTTCTCTGTGTCACCTTCCACACTTCTGTCTCAGTATTTCAATCTTACCACTTTCCTTCTCTTGGAAAGCGAGTGCAAAGGTATAGGATTTAACAATACAAGCCAAACATATCTATCATTTTCTTTTAATAAAAATGAAACTTTTTTGTAACTTACTGATTCATAAAAGCATTTCGCATGAACAATTTTGAAGAAAGGAAAAAGAGAGAAAATAACTATACATTATATATATACGTGCGCGAGAAAAGCACAAAGAAAGAGAATAAAAACATTTTATAAGCATGCCGGATTGGGTGGTGGCGGTTCTGTCAGTATAGTCGCCGCATCAAAGCAGGGACATTGTTTCACCCACTCTTCCGGCTCTATCTCCCCGTTATGGTTCAGGTCGGGGCTCAGGTCGCGGTGACCGCAAAGCCGGGAACCGGGATAATCCTTCAGCAGCAGCAACACAAGCACACGCAGGGAGTGCTTTTGGAAAAGGGTGCGTGTATCGGCAGGGCGACCGCACTCGTCAAGACCGCCTTCGTAGCAGACACCGATGCTACCTGCATTCCACCCCCGGACATGGGCACCAGGCAGGGACAAGGGACGCAGGGACTTGATGTCACCGTTCTTGCGGATATAAAAATGATAACCTGCGCCGGAGAAGCCCCGGCGCAGGTGGTCTGTCGTCAAGTCGTGCTCCGTATAGCAGCGGTCGCAGCGGGTGGCGGAACAATGGACGACGATAAGATTGATGAATCTCATGAGAATTAAAAATTAGAAATTAAAAATTAAAAGTGAAGGAAACCCGCTACACTGTCATGGCATGGGCGCTCAGGGCACCAATAAGCGCGGAGGCTACAGCGATTATCACTTTCAGAATCTTATCCCAAACGGATGATTTTGTACTCATAAAATTAAGGATTAATGGTTAAGAATTAATGGTTAAGGATTAGTGATTAAGGATTAATGGCTAATGATTAATGGTTAATCATTAGGGATTGATTAGCGATAAACGATTTGCTTGTGTTCATTAACCCTTAATCACTAACCATTAATCATTCCTTTTTTATCCCAGCGGATTTTCGCCCTGGTCGCCGTCGTCGCCGGAGCCGCCTCCGGAACCACCGCCTTGATTGCCGCCGCCGGAGCCGCCCTCCTCGGGCTTGTCGAGCACAAAGCCCACATTCGCCGGGCTACGGGTCACGGCGGTACTGCCGTTCACCAGCTTCAACTCCTTGTCGGGGATAAAGCGGATATTCACCTTCGAGATATTGCGCACCGTACATTTGTCCGAGGCCTCCATGCCGGGACAGCGGAACGTCATGTGGAAAGTGCCCAGCTGGTTCAGCTTCACCTTGTCGCCGTTGGCAAGGTTGCCTTGAATCTCCTCCACCAGGGCTTCGATGACGTGCTTCACGTCGCCCTTCGTCATGGCACAGTTTTTCTGAATGGAGGCGGCAAGGACATCGATGTCCACGGTGCCGCAGGTCTTGGGTTTCTGACGGAGATAGTACAACATGGGCGAAGCCGGGTTGCTTACGATTTTACGGCGCTGGAAGCGCTCTACAATTACATCCATAAATTTGAAAAGTTAAGGTTTAAGTTAAGAAAAATGAGTTATAAGAGAGAAGTGGGTAAGGGAAGGGATAGGGCACCCAAATCAATGATTATTCCTTTTCTTAAGCACATTACAAAGATACAACATTAAGAAGCGGAAGTCAAGTGTTTTGCCATTTTTTTTACTACAAAAAACACGGAGACACAGAGTTTTTCAAGCAATAAGAAAAATCTCCGTGTCTTTGTGTCTCTGCATTCTATAAATTTCCATCCATCACTTTGCATTCCTCGTCAGCCACTCCAATGGTGGTATGTAGTCCACCAGTTTTGTCATGCTTTGGTTATGGTGGAAATAGACTTCACCGGTTTTGCCATTACGGTGCTTGGCTATGATGACGATGCCCAAGCCATCGGTGGGATAAGTACTCTTCTTATCGACGGTCTTGCCGTAGAGGGCAGGGCGGCAAAGCAGCATTACCATATCCGCATCCTGCTCTATGGCGCCGCTCTCGCGCAGGTTGCTCAGGGTGGGGCGATGGTCTATGGTACCGTCGCTCGCCCGGTTCAGCTGGCTCAGCAGCAGTACGGGGATATCCAGCTCCTTGGCCAGCAGCTTTGCCTTGCGGCTTGCCTGCGCCACTTCCTGCTCGCGGTTACGGTTTTTCTGGTCACTCCTCATGTCACATAGTTGCAGATAGTCCACAATCACCATGTCACAGCGATTCTTGCTCTTCAGCAGGCGGGCGGAAGAACGCACGCGGTCCATGCTCGTCATCGGATGGTCGTCTATCAGTATGGGCAACCGCGACAACTCGGCAGATGCCTCATGCACCTGCCTCACCTCGCCGGGGGTGAGCTGGCCGCTGCGCAGGTGTTGCGGGTCTACCCCCTCCGTAGCTGCAAGCAGCCAGCGGTCGCCCAGGCGCTCGCCTTGCATTTCGAGGCTGAAGACCACCACATGACGCCCCGCCATGGCAGCGGCACGGGCCAGGTGGAGGGCAAAGGCGGTCTTCCCCACCGACGGACGGGCAGCAAGGATGTTCAAGTCGCCGCGCTGCCAGCCCGCCGTAACGTGGTCCAGAGCGTCAAAACCCGTAGGGATACCCGTAATGCCGTTGCATCCGTGCTCCATACGCTGCTCCACCTCGGCCAGCGTGTCGTCCATCAGCCGGTCTATGGAGCGAAGGTGGTCGGCTACGCCGCTCTCGTCCTCCAGCCCCTCCAGCAGTCGATGGGCTTCCACCAGGATGTCGTCAATATCCATCGACTCGTCGGCACTGAACGCCAGCAGTTGCTGGAATCCCGTACGCATGATACGCCGCGTGTGCAATTGCCTAAGGATGAGCGCATGATACTCCAGATGAGCACTGGAGCTGACCTTCGAGCTGATGCGCAGCAGTTCGTAAGGCCCGCCCACGGCATCGAGTTTGCCACGGGCTGCCAGTTCGTTCTTCAACGTGATGGTGTCTATGGGCTTCGCGCTGCGATACATCGATTGCAGGGCGGCAAAAATTTCCAGATTCTTCTCCTCGTAGAACATCTCGGGACGCAGTTTGTCCGCCACCAGAGGCATGGCAGCGCGCTCTATCATGCAGGCACCGATGACAGCTTCTTCGAGGTCACTGTCGTGGGAAAAAGTAGTTTCAGTCATCATATTCATTTTCAAAAGATTTGTCCGCCAGATAGGTGGCGGCTTGTTTACAATATTTTTGGTTGTTCAGATGGTCGTAATATTCGTCGATGTTGTCCAGTGCCCGCTGTTTCTCGCCTGCCGTCAATTTTTTCCATTCGCGACGGGCCCGGCCGATGTTTACCTTGGGATGCTCGGTGATGTCATGAAACTTTTCCCAGAAGATGCAGAAGTCCTCTCCCGCCCCAGCCACCGGCGCTGCCTTCTTCTTCCGCGGGGCTGCTTTAGGACGGGCATTGCCGGTAAGGAAATCATAATCGGGGATACGGATGTGCATCACGTAGGGGTTGGCCACCCGCTCCACGATACCGGCGTCGAACATCTTGTTGAAGAAGTAGCGCGTACGGTTGCGGGGCCACCCCAATATCTCCATCCAGCGAGCCAGGGAAAGTACGGACTCGCCACGTACACAGTCGAAAAGGTGTCCCCTGACGTTGCAGGTCACCGTGCTGTAGTTGACGTGTGTCAGCACAAAGACAAAGGCTTCGAAGGCATCGGCGGCTTTCTCTCCGGTTTTCATATTCATTTGTTCCTCAAACAAGGCTTTGGGGAAGAGGAGATAGCCTTTCTTCAGCATCTCCGTTGTCATGGGTCTCATTTCTTTTTCCATTTTTGTCTATTCTTAATTCGATAATGCGACAAAGGTAAGGGACCAGCCAGGGGGATACAAATAAGCGGTTAGAATCGGCTAAAAATTAATGAAATACATAAGGTGGCGAGAGAGGGTTTCACCTCATCCTCCACCACCCTATATAATAATATACTAAAATAATCAGAATGTATTAGAAATACATTCTCTATTTCGCATATTTTTTAGAGACCAGAAGATACGGATTTTTCACGGTCATATCCTTCACGTGGTCGGGCATCCCCCAGTAGCTCAGGAGGATGCCTATCTGTACGGGGGTGAGGTGGGCAGTCCTGGCGGTATAGCCCTGGTCCGTCAGGTCCTTCAGCAGGCAAGCGTGTTCCGCAATGGAACGGCGCAGGGCCTTTACGGCCGAGCAGGCATACGCGTAGTTTGGGTAATAGGCCACTGCTACATCTGCAATGCGATGGCATCCCTCGAGCAGCCATTCAAAACTTTGTTCTTTTATCATTTTGCATATATTTATTAATAAAACATGTTGCAAAGTTAGAATGGGAGGGAAAACTGGGAAAGTTCGAGTGGCAATAAGAAAACTTGCTCAAGAAAAATGAATGTGTCAAAACGGTTGATGACACACCCTCACTGTCTTATTGATAAAAGCAACACTTTCATACTATAGTAGTGAAGCACACATTTTGTGTATTTCATGCAACTTATCGGTCAGCGATTTTTTTTAAGAGAGACAGCCATATTATATCTCGCCTGCCTATTAACGAGGAGTTCCGCACTAATCCCTAAGGCTGCTTCTACCATAAGAGCGAAGTCACTGGTTACATCTCCCTCTCCCTCTTGAAGTACCCCAGCACCGTGGCCGGTGTAAGACAGCAGCGTTCCACGCTTTTCAGGCGGCTCTGAAAAGTATATTGGGAGCATAGCACAAGGCAGAACCAAGTATAGTTCAAGCTACGGTGCAAGCGGTGCTGAAGGTGGTCGAAAAAACGGGAAACACGGGCAAAGAAGCTAGCGATACGCTCGCGGGGGACAAAACGGGAAGGCTGTGCGGCAGCATTGCGGGAGCGCTTGGCGGTACGTTCCATCTGTGCAAGGGTATACTCCAGTTGCTCGATGTCATTGCGGGTGTTCTCCATGGTTTGTTCCAATTTCTCGCGTCGTGCCTGCTGCTTGGCATATCGTTCTTTTCTGTCAGCGATTCGATTTTTGAGGTCTTCTGCGGTGAGGTTTATTCCTTTGTTCTGGATTGATTTCATTATAAACGTCTGTTTTATAGTTGTTTGTCTGTATATAAGTTCACGAAAACACATCATCCGTCTGCACCGAATGCATAATGCATAAAGGGCAAACGGATGATATATCAGGAGCAAATGTACGATGAATATTGCAGATAAAGTTCTTAATGACCATTAAGTCTTGTTATAAAACATGATATTATCTACTGCAAATTTGGAGATTATCAGAAAACACGTACCTTTGCAAGGTGTTTTTCATAGTATTAGATTTAAGGTTAACAAAAGATTGGCTGTCTGGGATAGATAGCCTTTTTTTATGCCCATACCATTCAATTCATCCAATTAGCCTCAATTTCACTTTATACAACCTTCCAACCCACTAAAGTATTCTTAAGTCCAATTTGCGCGTTTTTTTCATGCATGACCATTACCGTTATGAAATTATTTTTTCTACATTTGCATCTGCTAAAAGGAAACAAAACCGCATCAGGCAGAAAAAACATGAGGAATACATCACCCGCCGCACCTACCATCCGCTTCCGCCGCTGGAGCAGAAAAGCCTACGCTGCATTTGCCAGCATAGGGCGGTGTGTCACCATCGGTTGCCTGCGCAAAAACGTGGCAGACAGTTCTCTCTCCAAACAGAAAGCTGCTGGAACTGCCGGACATGCCGGATGCAGGGAAGAGAGTGCCTGGAGGGGTAAAACGGAAGGAAGGAAAAGCGACATCGGCATTCCGCTGGGTAGCAGCAGCGCCCTGACAAGTATCCTCACGGAGCTTGGAACGAACCGACACATTCTTTTTGAAACACAAGTCATCCGCCCCTGCGGAAATACGGGCGGACAAGACACACATAGCCTGAAACAAAAGAGAATAAGAGGTACGGATTACTGGAAGCCATGCAGCAGAATGACGAGCTGCACCGCCCCGGCAATCCGTACCTCTGTCTTTATCCATGAACATAACCCTAGAAAGATATGACCCTACAGAAATTAAAGGAACAAGTGCTGCGCGGCAGCCACATCAGTAAGGAAGAAGCCGAATGGCTGGCTGTGCAACCAGACAAGGAAGCGCTATACGAAGCTGCCCACGAGATAACCCGGGCCCGAGCCTCGGAGGAGTTCGACATGTGCTCCATCATTAATGCCAAGTCCGGACGATGCCCGGAAAACTGCAAGTGGTGTGCACAGTCGTCGCACTACAAAACCCAGGCAGACGTGTACGACCTGGTGAATAAAGAAGAATGCCTGCGGCATGCCCTGCATAATGAAGCCCAGGGCGTGGCACGTTTCTCGCTGGTGACCAGTGGACGGAAGCCCTCCTCCAAAAACATGGAGAAACTGTGCGAAGCCGCCCGGCACATGCGCCGGCACTCGTCCATCCAGTTGTGCGCATCACTGGGACTGCTCAACGAAGACGAAATGCGGGCACTGCACGACGCAGGCATCACCCGCTATCACTGCAACCTGGAGACAGCCCCCTCCTACTTTCCCCAACTGTGCAGCACGCACACGCAGGAAGAGAAGCTGCGTACCCTGCAAGCCGCCCGCAACGTAGGCATGGACATCTGCAGCGGCGGCATCATCGGCATGGGCGAGAGCATGGAGCAACGCATCGAATTCGCCTTCACACTGCGCGAGCTGGAAGTACAGTCCATCCCCATCAACCTCCTGAGCCCCATCCCCGGCACACCGCTGGAACGGCAGGCACCACTCAGCGAGGAGGAAATACTGACCACCATCGCCCTCTTCCGCTTCATCAACCCGACAGCTTTCCTCCGCTTTGCCGGAGGACGCTCGCAACTGAGCAAGGAGGCCGTGAAGCAAGCGCTGCACATCGGCATCAACTCCGCCATCGTGGGCGACCTGCTGACAACGCTCGGCTCGAAAGTGTCGGAAGACAAGGTGCTGATAGAAGATGCCGGATACCGGTTCTGCGGCTCGCAGTTCGACAGAGAGCACCTATGGCACCCATATACCTCCACCACCAACCCGCTACCGGTGTATAAGGTGAAGCATGCAGAAGGCGCCACCATCACCCTGGAAAGCGGAGAAACACTCGTAGAGGGAATGTCGTCGTGGTGGTGCGCCGTCCACGGGTACAACCACCCTACGCTGAACCGGGCGGCAGAGGAACAGCTGGGCAAGATGTCGCATGTGATGTTCGGAGGGCTGACACACGACCCTGCCATTGAACTGGGCCAGTTGCTGCTACCGCTTGTCCCGCCGTCCATGCAGAAGATATTCTATGCCGACTCGGGCTCGGTGGCAGTAGAGGTGGCCTTGAAAATGGCCGTGCAGTACTGGTATGGCAAGGGAAAGGCGAAGAAGAACAATTTTGTGACTATCCGTTCGGGCTATCACGGGGATACATGGAATGCCATGTCTGTCTGCGACCCGGTGACGGGCATGCATTCGCTGTTCGGTGCATCATTGCCGGTGCGCTATTTCGTGCCGCAGCCGCGCTCGCGCTTCCACGGCGAATGGGATGAACGGGATACGGTGGAACTGCGGAAACTGGTAGAGGAGCATCACGAGGAACTGGCAGCGCTTATCCTCGAACCTGTGGTGCAGGGCGCTGGCGGCATGTGGTTCTACCACCCCCAGTACCTGCACGAAGCGGCACAGATATGCAAGGAACATGGCCTGCTGCTGATATTCGATGAGATAGCCACGGGCTTCGGACGGACGGGAAAACTCTTTGCCTGGGAGCACGCGGGTGTAGAACCGGACATCATGTGCATAGGAAAGGCCATAACGGGCGGATACATGACGCTGTCTGCCGTACTGACGACGAATGAAGTGGCGGATACCATCTCCAACCATACACCGGAGGTGTTTATGCACGGACCCACCTTTATGGGGAATCCACTGGCATGCGCCGTGGCGTGCGCTTCGGTGAAGCTGCTGACCTCGCCCGAATACGACTGGCAAGGCAAGGTGACTCGCATCAGCCGGCAACTGCAAGAAGAGCTTGAACCGGCACGCCGATTGCCGCAAGTGATGGATGTACGTGTGCTGGGAGCCATCGGGGTGATTGAGACAAAAGAACCCGTAGACATGGCGTGGATGCAAAAACGCTTCGTTGAGGAGGGAATCTGGGTACGCCCGTTCGGAAGATTGGTATACCTGATGCCTCCGTTCATTATAGAGCCGGAACAGCTGAGGAAGCTGACGGGAGGGTTGATGAAAATTATACAGGAAATGAATTGAGAGGATAAAGGGGAAATTATTATATCAAGAATTTATGAACGTAACTAACTATATGCAGCAAGAGCTGCAAACATTGAAAGAACACAGCAACCTGCGCCGCCTGCCGCAACTGACACACGAGGGACGCACGGTTATAGCCGATGGCCGGCATATGCTGAACCTTTCGTCCAACGACTATCTGGGTCTGGCTGCCGACCGCCAGCTAAAGGAAGAATTCCTGCAGACACTAACACCGGACACCTTCCTGCCGACTTCCTCCTCCTCCCGCCTGCTGACGGGGAACTTCGGGATTTACGAAGAACTGGAGACGGAACTCGCCACACTTTTCGGCACAGAGACAGCACTGGTGCTCAATAGCGGCTATCATGCCAATATGGGGATTCTGCCCGCCGTGAGCGATGCACAAACCCTGATACTGGCAGACAAGCTGGTGCATGCCAGCATCATCGACGGCATCCGCCTATCCACCGCACGCTGCATCCGCTTCCGCCACAACGACCTGGTGCAACTGGAACGCCTGCTGGAACAACACCATGCAACATACCGGCAACTTATTATCGTCACAGAAAGCATCTTCAGCATGGACGGTGACCAAGCCGACCTCACGGCATTGGTGCGTTTGAAAAAAAGATACTCCAACGTACTGCTCTATGTGGACGAAGCCCATGCATTCGGCGTAAGGGGACCGCGCGGCCTGGGCTGCGCCGAAGAAACCGGATGCATCCGGGATATAGATTTCCTCGTGGGCACCTTCGGCAAGGCAGCGGCGTCTGCCGGCGCATACATCGCCTGCTGCCGGACGATACGCGAGTATCTCGTCAACCGGATGCGAACCCTCATCTTCACCACGGCATTGCCTCCGACAAGTATTGCCTGGACACTGTTTATCGTGCGGAAACTTGCCGGAATGCAGAACCGCCGCGAGCATCTGGCTAGAATCGGCCGGACGCTGCGCGAAGCATTACAAGCCAAAGGGTACGGATGCCCCAGCGCAAGCCATATCGTCCCTCTGATTATCGGCCCCAGTGCCGACACTGTGCTGTGCGCAGAGTTGCTGCAGAGGCATGGGTTCTATGCACTGCCGGTACGCCCGCCCACGGTGCCCGAAGGAACATCACGCATCCGCTTCTCATTGACAGCGGACATACGGGAAGATGAGATTGGAGAACTGATTCCCCTTATTCCCCTAAAGGAAGAGAAGAATACTAACGCTATACGATTCTAAAAACAGATGAAACAAAGTTACATTATACACGAACATCATCCCCGGCTATTGCTGTTCTTTGCCGGCTGGGGAGCCGATGAGACTCCTTTCAAAATGTATCGTCCGGCAGCCAGCGACTTCATGGTGTGCTATGACTACCGCACACTGGATTTTGACGCCTCCGGACTGGAAAAATACCGCGAAATCAACCTCATCGGCTGGTCTATGGGGGTATGGGCGGCTTCGCAGACCATGCCACAGCTCTCATCGCCAGGTACGTCCGGCGAAGGTATCCATATGGCAAACAGCATCGCCATCAACGGAACACCCTACCCCATAGACCAGCATATGGGTATTCCACCCGCCATCTACCACGGGACATTGGACGGACTGACCGGGGCTTCACTGCACAAATTCCTCCGCCGCATGTGCGCCAACGGAGCAGCCTTCAAAGCTTTCCTGGAAATCACTCCCCGCCGTCCGCTGGAAGAGTTGAGAGATGAGTTGACGGAGATTGAGAAGATGTACCACACACTGCCTGCTGCCACCTTCCACTGGCAGCAGGCAGTAACGGGAGGCAACGACCGCATCATTCCGCCAGCCAACCAGCTGCAAGCCTGGGAAACACTCGGCACCCCCGTGCTGCAAACGGAGGATGCCCACTATCAGGAAGAGTTATTCAGACATTACCTGCAAGACCTATGGACAAGCCACTGAACCCGATGGACAAACAACTGATAGCCTCCCGCTTTGCCAAAGCCCGGAATACCTATACCCGGGAGGCCCGCGTGCAGCAACAAGTCGCCGAGAAGATGATGCAGCTCATAAAGGAACCATACACACGTTTCCACCGTGTCGTAGAGTTTGGCTGCGGAACGGGAAGCTACTCGCGTATCCTCCTCCACACCTTGCAACCGGAAACCCTGCTGCTGAACGACTTGTGCCGGGAAATGGAAGAGTGCGTCAAGGAACTTTGCGACGGCACTACCGTGCAGTTCGTCCCCGGTGATGCCGAAGCCATCGACTTCCCCGGAGAAACCGACCTGATAACCTCGTGCTCCACCCTACAATGGTTCAACGACCCAGGTGCTTTCTTCACCCGCTGCCACCAAGCACTGGTGGCAGACGGCCTGCTTGCCTTCAGCACCTTCGGCGCCACAAACATGCACGAAATACGCCAACTGACTGGGCACGGGCTGGACTATCCCTCCATTAAGGAGCTGCAAGCCCTGCTGTCTCCCGGCTTCGATATTCTCCATGCCGAAGAAGAGGTGATATCCCTGCCCTTCCCCACTCCCCAGGCAGTGCTGAAGCATCTGAAGCAAACCGGAGTCACGGGTACGGAAAAAAGGATGTGGACGCGTGGCCGCCTGCAATCCTTCTGCGAAGAATACACAACCCGGTTCAGTGATGCCGCAGGCAACGTAAGCCTAACCTATCACCCTATTTATATCATCGCACGAAAAAAGACAAAATAATGGAAACAAAAAACATCTACTTCATCAGCGGCATTGATACAGATGCCGGAAAAAGCTATTGCACCGCCTGGTATGCCCGTGAGCTTATGCAACGCGGCCTGCGCGTCATCACCCAAAAGTTCATCCAGACCGGCAACACCGGCCATTCCGAGGACATCGACCTGCACCGCCACCTCACCGGAACCGGCTACCTGCCGGAAGACAAAGAGGGGCTGACCATGCCCGAGATATTCTCCTACCCCTGCTCCCCCCACCTCGCCGCCCGCATAGACAAGCGCCCGATAGACTTCGTGAAAATAGAGCGTGCCACCAGGGAACTTTCCCACCGCTATGATACCGTGCTCGTAGAAGGAGCCGGAGGTCTGATGGTTCCCCTCACCGAAGATTTCCTGACGATAGACTACATTGTGGAAAAGCAGTACCCGCTTATCTTCGTCACCTCCGGAAAGCTGGGCAGCATCAACCACACCCTGCTGAGCTTCGAAGCCATCAAGAACCGGGGCATCGCACTCGATACGGTACTCTACAACCTCTATCCCACCGTGGAGGATAAGACTATCCAGGAAGACACGATGAAATACATCAAGCAGTATTTGTCCAAGCACTTTCCCGGAACAAAGTTTGAGGCAGTGCCGGAAATTGCGTAAATTTGCAGCACATAAACGTCCTACTGCACATGGAAGCATTTACATTAGATTCAACTGAAATTATCGTACTCGCCGTAGCGGGTGGTCTGTTCCTTATTCAAATTATCTACTACCTCTGTCTCTACAACCGTATTCATGCACGCCGCCGTGCCGTGAAGCAGGGAAACATGCACTTCACCCAGGAACTGCCCCCCATATCCGTCATCATCTGCGCCCGCGAGGAATCCGAAAATCTGCGCCGCAACCTGGGCGCCGTGCTGGAGCAGGACTATCCCCTATTTGAAGTCATCGTCATTAACGACGGCAACACTGATGAGAGCGAAGATTACCTGACCATCCTCGAGGAGAAATACCCCCATCTCTACCACAGCTTCGTGCCCGATTCCTCCCGCTACATCAGCCGTAAGAAGCTGGCTGTGACGCTTGGAATCAAGGCCAGCAAATATGAATGGCTGGTGTTTACCAATGCCAACTGCATGCCCCAAAGCAACCAATGGCTGCGACTGATGGCACGCAACTTCACATCACGTACCCAAGTGGTGCTAGGATACAGCGGCTACGAACGCGGCAAAGGCTGGCTGCACAAACGGGTGGCATTCGACAATCTGTTCACTTCCATGCGCTATCTGGGATTTGCCCTGGCAGGCAGCCCCTACATGGGCATCGGGCGTAACCTGGCCTACCGGAAGGAACTCTTCTACCAACAGAAAGGATTCTCCGCACACCTCAACCTGCAACGGGGAGACGACGATTTGTTCATCAACCACGTGGCTACCCCGGAGAACACGCGGGTAGAAACGGATGCCAATGCCATTGTACGCATGCAACCGCTTCTGCGTGCCAAGGACTGGAAAGAAGAGAAAATAGGTTACGCCTCCACAGCACGGCTGTATCATGGGATGCAACGCTGGCTGGCCGGTTTTGAGACCCTGACTCGCCTGGTATTCCACGCATCCTGGATAGCAGCGATGTTCATCGGCATTATGCACTTCCACTGGCTGGCAGCAGGCGTCGCTTGTCTTTTGTTCCTGTTCCGTTTCACCCTGCAGGCCGTCATTGTCAACAAGACTGCCCGCGACCTGGAAGAACAACGTAGATATTACTTCACACTACCGGCTTTCGACCTATTGCAGCCGATACAGTCTTTACGTTGGAAATGGTACTGTCTGTTCCGCAAGAAAAGCGATTTTCTGAGAAAGTGATTCTCTTATTCGTAACGGATGGAAGTTGCCGGATGGATGCGTGTAATCAGAAATGAAGGGCCCAACAACATCAGGACTGAAGCCAGCAATGTACCGGCATTCAGTAGCAGGAACAGCCAGATATTGAAAGATACCGGAACAGTAGCCATATAATAGGTCTCAGGGTCGAGCTTGAACAAGCCGGACCAGCGCTGCACAAAATAGAATGCAAGGCCGATTATGTTCCCCCAGAGCATGCCTTTCCCGATGAGGAAGACCGAAAACCAAAGGAAAACTTTACGAATAGTAAAGTTGTTGGCTCCCAAAGACTTCAGCACACCTATCATGGAGGTACGCTCTATGATGATAATCAGCAGGCCGGATACCATGGTGAACCCCGCCACTCCAATCATCAGAATGAGAATGACCCAGATGTTGACATCCAAGATGCCCAGCCAGGCAAAGATTTGAGGATTGAGCTGCTCTACATTGCGGACGCAATACTCGGCGCCATAACGGTCGGGATTCCCGTCCGTATCGGCAGCTACCTCATAGGTGGTTTCTTCCAGCTTGTCATAATCGCGTATTTCCAGCTCCATGCCACTCACCTGGTCTGGCTCCCAGTTGTTCAGGCGATTCACCAGGTAGAGGTCGGTAAGCAGGAATAGGTTGTCGTATTCAGAGAAGTTGGTTTGGTAGATACCTGCAATCTTCAGGCGGCGGGCACGCACATCGTCCTGGATGAAGTAGGTGTCTATCTTGTCACCGAGTTTCAATTGCAGCTTGTTGGCAAGAGACTTTGAGATGACTACGCGGTTGGACGAAGCAGAATCGCTGAATTGCGGAAACTCCCCCTCCAGCAAATGGCGGTGGAAGAAGGTGCTATCATACTCCTGCCCCACACCTTTCAGCACCATTCCCTGAAAGGCATCGGCGGTCTTTATCATCCCCGGCTTGGTGGAGTAGCGTTGTACATGCTTCACTTCGGGATAATCGGAAAGCGCAGCCATCATGCTGTCACCCACCACCACCGGACGCGTCTCGTATGAGCGTGCAGCATCCAGGTTGCCTATCTGGATATGGGCACCGAAACCCACGATTTTATCCCTTACCTCGCTCTTGAAGCCGACAATGACGGACACGGCAATAATCATCACCGCCAGTCCAAGGGCAATGCCCACCATGGCAATAAGGACAGCCGGACGGGAAACTTGCTTGCCCGGCTCCGAGTTGCGATAAATGCGCAACGCTATAAAGCGAGATAGATTCATGGGCCATTATTTTTTAGGCGCAGATTACACGGAAGATTTGAAACAAACGTCTTTATCTTAAGTTTTCCGTGTAATCCGCGCCTAATGAATTATTTCATTTTATTCGGTTCGCCCCGGATAGGCTTCCAATGCTTTTTGCAGGATAAACAAGGCGCGGTTCAAGTCATCTTTCTTCAGTACGTATGCGATACGCACTTCGTTGCGACCAGAACCCGGCGTAGTATAGAAGCCGGACGCAGGCGCCATGAATACCGTCTGTCCCTCGTATTCAAACTCCGACAGGCACCAGGCACAGAACTTGTCCGAATCATCTACCGGCAGCTTTGCCACCGTATAGAACGCTCCCATCGGAATGGGCGAATATACGCCCGGTATGCGGTTCAATCCGTCAATCAGGCATTTACGGCGTTCTACATATTCATCGTATGTGTCGCGCAGATAATCCTCATCAGCATCCAACGATGCTTCTGCGGCGATCTGGCCAATCAATGGAGGACTGAGACGCGCCTGGCAGAACTTCATGACAGCATCCCGGATTTCCTTGTTCTTCGTTATCAGGGCACCGATGCGGATACCGCACTCCGAATAGCGCTTGGACACGGAATCAATCAGCACCACATTGTTCTCAATGCCTTCCAGATGGCAGGCAGAGATATAGGGAGAACCCGTATAAATAAATTCACGGTACACCTCGTCCGAGAAGAGGAACAAATCGTACTTCTTCACAAGGTCGCGAATCTGGTTCATTTCACGGCGTGTATAGAGGTAACCCGTAGGATTGTTGGGATTGCAAATCAAAATGGCCCGCGTGCGCTCGTTAATCAGCTCTTCGAACTTCTCTACCTTGGGCAACGAGAAACCCTCTTCGATGGTCGTGGCAATGGTGCGTATCTTAGCTCCGGCAGAGATGGCAAACGCCATATAATTAGCATAGGCCGGCTCGGGAACAATGATTTCATCACCCGGATTGAGGCAAGCCAGGAAAGAAAACAAGACCGCCTCCGAGCCGCCGGAAGTGATGATGATGTCGTCTGCAGTCAGATTGATATTGTACTTCGCATAGTAACCCACCAACTTCTCGCGGTAACTGCGATACCCCGCACTGGGACTGTATTCCAGAACTTTCCGGTCGATGTTCCGTATCGCTTCAATCGCGACTTCCGGAGTAGGCAGGTCGGGTTGTCCGATGTTCAGGTGGAATACATGTATGCCCCTCTGCTTGGCAGCATCTGCCAAAGGAGCCAGTTTTCTGATAGGAGATGCGGGCATCTCCATTCCGCGAATAGATATTGTTGGCATGAGGTTATTTACTATTTGACAATTTACAATTTACTATTTAATAGACTATTTATAAGTGATATTGCTATCACTTTATCATTAAAGTTGCAAATGTAGCGAATTATTTGAAACCAAAAGGAAGGCAAGACCATAAAAACTTTAAAAAACTTATCTATCGTAAAAACTCTATGATATGTAAACGGAAACTTGTATCTTTGAAAAAGCAAACGAACCAAGCTGGCTCAATTGTAAATAGTAAATAGTCAAATTGTAAATAACACCATGGTCATCAACCTTATAACTTTTGCTTCCATACTGCATAAACAAGCATCAGTCCGTAGCTCCCACGAAGTGATATTGACTGAATTGGAAAAATACTTTACCGTCAACTTCATTGATTACAAAGATATAGACAAGTTATCACCCGATGACTTCAGTATTATATTCATTGCCACCGGAGGTGTGGAACGGCTGGTAATCCAGCATTTCGAATCCCTTCCCCGCCCCGCCATCCTCCTGGCAGACGGCATGCAGAACTCACTGGCCGCCGCTCTCGAAATATCTTCCTGGCTGCGCGGCCGGGGAATGAAAAGCGAGATTCTTCACGGAGAGCTCCCCGAAACCATCAAGCGTATTTTTGTCCTGCACAGCAATTTCATGGCACAACGCAGCCTTTTCGGCATGCGCATCGGCGTAATGGGCACTCCGTCCAGTTGGCTCATTGCCAGCAATGTGGATTATCTGCTTGCCAAACGCCGCTGGGGTATCGAGTACACAGACGTCTCATTGGACCGCATTTATGAATACTACGGACAGATAACGGACGACGAGGTGGGCGAAGCATGCGCCGGACTGGCAGGAAAAGCGCTTGCCTGCCGAGAGGCAAGCCCCGAAGACATGATAAAGGCCATGCGGCTGTATCGAGCCATCAAGAGGATTGTAGAGGAAGAGCGACTGAGCGCCATTACCCTCAGCTGCTTCCGTCTGATAGACCAAACGGGAACCACCGGCTGCCTTGCCCTTGCCTTGCTGAACGACGAAGGAATCATTGCCGGATGTGAAGGCGATTTGCAATCCGTCTTCACCATGCTGGCCGTAAAAGTGCTGACAGGGAAGAACTCTTTCATGGCCAATCCTTCCATGATAAATGCCCGTACCAATGAAATCATATTGGCACATTGTACCATCGGTATCGCACAAACGGAGCAGTTCATCATACGCAACCATTTTGAGACGGAAATCGGCATCGGTATTCAGGGAATCCTGCCGACAGGAGATGTAACCATCGTGAAATGCGGGAACGAAAGTCTGGACGAATATTACCTGAGCACCGGCACGCTTGTTGAGAATACAAACTACATCAATATGTGCCGCACCCAAGTACGGATAAAAATGAACTCCCCTGCCGACTATTTCCTCAAGACACCGCTGGGCAACCACCACATCATGTTACACGGCAATTACGAGGATATATTGGAGGAGTTTCTGCAAGCCAATGCCTGCAAACGGATTGAATGATTATTCGTTCGCATCCGGTATCACCACCTCGAAACGCGTTCCTTTTCCCAACTCTGAGGAGACCGAGATAGAACCATGCAAGCGGTCTACGATGGTCTGGCAAATGCTCAGCCCCAAACCGGCACCCTGCGTAAAGCTGTCTTCTTTGTAGAAGCGTTCGAAGATATGTTTCTGGGCGTCTTCGGAGATACCGCTTCCCGTGTCTTCGACAAAGATGGTGGTATATCCTTCCCGGTTCGTGACGTAGCCGAAGGTGATGCTGCCCGTTACCGTGAATTTCTTGGCATTGTTTATCAGGTTGTTCACGACCTGCTTCAAGCGGACGGAATCGGTGATGACCAATTTGTCTTCCCCTTCCGGAATCTTTATACGTAGCTCTACATCCCGAGGCATACTCAGACGCTGGGATTCATGGACTTCCTGCATGATGAACGCCAGATTGAATGCTCCGAACTTAAAGTCCATCGTGCCCGATTCTATGCGCGAGAGGTCCAGAATATCGTTTATCAACGCCAACAGCAATGTACAGTTGATGTTGATTGTTTCGACGAACTGCTTTACCTCTTCCGGAGAAAAAGCGTCCAAATCCTTCAACAAATCCGAGAAGCCGACAATGGCATTCAAAGGGGTGCGTATCTCATGGCTCATATTGGCAAGAAACGCAGATTTGAGCTTGTCGGCCTGCAAGGCACGGTCACGTGCGGCAATCAAGGCCTCTTCCGTATCCTTGTAACGCTGGATGCTCTGGCATACTCCCAATACCATGTATGGGGTATCAACCGTCAGTCCGTCATAAGCGGTACTGCGGAACTCCCACCATTCATAGCTCCCATCCGCACTCTTCAACCGGAAACTCATCCGTGAATTGATTTCATTGCCCAACAGAATGGCATCAAAATTCCTGCGCGTATGCAGCAAGTCTTCCGGATGTATAAGGGTGTCCATCTCATCACGTGCCAGCAAGTCCGTATCACCGGTATACCCGAAACGGCGCAGCAATCCACCCGGGAAATGGAAACGGTTCATATGCATGTTGTACTGCCACGGATAAATGGAGCTTTCCTCCACCGCCATATTGAAGAAGCGTCTCTGCATCTCTTCTTCGGAGATATTGCGGCATACAATCGCCATTCCCGTCATCTTTTCATTGGCAAAGATAGGTACTACCTCGCCGGAAACGGGGAAATACGTTCCCTGATGGTTTTCCTGCATGAAGGCTTTCTCCGGAATAGAAATAGGTCTCTTTCCGGTACGTACTTTCTTCAACAAGTCCTGCAAGATGTTTTCTCCATTCATGTAAATCCTGAAAATGGAGCCGGCCATCTGCCCTTCATAGAAACGGGACGTATAGGTTTCGGAAGAAAGTCCCAGCATCTGTAACAACGGACGGTTGACAAAATGGATGCGCAGGTCGGTATCATACGTAATCAAGCCGTCGCGAATGGAACAGAAGATATTGTCGAACTCGTCGCGCTGCTCCACCAGGCGGTGCTGTATCAACAAGCGGGTCTGGGCATGTATGCGCTTACGCGACTCCCTGCGGTTGGCACGGAAAAGCCAGGCAACCAGCAGCACCAATGCCCCGACAATCAGCGAATAGAACAGAATGAACCAGACACGGTAACGCTCCATCAACGGTATATTCAAAATGATGCCCTTGCTCTCCGCACGGTTCGTGTCCACACGGAAAAACTGCAACTGTTTGTAATCGAACAGCAACTTGCCCCCAAAGTCCTTTACTCCCAATGAGGCGGGTGACTTGCCCTTCAAAATACTTGCAGCCTGCCGGCCGGCAGCAAAGGCATCCTCTCCGGGAACGGCATCATACACACACAGCACACCGTTCGTCATAGCCAGGTTCTGGCTGGTAAACACGGGAGCCTTCAACTTCAAGGAAAGAAAAGGAATCCATTTGGGAGCTATAACAATATGCTTGTAGGCATTGTAGTCATAGCAAATGGAAGTGATGATAGAGTTCAAGGACTTGGCCTGCACGTTCAGCACTTTCAACTCATGCTCCGGATAGTTGCTTTTTATGCGTTCCCAAGAGTCTTCCACAGCCCTGACCCCTTTAAGGCTCAGGAAACTGCTGTCGGACAGACAAACCAACTCCCTGCGGGAAGGGAACATACGGACAGCCGCATCCAGCAAGACATCGAAATCCGTTTTCGAAACATAGCCAGAGACGTTGGGCATTCTTTCAAAGACCCTCTCATCCGGGTATTTGATGCCCGAAACCACCACCGGTATCTGATAAGGCAGGGAATCACCGCAATGGGTCAATGTGAAGAAAGCCTCATCGCTGGAAGTCACAATCAAGTCCGTTTTCCGTTGCCTGGCACGCTGGCAAATGCGGCGCATGATGAAACATTCGGAAGCGAAAGACCAGTAATCGGCATTCAGATATTCGGTAATGATATTGGCTCTAACTCCCCCCTTTTTCAGTCCGTTCTCCAGATTTTCTGTCAGGAGGCTGTGCCAAGGAGTATTTTTTGTATAAGACTGTATGAAAAGTACATTGTACGTACGTTCCGCAGCCGAAAGTGTTCCCGACATCAACCACAACAAGCCTGCAAGCAATGGAAAGAAAAGGCGTTTCATCATAATATAGATTTTGTATACTCAACGCAAAAACTCTTATTCGTCACGCAAATATACAAGTTATATTGAGAATGAGTACAGATTACTCAAAAAAAACTCATTCATCATGCAATGCTTCGGCAGGCTGCACCTCCATGGCCCGTGAAGCCGGATACCAGATTCCTGCAATCACCATTAGTGCCATCAATACCCAGACAATAGAAACGCATATGACAAATCTCCCCCAAGTGGCATCCGTGGCTTCTGTAAAAGTGACATCTGCCATAACCATGTTAATACATATTATCAAAGCCGGGATAGAAGCAAGCGCCAACAGCAGCAACCCTTCACCCAGCAATTGCCAACGTATCCTTCCACGGCTGCTGCCCATGGCCATGCGCAAGGCAATCTCGCTGCGACGATGGCGGGTACGGAACCAGAAAGTTCCCATCAGCCCAATGAATACATTGAAAACGAAGAATATCACAATGAGCCTTGCACTACGGATATATGGGGTGATTCCTTCGGCAGCATCCCGTTCTATCTTCTGGTCCTTATAGCTCTGTATGTCGAAAAGATAGAATGGAGCGACCTGCAGCTGCGACGTCATATCCTGATAGAAACAGGCTGCAAAATTATCCGTATCTGCCTCCGGACGTATCCGTAGGGAGATGAACGGAAGGTACTGGGCCTCATAGAACCAACCAGGGAAAGGAGTCAGAACAAAAGGTCCGTAACGGGCGTAATCATCCGTCTTCTGCAAGGCACAGACTGCAGAGACACGGTAACGGAGACCTCCGCTGTAATAATCCAGGAACTCGCGGCCCACCGCCCCAGTACTTGTCTGAAAAAGGCTGTCTGCCAGATCACAGGTCACCACGGCAGGCAAAGGACTAGCAGTGGAATTCCAGTCTACGACATTCCCCTGCAACAACGGAATGCGCATGACGTCGAAATATTCTGGAGACACATAGCGTACTGTAGTCTCGACAACATGTACGCTGTCCGTCGTATACCCCTGGTAAACACGCCCGCGGGTATAGGTATCGGTACCCAACCACATGGCCGCACTCTCCACAGCAGGATATTGCCTGATACGCCGGAGCACCTCCTCCATCGGTTTGAACCAGAAGGTCTGCAGACTGTCTTCCGACGTGCACGGTACTATCTGTGTGGGGTTGCAGGAAATCCTTATCTTATAGACATGCTCCAAATCATACCCCTTAGGCTGCCGTTCTGCATGGGTAAAGCCATAGAGCACATCCACACAATACCACATCAATGTAAATACAATCAACAGCTCGGCAAACAGCCAGCCATTACTGCGGCGCTGGTTCCATATCTGATGTAAAATAGAATGTATCATACTCGTTACTGTTTTTTTAATTGGGATTCGTTTATCCGTTCATTCTCCACCAAGAACCTCGGCTATGGGACGGCGGGTGGCATGCCAGGCCGGAATAAACACAGAAAGCAGGTTGAACAACAGGCACACCACCAATACAGCCACGAAAACCGTGGGACGGAAGAAAAGCCAGACACTTACATCAAAATTCGTTCCGGGAGCGCCATAGCCAAGCATCCAATCCTTACCCAGCCATAGGAATATGCATGAAAAGAGAAAACCGAGCAATGCGCCGGCAAATGCCAAAGCCAGATTCTCACGGAGCAACTGCACCATTAAAGTAGAACGGCTGGCACCGTATGCTTTCCTTACCGCAAGCTCAGCCATGCGACGGGACATTTGCGAAGATATAAGTCCGCTGACATTGATAGCAGGTACAATCAGTAATATCAGACCCAGAATTATGCAGGTTACGGCAGGGCTCATCGTATCATTACGGAAGAACTGCCGTTCCGTATAAGTGCTGAGATCGGGAAGTTCCAGTTTATACTCAGTCAGTGTCTCGTTGAAGCGGGCAAGCGACTGTTCTATCTGCCGCTTGAGCTCCTCTCTACCGACACCGGGCCTGACAAGGGCCACAGCCTCGAAATCTCCCCGTAGCCCTTCACTGCCCAAATCGGAATTCCGGGTGGAATAAGGCATCCACAACTCTCCATAGGCAAATGTGAACAGAGAGCTCACATCTTTGGTGACCCCCACAATGCGTTTAGGGCGAAAGTTAACAAAATAATTCTTGCCAATGGCTGCTTCGGCAGACCCGAAAGCTTCGCGGGCAAGCTGTTCACCTATAACCACAACATCCCGGCAAGCATCGAACTCTTCGGTACTGAAAAGACGACCTGCCACAAGAGGGATGTCGTAGACACGCCAATAGTTCAAATCCACCAGACGAACCGTGCGGCGCATTCCCCGCGCTGGCGACTCCCCACAGTATCTAAGATAGGTAGGTCCCAGATAGGTGACAAGTTCTGCTCCCGGAAGTTCCTTAAAAATAGCGTTGACAGCCCGATAAGACATACCCGTATTGGAATTGCTGCGGTCGGACTTACGGTAAGAATATCCATAAGAAGAACATACCATACTACTGCGGTGCGACTCAGGAGCCAAGTCAGCCGTCTGGATGTCATACACCATGTAAATGACCATGACAAAGGTGATGCTCACTGCCGTACCGATGACGGAAACAGCACTGAAAAAGGGATTCTGGCGAATAAGAGCTAAAATTTGTTTCATAACTTTCTATTCATCATGTAATGCTTCGGCAGGCTGCACCTTCATGGCACCTCTTGCCGGATACCAAATACCTGCAACAATCATGACAGCCATAAGCGACCAGGTTGCCACAACAGCTGCCAGAAAACGCCCTCCGCCGAAAGGAAGTTTCTCAACATCCACCAACTCCGCCATTCCCACATTGAAGGCAATAATGACGGCAGGAACGGCTGCAAGGGTAAGCAGCAATATACCCTCCGACATCAGACGGAGGAAGACACCTTGACGCGAACTTCCCATAGCCATACGGAGTGCCACTTCACGGCGACGCTGCTGTGTACGGAACCAGAAAGTGCCGATAACGCCCAGAAAAATATTCATCAACAGAAAGCCGAGCACACAAAGCTGGGTTTTGGCTTCATTCATGTCCTCACGTTCGCATATCTCGCGCAAATCCTTGAAAGAAGTTACATCGAGCAGATAGAGATTCCCTACTTGATAGAGGCGGTCAGCATCCTCCATAAGCTTCTCCATAAAGCCGGAATCGGCATCAGGACGGACACGAAGACTGAGAGTGATGTATCGTGGATTTCCATATTCTTTCAGTCTGTCAAGGTTAAGATGCAAAGCTGCATAAGTACCTCCCCACTCTGAAGAAGTATAGAAGTGCGACCAACGTACGGGTGTGCCGACAGCCCCTACGCGGCACCGTTCATCACTACCGAAATTCAACAGTGTAAGTTCACGGTCTTGTAAAGAAGCTGCATTGTTCAGGTGCAATTCAGGATAGGCTGCAAAAAGATTGGAAGAAACGACCATATGGTCATCCCGTATGGCAGCGGCCATGTGGGTCAACATCTCCTCATCCGAGCTACCATAACGGAACACACGGAAAAAATCAGGTTCCACCCAAAGCAGATGAACATTCTCCGATATAGTATCCAGCCCCAGATTGAGACCGTTGCTACCGTCATTATAAGGAAAGCAATTCTGAGAAAGTGCCACAGCTTCCACACCTGGACGATGCCTCAAACGTTCGGCAAGTTCCACAAGATGCCGCATATCATCGTCCTTGGTCAAATCGAAATTATAAGCAGTAGACTTGAGAGTAAGCTTACTGACTGCAATATTATAGCAATGTTCCGTATCAAAACCCATCGGGGCATTGTAAACACGAAGAGTAACCAGTGTCCAGTCCACAATGTACCAAAGCACCACAAAGACCAGCAGCAGTTCCGTAAAAAGGAAAAGGCTGGAACGCCATTCATTCTTAATCTGAACCAATATATTCTTCATATGTCATTCCCCCCTCTGATTGATTGCATCCACTATATTCATCCTCGAAGCCCTCCATGCCGGGATACCGGCTGAAAGCAAATTCATCAGCAAACAGAAACCGAAAGCCGACAGAAAAGCCCATGGAGAAAGTAACATGCCAGGTGTCAGTGAAGTGTCTCCATTTAAATAGGCATTGGCGCTATTGCCAAAGAGGAAGCCGTTCAATAAAAAAGTAGCACCGTAACTCAAAGCCAGCCCCAGCATACCCGCCAACAGAGAGAGCAGCAGGTTTTCGAAAAACACCTGTCTTACCAGTTCACTACCCGTAGCGCCGAAAGCTTTGCGTACCCCGATTTCACTCATACGCTTCCGCATCCGCGAGAGGGTCATGGAAGAAAGGTTGATGGCAGGCACCAGTAGCAAGATGGTGATGACAAGCGCGTAACGCAAAACAATCCCCTTCATATCCGGCAAATGGTCCCATTTACGATACAGATTGGCAAACACCCCATCGGGTTGGTCACGATAAAAGGTTTCCGCTTCGGATAGACCGGCGTTATACGCAAGGCGCAATCTCTCCGCCTCTTCACGAATAGCCGGAAAATCGGCCGACGAATGTGCTAATATCACAGCCTTCATCTGCCCCATCGTATTTTCCCACCAGGCAAAACCGGCAGCATCGGTCGAATTATAAGGTACCCACACTTGCCCGTATGCTGAAGTGGCAAGCATGGAAACATCGGCCACGACACCTGAAACCCGGTAATCCACATGATTCAGTTGCAATGTCTGCCCCGTTGCCTCCGTAGTGCCGAACAACCGACGCGCCACGGTAGCCGAGATAACGGCACAAGGTATTCCGGCATCGCTGTCTGCCTTGCTGAAACCTTTACCACTCAAAAAACGGAAACGGAAGATGTGCCAGAACTGTTCGTCCGTCTGCACCATATCCGCTGTCAGCTTTGCTCCAGCGGGCAACGACACACGCACTTTTTCCGGTAAAGATATAAGCGTGACGGCCTCTGCCGTAGAAAGCTGTTTAAAACATCCCTTACCCGTCTGTACAGACATGTGCCCATATGCCCCATGGTCAGTTCCTTTATACCTTACTGCCATGGTAGAAACATAAAGCGAACGCGAGCGGTTTATCTCCGGCTCACAATCTACCATACGTACTTGCAGGGTGATGACAAGCACCATAATCATGCAAATGGCAAGAGCGGTACCTATCACGGACACCCAAGTGATAATGGGATTCTCCCGCAAATGGTAGAAGGCTTGCTGAAAGTAGAGACGTATCATAAATAATTAAAAATTGAAAATTAAATTATTCGTCGTGCAGAGCTTCGGCGGGCTGTACCTTCATCGCCTTGCGGGCGGGGATGCCGATGCCGATAATAATCATGAGGGCTATCAACACAAAGCTGATCGCGGCACAGAGCAGCAGACGGCCCCACTCCAATGTCGTACCGTTCCTCCAGGAGTTCAATTCCAGATTCGCCAGATTATAGTCGATGAGCAATGCAACAGGAGTGACAATTGCCAACAATAATATCCCTTCACTAAGCAGCCGGCTGAAGATGGCACGGTCTGTCGCTCCATGCGCTTTGTGCAGCGCTATTTCCGAACGGCGTTGCTGCGTACGGAACCAGAATGTTCCGAGCAAGCCGAGGAAGATGTTCAGCAGCAGGAATCCCATACCCATCACATAGTTACGGATATCATTGGTCCATGCCTGCTGGAAGTTGCGGCGGATGTCCTTGAAAGAACGTATCTCCGAAATGAAGATGTTACCTACGCGAAACTGGCTCTCACTGTCTGCCTTCAACCTCTCAATGAAGTCATTGTCCTGCCCTTCACGGACACGGACACAAAGTTCGAGACCGACATAGTAGAAATTCTGCTTCACCATCATGGAATATGAGCTTCGTGCCTGGTCGTAATCGTGATAGCGTACATCTTGCAATGCGGCACCCAGCCGGTAGGTCTTCGTTGTGTCCCCAAAGAGATGGAACCGCTGGCCCACAAAGTCGGTCATCCTACGGTCATACTTACTAAAAAGGTTGTCCGAAGCCATGAAATCCCCGCGTTCCAACATTTCAGCCAATTGTTCGGGTGTCTCGCCACGCGTGCCCCGATAGCGAAATACACGGGGAAAATCCGGTGTCACCAACCTCCGGATAGTCCAACCGGGAGAACGCAACGTATCGTAGCTCACTTCAGCGCTTGAATTGCTTCCATTGTAAGGGTACGAATTCTGTGAAAGGCTCACCGCCTCTATCTCTGGCCGGTGGCGCAGACGCTCCAGCAACTTGGCTATGTCATCGTGGGTCTGCTGAGAGGTATGCCCGGCTATGTAGTCGGGGCTTTTGGGTGTCAGTTCACCCAACTCGATGAGGTAACAATGCTCGATATCAAAGCCTTTCGGCTCCAGGTAGGTAGCGGCGCGAGTATAGAGATAGTCCACCACGTACCACATCACTACGCTCACCACCAGCAGCTCCAGCACCAACCATAGGTTTGAGAGCCATTCATTCTTTATCTGTATAAGAAGTTTCTTAGTCATTTTCTTCAGCGATTAATGTTTAGTGACACGGGATTATTTATGCAAGCGTCCACCCAATGCATTTACAATGCCTACCCTCGATGCACGCCATGCGGGAATACCGGAACTCAATAAGTTCAGCACAAAGCAGAACAGCAGTGCCCAGCCAAAAGTAGAGCCATGCAGCAATATACTTGCATCCACGGCGGGAGGGCTCAGCGTCTGGCTGAATTCCTGGGCAAACAGCAGGGTATTTCCCAAATAAGCAAACACGACGCTCAGTAACAATCCCAGAATCCCTGCCAACAGTGTCACCACCAAATTCTCTGCAATGATTTGCCTCATCAGTTCCAGTCTTGTTGAACCGAATGCCCGGCGTACACCGATCTCAGCCACACGCTGGCGCAAACGGCTCTGTGTCATCGAGCTGAGGTTGATGGCAGGAACAATCAGTAGGATGATGAAGATAATGAGGCGCTGTCTGCGCGCCTGGTCCACGTCCGGTTCGATGTTGGCAGCCATGCCCGCGGCACTCTTCTCCTGGTCGTAGGGACGGTTGCGGTAAATCAACGAATAACCGTTCTCACCGATTATCGTGTTGTACTCCTGACGGCGGCGCTCCGTTTCCTCGCGGATGGCTGGAAAATCTTCGCGGCTTTTTGCCAGGATGGTGACGCTCATCATCCCCATGTGTTCGTCGCTCCAGGTATCCTTCGTTATCTCAGTAGAGGTATAGGGTACCCATACCTGCGCGTAAGCTGTGTTGGCTAAAGTAGAAACATCCTTCACTACGCCGGCCACTGTATAAGGAGCATGGTTCAAGAGGAATTCACGGCCCACGGCCTCCGTTGTCTGGAATAGCCGGCGCGCCACACTTTCCGTAATCACTGCCACGGGCAGTCCGGCGTCGAACGTAGCCCGGTCATAGGCCTTTCCTGCAACAAACGAAAAATCGAATACATGCCAAAAGGTATCATCTGTCTGCAACAAATCGATACCCGTTGCAGGTTGTCCCGGCAGATTCACGGGGGTAGAAACCACCATGCAGGTATAAATCGTTACCGCTTCCGGTGTCTTCAGCGATTTAAAGCACTCGAGCGCCGTCTTTATACCCATCGGTCCGTTGCTGGTTCCATCGCCCCAACTCTTGTTGGTAATGCTCATATAATGGGCGTGCAGAAAGCGGTCACGGTTACTTTCAGGGGCAAACGGGGCCACCTTCACCTGCTGCATCATCACCACCAGCATGATGAGGAAGATGGCAAGTGCCGTACCGGCTATGGTGACGGCACTAATCATCGGTTGCTGCCGCAACTGTGCCCAAGCTTGTGTGAAAAATTGCTTTATCATCTCAACGGCCTATTTTCAAATTATCAGTATTTACCTCGCCTATGCCTCCTTTAGAAATGTCAGCATGCCCGGCAGTTCCACTCAAAGTAATTTCACCGACTCCACCTACTTTGGCAGAGAGATAATCGCAAACTACATGGATGTCGGCACTGCCCACACCACGTAAAGCCACCCTCAGGTCACGGCAAGTCAAATCCTTCACATGTACATCACCCACGCCTTTCACTTCAAACTCCAGCTTATCCAGCTTCAAGGGTTCCTCACAGTTGAATTCACCCACACCGATAAATTCCACCATCTTTAAGTCCGGAGCCGAGAGACGGATGGTAACACCGTCATTTTGGTTGCGCACCTTCTTATCCTTGAAGCCGATGGTGAGATGACCATCCTTCACTGTGCTCTCCGTATTCTTCACGTACTTCTCCCGTCCTTCAATCTGTAGGGAGTAACTGTCGCTCTGTGTGAAATAAACCGTACCCACAGAAGTTATCCTGATGGATGAGAATGCCTCCACCTTACGTACTTCACTCACTTTGTTATCTTGTCCCCATGCACAAATTACGCCTGCAAATGCCAATGCCAATGCGATGATAACACCTATAATATTTGTCTTCATATTCTTGCTTATTTATTACGATGATTACTTACTCAAAAAACAGATAATATATTTAGTACGAACGGATGATATATTTGCCCCAAACAAGTGATGTGTTCGATACAAACAGATGATACGTTCTTTTTTATCGTTGATATTATTTTCTTATTCTTCATGTAACGCCTCTGCCGGCTCTATCTTCATGGCTTGCCGGGCCGGATACCAAATACCCATCATCACCATCAGTGCTATCAACAGCCAAGCACCTAATGAGCCTATCAGGAAACGTATCATGCTCCACTCTACCGGCCAGGTCGCAATCAATGCAGTACGTCCAATGGTGAATTCGCCGACACCTACGTTGTAACATACCAGCATAGCAGGCAAAGTAACCAATGCCAACAGCAGTAACCCCTCCCCCATAAGAAGGGAAAAAACCTGATGCTTGGTACTACCCATAGCCAACCGTAAGGCTATTTCCGAGCGACGACGGCGCGTACGAACCCAGAAAGTGCCTATCAGCCCCAAAAAGACATTACCCAAAAGGAACAATACCACTATTGTCTGACTATTCACTTTGTCCGTATCTCCATACATCACTTCAAACTGTGCCTGCATTTGCGTGTAAGGTTCCGCATCGGCAACAAATATATTGTCCGTATCCAGCCTCGGTGCTATCTCGCGGAGAAATTGTTCCCGATAGTCCGGTCCGTCGGCTGCAGGCTTTACACGGAAAACTATCTGTGCCTGCTGACTGCCGAATTCCTCACGCATAAGTTGCTCGCCCAGGCGCATAAAAATCCAATGAGCGTCATTACCATAGCGGTAATCGCGGAAACTGCCGACAATGCCACCTTGAGTAACAGTATTCACAGTATCTCCACGC
Organism: Bacteroides sp. AF25-5LB; assembly: GCF_003602965.1. Taxonomy (NCBI): domain Bacteria; kingdom Pseudomonadati; phylum Bacteroidota; class Bacteroidia; order Bacteroidales; family Bacteroidaceae; genus Bacteroides; species Bacteroides sp. AF25-5LB. The sequence goes on from NZ_QTMC01000018.1 coordinate 28,909, forward strand.
CATTTCATCGGTGTGTTGAGTGAAAATTCCGGTAGCCGTTCCTTGAAGGCATCGGCAATAGCCTGACTCAACATCACATTATTGATGCCGATAGGCAAAGCGGCAAAAGTCCGTCCTTGTTCCTCCTGCATATGGAAAACCCGGGTATATCCACCGGTAGCATAAATCATACGCCCGTTCTGCCCGATGGTATCTTGTACAGCCAGCGAGTTATAACTATTTGCGCCACTCATAGGCAAACTCCAATAACTCAATGAAGCGGCCTCTACAGTCGGTTCTTGTTCCAGCCTTTTCAGGATATTCAGATACTTGTCGGCATCGAGCAATGCAGTATCACGACTCTCGCCTCCCTGAACCGTAGTAAGACGATAAACATGGTCGATATCATATCCCAACGGACGATAGAAAGTATATTTCATACATCCCAGAGAGTCGCAAAGAAACCACATCACGATGAATACCAAAAAAAGTTCGGCCAAGACCCACCCACTATTGCTCAGGCGTGCCCATATCATGCGTAAGTTGTGTAAAATGAATTTCATAATACTTCTTGTTTTATTTATCGTTCAGTGAATCTACAATTGTCCGTCTTGCTGCCATCCATGCAGGCAGTCCGGCACTAAGCGTATTGATGACCACGCAGAAAGCAAAAGCCAGCAGAAATACCCAGGGACTGAACAATGCCTCCATGCTCAAGCTAAAGTCACCGGCTGTACCGACATTCTGGCTATTGGTAAAAAGCCAGGTACGCATTCCCCATACAGCTACGTAGCTGAACAATAATCCTACCACACCGCCAAGCAGTGTCAGTACCAGGTTCTCATTCAGAATTTGGCGTATCAGTACACCGCGCGTTCCTCCGAAGGCCTTACGTACCCCAAGCTCCGAGGTACGCTGCTGCATCCGGCTGTTACTCAGCCCGCACAAATTGAGCGACGGCACCAACAGAATGATGAACAATGCAATGGCATATTGCAGGTATAGCATCGTCACATCCGGTCCTACGTTAGCCCATACATGGTTCACATGCGCCACGATGTCATCCGGTTGCTCCATGATGTCTATCTGCATATCTCCCAATCCTGCATTGACAGCCTCTATCCGTTTGGCAATACCTTGACTGATAGCCGGAAAATCGTCGGATGTACGTGCCAGCACAGCAATATGAACACTACCACCATAACTCCATACCGAAGTCACTTCCAACTTATCGGCCGGATACATACTCCATACTTGTGCGTAAGCATCCTTTGCGGTGACAGAAACATCCTTTACCACTCCTATCACACGCGCCGGTTCGCGGTTCAACAATAACTGCTGTCCCACCGCATCTGTCGTACCAAACAGTTTCCGTGCCACAGAAGCACAAACCACAACAGCCTTTGTACCTCCTGCACGATCCTCTTCGCCAAAACCGTGTCCTGCCATGAACTGCAGGCTGAATACCTTCCAAAAGCCCTGATCGGTCTGCATAGCATCCACCTTTACCCGGTTGCTACCATCTGTAAGAGACACCAAAGCGGCACTGGCCGGAACAAAAGCAGTACAAGCTTCCACTTCGGATAACGGCTGTATACATTCTTTCATAAATGCCGGTGAAGGAGTATTATAGTTTTGTACCCCCTCCTCTATCTTGCTGCTTATATGCATGGCAGAAAAGTAAAGGCACCGGCTACGGTTCACTTCCGGTTCCAAATCGGCATACTTCGTTTGCCAAATAATCACAATAGCCATAATCATGGTAATGGCAAACGCCGTACCCAGTATGGAAATTGTACTCAGCAGCGGATTCTGCTTCAAGATAGTAAAAGCTTGTCTTACGGTTTGCATTTCATTTATTGATAGTTGATAATTAATAGTTGATAGTTTCTAAGCAGTAATTATTCCACCTGACGTCCGTCGAAGAAGCGGATGGTACGCGAGGTCTGTTTGGCCTGCTCTTCATTGTGAGTCACCATCACAATGGTACGTCCGTCTTCCTTGTTCAGCTGATGCAACAGCTCCATGACTTCGGCACCCATTTTGGAGTCCAAATTACCGGTAGGCTCATCGGCGAGGATTATCTCCGGATTGCCGATGATGGCGCGGGCAATGGCTACACGCTGGCACTGTCCACCGGAGAGCTGTGTAGGCATGTGGCGCATGCGGTGGCTCAAACCGACCTTCTTCAACACCTCTTCCGCCAGACGACGGCGTTCTTTGGCAGACACCTTTCTATACAGCAAAGGCAGCTCCACATTATCCAATACATTCAGCGAGTTAATCAGATGGAAAGACTGAAACACAAAACCCAGCTTCTGGTTACGGAAAGCAGCCAGCTCCTTGTCCTTCATGCCGTCCACTTTCGTACCGGCTATTTCGATGGTACCGCTGGTGGGTGCATCCAGTAAACCCATAATGTTCAGCAACGTAGATTTTCCGCAACCGGAAGGTCCCATGATACTGAGAAATTCTCCCTTGTTCACTTCGAGGTTTACATTTTCCAATGCCACGGTTTCAATCTCGTTTGTACGATAAATCTTGTTGATGCCAGTTAACTTAATCATAATGGTAAGTATTTAATTGTTATTATTCTGTTCTGTTTCTATTCCGCACAATTTCTGCTTCAAGAGATCAAAAGTTGTACCAAAATCGTTTATTATTGATTATCTGCTATTTATACATGCAGTAAGGTGTCCGAAAATGAACACCTTGTCCGTTTTCATCTATCCGTCACGCAGGGCTTCCGTAGGTGGAATGCGACTGATACTGCGCGCCACAGTTTGTTCTGCTTCAACAGTTCCCAGACTTATTTAAGTAAGACTTTATCATTTCAGTTTCAACTTATTCTTGTTCTTATAGTTACTCATATCACTCACCACCACTTCATCACCCGGTTGCAAGCCACTGACCACTTCTACAAACTCAAAGTTGGAATCGCCCAGCTGCACCTTGCGCTTTACGATTTCCTTATCGGAATTGCGTACAAAAAGTTCATACTCCCCACGTCCCACATAATAGCTGGCATTGGCTATGCGCATCACGTCTTCCTTCACTGCATTCATCACGTATACATCTGTCTTCAGACCGGAACGGAGACGGCGGTTATTATCTTCATTCAACTGCACGGTAAAGGATATTACACCATTCTTTGAAAGCGGAGTAACACTGCTTACGGAACCTTCCAGCTTTTCGCTGCCAATCTTCACAATGGCCTTGCCGCCGGCAGCCACACGGTCACCGTAAGTATCGGCAATCTCGCCTTCCACCTTGAAGTGGCTCAAGTCGGAGATGACGGCAATCTGGGTCCCTTCAGGAACCTGAGCTCCAATCTGATTGTTGATATAAGTAAGGATGGCCTTCCGGGGCGAACGCACCTGCGCGTCATCGAGCGTACGTTTGGTTTCGGCCAGTGTCTTCTGGAACATGCTGAAATCCAATTCCTGCACTTGGTATTCCGCAGCCAACACTTCCTTCTCGTTGGCATACTGCTGCTGTAATTGCTCGTATTCCAGTTGTGCAACGTTGTAGCTCAGTTCTGCTTGGCGCACTTTGTCAGTGGTGCCGGAACCGAGGCTATCGAGGTACTGCTCGTTGCGCAGCTCCACCTTCATGCGGTCAAGCTTCATGGCGGAGACTTTGATTTTCATCTGAAGGTCGGTCAGCTTGGTTTGGTTGTCAAGTTTCAGCTGCTTTAGCTTGTAGCTGCGCATCTGCTCTTCGTCCAGCATCTTCTTGTAGTCGGTTTCGGCACTCTGTAAGTCCAGTTTCAGGATAGGAGTACCGACATCCACACTATCGCCACCTTTTCTGTACACCTCCAAAATGCGGGTATTGATGGGCGAGTTGATAATTTCCTCGAATGCCGGAACCACCTTGCCGGAGGCGCTGACACTGACTTCAATCGTGCCCTTGCCTACTTTGGAGAACACAAGATCTTTCTCTTTCACTCCCGCACGCATCAATGAAATGAGTACACTGACCACTACGATACCTGCCACGCCGATAGCACCGTAGCGGATAATTTTCTTATTGCGTTCTTTATTACGCACTTCTTTCGGAATTTCTCTATCCATATCTTTAAATTTTATTGTTTGCGAACATAACGCTTAATATATACTAAATTCATGCCAAAATCATAACCCACTGAAAGTAAGCGAAAAGACAAAAAAGAAGGGTGTCCGTTTTCGGACACCCTGTACATTTTCGGATAGATTCTTTATCTTAATCTCAAACGGTCGCCAATCTCCGGCACGTATTCCGCATCCTTGCGATTCATCTTATAAAGGTTCTTCAGACGAATGCCGTACTTTTGGGAAATGGAGTGCATGGAATCACCATCCTTCACAATGTAGACAGTATGGGGTTTAGCGGCTTTCTTACGCTTTTCTTTCAAGTAGATGATGTCTCCCGCCTCCAGTGTATATTCTTTATGGAGGTCGTTGTATTTCACCAGCTTCTTCCAGCTGATGTCAAACTCCTTGCCCAACACCTGGAAGGTGTCTCCGTCGCGTGCCACTACATAAGCTATATCGTTGGCAATGTACACCTGATGCGGATTGGCCAGCCAAGGCTTCTTTTTCAGTTCCTTCTCCCAGCTGCGGGCATCGCGCTTGCTCATGCCACGGCTGTCGTACTTATACAGTTCATAATCCTCGATAATGGTTATCAGTCGGTTGGCATACGACGGGTCGGTAGCATAGCCAGCCTTCTTCAAGCCGCGCGCCCAACCCTTATAGTCCGTAATCTTCAGTTTGAAAAGAAAAGCATAACGTGCTCCCCTTTTCAAGAAATCGGAATGGTCTTCATAAGAGTCTTTCGGATTGCGATAAGCGCGGAAACATTCATTGCGGGCATCGTCATCATGCCTCACTGTCCGTCCGCGCCAGTTGCCTCCGCACTTGATGCCGAAGTGGTTGTTGCTCTTGCGCGCCAGCGCGCTGTATCCGGCACCGCTCTCCAACAGCCCTTGGGCCAGCGTGATGCTGGCAGGTATCTTATGACGCTGCATCTGCTCCACGGCAAGGGGGGCATACTGTTTGATATACTCATTGTAGCGGGCATTCCGGCGTTGTGCCTGCACTGTTGTAATGGAAATAAAAAGAAATGCTATGATAGCAGTCAGTCTGAAAATCCGTTTCATGCTTAAAATGTTGAGTTCTGCACAAAAGTCCGTAAAAGAATTGAAATAACCAATCTCTTTTCTATCTTTGTAACATTAATTACAATATAACCCTTTGCCTTATGAAAGAATTAAATATCGAAATCGCCGTCAAGATATACGACTATGAAGAACTGGATGCCGCCGACCGCGAACTGATGGATGCCGCCCGCGAGGCTACCAACCGCAGCTATGCCCCTTACTCCCACTTCTCGGTAGGAGCTGCAGCCAGACTGGCAAACGGTATTGTAGTGACCGGCACCAACCAGGAAAACGCCGCCTATCCTTCCGGGCTGTGTGCAGAACGCACCACCCTATTCTATGCCAACTCCCAACATCCCGACCAGGCAGTAACCACCCTCGCCATTGCTGCACGCAACGAGCACGACGAGTTCCTGGAGTCTCCCATCCCGCCCTGCGGCGCCTGCCGGCAAGTGATGCTCGAAACGGAGAAGCGCTTCAAGCAGCCAATGCGGGTGTTGCTGTATGGCAAAAAGGGAATCTACGAGCTGAAGAATGTGGGAGAATTACTGCCACTCTCGTTCGATGCTTCGGCCATGAAGTAACAGAACCAATAAAGTATTAACATCGTGTCTGCAGGAAGTTAATTTCTTGCAAACACGATATTAACTTCTTGCCGACACGATATTAATATCGCAAAAAGCCTTTGTTATTCAGTGGAAATCATTACCTTTGCGCCCACTAACCAATTAATTCCACCGATGAGAATATCCGACTAAAGACAACACATTCCGGTAAACATCACTATCAACATGCTTTTTCAGACTGAACGCTGAGCATCACCTATATAGATGTTTAGCCAATACTGTGTTTGTCTGTACCCCTCCCCTTCGAGAATTTCAATTTCGGGGAATGCTTGCATCTCCCCTATCATTCTTACTTCTAAAAACACAGTAGAAACTTATGAGCTTTATCATTAAAGACCTTAGCTATATCCATGCAGATAAGGAAATCTTGTTTTCACACCTCCACTTGAGTATCAACTCCGGAGATAAAATAGCCCTGACCGGAAATAACGGTTGCGGCAAGTCTACCCTCATGCGTATTTTGGTAGGAGACTTGTCTCCAAGTTCGGGAACGGTGCTACGCCCCGAACATCTGTACTACGTACCCCAGCACTTCGGACAATACGACCGGCAGACAATAGCACAAGCTTTGGGAATCAGCCACAAGCTATCTGCCCTGCATGCCATCCTAAGCGGTAACGCTACCGAAAAGCACTTCAATACGCTCAATGATGACTGGAACGTGGAAGAACGCGCCCAGACTTCTCTCGACAGCTGGGGACTGGACGGTATCCCACTCTCCCGTCCGATGGAAGGACTTAGCGGCGGCGAAAAGACCCGCATCTTCCTGGCAGGCATGGAGTTGCACAACCCAACAGCCATCCTGCTGGACGAACCGACCAACTATCTGGACGCGGATGGACGGGAACGTCTGTATAACTTGATACGACGGACATCGGCTACCGTGCTCGTCATCAGTCACGACCGCACGCTACTGAATCAGTTGCCTGCCATCTGCGAACTCTCCTCCCAGGGATTGACGTATTACAGCGGAAACTACGACTTCTACAAAAAACAGAAGACCCTGCAACAAAACGCCCTCACCCAACAACTGGAAGAGAAGCAGAAAGCCCTGCGCCTTGCACGCAAAGTGGCACGCGAAGTAGAAGAACGGAAGGCCAAACAGAATGTGCGGGGAGAAAAAAACTCCATTAAAAAGGGGATTCCCCGCATCATGATGGGAGCACTGAAAAACAATGCGGAAAACAGCAGCAGCAGACTCAGCAGCATTCATACGGAGAAAACGGAAAAATTGCAGGCAGAAATGTCAGGTATCAAAAGTTCACTGCCACAGACAGACAAACTGAAAACAGACTTCAATGCCTCTCATCTGCATGTGGGGAAGGTTCTAGTCAAGGCAAAGGACGTCAACTTTCATTATCCCAGCCTCGCGGCTTCTCCTATGGAGACAACCCGTCCGGAGGCAGTAAAGGAGCTCTGGTCTTCCTCCCTCACCTTCCAGCTAAGAAGCGGCGACCGCCTCAGCTTGAAAGGAAAAAACGGCAGTGGAAAAACAACCCTGCTGAAACTCATCATGGGCGAATTGCACCCCACCGACGGAGTGATGGAGCGTGCCGGCTTCACCTCCGTCTATCTGGACCAGGAATACTCCCTCGTCCGTAATGAGCGCAGCGTACTCCAACAAGCAGAAGCCTTCAACCACCGCCACCTGCCGGAACATGAAGTGAAAACCATCCTCAACCGCTATCTCTTTCCCCGCGACGTGTGGAACAAGCCGTGCAGCAAACTGAGTGGCGGCGAAAAGATGCGTCTTTCCTTCTGCTGCCTGATGATTGCCGACAACACCCCGGACATGTTCATTTTGGACGAACCCACCAACAATCTGGACATCGAGAGCATAGAAATAATAACGGCAACGATACGCAACTACGCCGGCACCGTAATTGCCATCAGCCACGACCGGGAATTTCTGAAAGACACCGGCATCGAACGGGAGATACTTTTGGAATGAATCAGTAATTTAGGTAACAACAACCGTAATTTGTATACTGCCGTTCTCATAAAACCGGCCTATTTTTGTAGCACGTAATCATTTACTAACTAACGAACAACGAATATGAGCAAAAAAGTATTAATCCTCTCCTCCAGTCCCCGCAGGAATGGAAACTCCGACCTCTTGTGCAACGAATTCATGCGCGGTGCCGCAGAAGCCGGACATCAAGTAGAAAAGATTTTCCTGAAAGACAAGCACATCAACTACTGCACGGGATGCAGCGTATGCAGCATGTACGGCAAACCCTGCCCGCAAAAGGACGATGCCGCCGAAGTGGTGGAAAAGATGATTGCCGCCGACGTCATCGTCATGGCAACTCCCGTATACTTCTACACCATGAGCGCGCAGATGAAGACACTGATTGACCGTTGTTGTGCACGCTACCTTGAAATAAAGAACAAGGAGTTCTACTTCATCATCGCCGCCGCCGAAGAAAGTGTCCCCATGATGGAACGTACCATTGATGGTTTCCGTGGCTTCCTCGACTGCCTGGAAGAGCCCAAAGAATGCGGCACCATTTATGGCGTGGGTGCCTGGAAGGTAGGCGAGATAAACGACAAGCCTTCCATGCACGAAGCCTACGAGATGGGGAAAAAAGTATAAAGAACGAATACTAAACATTTATGCTACGTACCATCAGACTGACCCTTGCCGTCATCTTCTTTGCATTCATCACGCTGTTGTTCCTCGACTTCACGGGAACACTGCATGCCTGGTTCGGATGGATGGCGAAAATACAATTCCTGCCGGCCGTGCTGGCACTGAACATCGGTGTAGTACTGTTTCTTGCAATGCTGACCTTGGTATTCGGACGCATCTACTGCTCCGTCATCTGCCCGTTAGGAGTATTCCAGGATATTGTTTCCTGGCTCTCCGCCAAACGGAAGAAGAACCGTTTCCGCTATTCGCCTGTACTGAAATGGCTACGCTACGGTGTGCTGGGAGTATTCGTACTTGCCATTATCGGCGGACTGAACTCTTTTGTCGTGCTACTGGCCCCTTACAGCTCATACGGGCGCATCGTTTCCAGCCTTTTCTCCCCGCTCTACCAATGGGCAAACAACGGACTGGCCTACCTGGCCGAACGTGCTGACAGCTATGCCTTCTATGAAACGGATGTATGGATGAAGAGTCTCCCTACCCTGCTGATTGCCACGGTCACTCTGGTGGTCCTCATCGTGCTGGCATGGCGAGGCGGACGTACCTATTGTAACACCATCTGTCCGGTAGGTACAGTGCTTGGCTTCCTCTCGAAGTATTCCTTGCTGAAACCGGTAATTGACACAAAGAAGTGCAACAGTTGTGGACTTTGTGCCCGTAACTGCAAGGCATCGTGCATCAACATCAAGGCACACGAAATAGATTACAGCCGTTGCGTGGCATGTATGGACTGTATCAGCAAGTGCAGGAAAGGTGCCATCACTTACACACGCCGCAAGCCGGCCTCCGCTGCAGTCTCTCAGGAAACCTCCGTGGCACCGGAGCAGGTAAACGACGCCCGCCGCGCATTTCTCTCTACAACCGCCGTGTTTGCTGCTACGGCAGCCCTCAAGGCACAAGAGAAGAAAGTGGACGGTGGACTGGCTGTCATCGAGGACAAAAAAATCCCCGAGCGCGCCACTCCCATCACTCCTCCGGGCTCACTGAGCGCCCGCCACTTTGCACAACACTGCACAGCCTGCCAGCTCTGCGTATCGGTATGCCCCAACCAAGTGCTCCGTCCTTCTTCGGACTTGACAAAACTGATGCAGCCGGAAATGTCTTACGAACGCGGTTACTGCCGCCCCGAATGCGCCAAGTGTGCGGAGGTGTGTCCTACCGATGCCATCCATCTGACGAACCTCGCCGAGAAATCGGCCATCCAAATCGGTCATGCCGTATGGATTAAGGAGAATTGCATCTGCATCACAGACAAGATGGAATGTGGGAACTGTGCCCGCCATTGTCCGGCCGGTGCCATACAGATGGTTCCTTCAGACCCGGAAGACGAAGCCTCCATCAAGATACCGGTAGTCAACGCCGAACGCTGCACCGGATGCGGAGCATGCGAGAACCTTTGTCCGTCGCGTCCGTTCAGTGCCATTTATGTGGAAGGCCATGTGATGCACAGAACTGTCTAAAGCAGCTTTATCACCCAAATATCCATTTATAATTTCAGTCCTATCACAATGAAAGAAGACAAGAACAAGATAAACCGCCGCGATTTCTTCAAGCTCGCCGGTGCAGGAACGCTTGCCTCGGCAGCAGCCCTGTACGGCTGTTCGGGCAACAAGAACAACGGGGAGAGCGAATCGGCCGCGCTGGGCGAGATACCAACCGACAAGATGACCTACCGTACCAATCCCAACACGGGCGACCGGGTTTCCCTGCTAGGATACGGATGCATGCGATGGCCCACCCGCAAACGCACCGACGGGAATGGAGACGAAATAGACCAGGAAGCCGTGAACGACCTGATAGACTATGCCATTGCCCACGGAGTGAACTATTTCGACACCTCCCCCGCCTATGTGCAAGGTCTGTCGGAGCGCGCCACGGGCATTGCCTTGAAACGCCATCCACGGGAGAAATTCTTCCTTGCCACAAAGCTGTCCAACTTCAGTCCCAGCACGCACAGCCGCGAAGAGTCCCTTGCCATGTATCACCGCTCCTTCCGCGACCTGCAAGTGGACTACATCGACTACCTCCTGCTGCACGGCATCGGCATGGGCGGCATGGAAGCCCTCCGTTCCCGCTATCTGGACAACGGCATGCTGGACTTCCTGCTGAAAGAGCGCGAAGCCGGACGCATCCGCAACCTCGGATTCTCCTATCATGGAGACATCGAAGTCTTCGACTACCTGCTCTCCCGCCACGACGAACTGAAATGGGACTTCGTACAAATCCAGCTGAACTACGTAGACTGGCGACATGCCAAAGAAGTGAATACCCGCAACACGGACGCCGAATATCTGTACGCCGAACTGGTGAAGCGAAACATCCCGGCCGTCATCATGGAGCCGCTGCTGGGCGGACGCCTATCCCGCCTGAACGACCACTTGATGGCACGTCTGAAACAACGCCGCCCGCAGGAGAGCGTGGCTTCCTGGGCCTTCCGATTTGCAGGTACTTTCCCCGATGTGCTGACCGTACTGAGCGGAATGACGTACATGGAGCATCTGCAAGACAACCTGCGTACCTTCTCCCCGCTTGTTCCATGTACGGAAGAGGAGTTTACCCTGCTGGAAGATACCGCCCAGCGAATGCTGCAATACCCCACCGTGCCGTGCAACGACTGCAAATACTGTATGCCGTGCCCCTATGGGCTGGATATTCCAGCCATCCTGCTGCACTACAACCGCTGTATCAACGAGGGCAACGTGCCGCAGAGCAGCCAGGACGAGAATTACCGCGAGGCACGCCGTGCCTTCCTGATAGGCTATGACCGCAGTGTTCCCCGCCTGCGCCAAGCCAACCGTTGCACTGGTTGCGGCCAATGTAACCCGCACTGTCCGCAAGGCATCGACATCCCGGCAAAACTGCAGGAGATAGACCGGTTTGTGGAAGCGCTGAAGCAGGAAACCCTTTAACGGACTTATCTTTAACCCCGGTTGTCCATTTTAAGGATTACCAATCATATACAGATTCTTCTTTTTGTATAACTTTGCAAAAAGAACCATAGATAAACGATGAATAAAAAGATTTTAACCGCAATTTTAATAAGTATCGCCCTTCCGGGTAGTATGCTGTCCGCACCTGCCGACAGCCTCCGGCTAAAAAGTTACAAGCTTGATGAAGTCGTGGTGACCGGGACAAGAAATGAAACAGACATCCGCCACCTGCCAATGACCATCTCCGTAGTGGGCCGCCGGCAACTGGAACAGACCTACCAGCCCTCCATCCTGCCTGCACTGACCGAGCAGGTGCCCGGACTTTTCACCACAAGCCGCGGCATCATGGGCTACGGCGTATCCACGGGAGCCGCAGGAGGCATGAGCCTGCGCGGCATAGGCGCCGGAGTAAACGCAGCCGGAGGACCTACAACCAGCCTGCTGGTGCTGATAGACGGACACCCGCAATACATGGGCTTGATGGGGCATCCCATCGCCGACGCCTACCAGAGCATGATGACCGAACGGGTGGAAGTGCTGCGCGGTCCCGCCTCCGTCCTCTACGGGTCCAATGCAATGGGCGGGGTTATCAACATCGTCACCCGCAAGATGCAGGAGGACGGGGTGAAAACCAATGCGCAGATAGGATACGGTTCCTACAACACCCTGCAGACGGAAGTCTCCAACCGCGTAAGGAAAGGGCGTTTCAGCAGCGTGGTGACCGGCTCGTACAACCGTACCAACGGACACCGTGACGACATGGAGTTTGAGCAGTATGGCGGCTATGCCAAACTGGGATACGACTTCAGCGACACCTGGAAGCTGTGGGGCGACGTGAACATCACCCGCTTCAACGCCTCCAATCCCGGCGAAGCCGACAATCCGTATATAGACAACGACTCGCGCATCACACGCGGCATGACCTCCTTCGCACTGGAAAATCGTTACGACCGTACTTCCGGCGCCGTGAGCTTCTTCTACAACTGGGGCCGGCACAAGATTAATGACGGCTACCACCCCGGAGGAGAGCCCCAGAAGTCGCACTTCAACTCCAAAGACCGGATGCTGGGCATATCGTGGTATCAAAGTGCCACGCTCTTCACCGGCAACCGCCTGACCGTAGGTTTCGATTACCAGCACTTCGGCGGAGAGTCCTGGAACAAGGTTGTCGCCATCGACGAAGCAAAACCCGGACAGCAGATTGGCGACCATATCCCCGGTGTGGACAAGCAGATGGATGAATTTGCAGGCTATGTGGATTTCAGGCAGGACATCAACAGCTGGCTTTCACTGGACGCCGGTGTCCGCATAGACCACCATTCGCACGTAGGCACGGAATGGATTCCCCAAGGGGGACTGGCTTTCCATCTGCCCCGGCAGGCGGAACTGAAAGCAATGGTGAGCAAAGGATTCCGTAACCCCACCATCCGGGAGATGTACATGTTCCCTCCACAGAACCCCGATTTGAAAGCGGAGAGCCTGATGAACTATGAACTCTCCTTTACGGGGCAGCTTTTGGGAGGGGCCATGTCCTATGGGGTGAACCTCTACTACATCAACGGGGACAACATCATCATGACGGACCCTGCCCTGCGCAAGAACGTCAACTCCGGAGAGATAGAGAACTGGGGCGTGGAAACCAACCTCGGCTACCACATCAACCGCCACTGGCAGATAAACGCCAACTACAGCTGGCTGCACATGGAGAATCCGGTACTGGCTGCTCCCGAGCACAAACTTTATGCCGGTGCGGACTTTACGCAAGGACGCTGGAGTCTGTCTACCGGTATACAATACGTGAAGGGGCTTCATACCTCAGTCACCCCGGGCAAGGAGAAGCAGGAAAGCTTCGTACTCTGGAACCTGCGTGCCAACTACCGTCTGTGCAGTTTTGCCGACGTCTTTGTCAAGGGCGAAAACCTGCTGGCGCAACGCTATGAAATCAATGCAGGCTTCCCCATGCCGAAAGCCACGGTGATGGGAGGCGTAAATATCAACTTTTAATACTGTCGCGAAGGAGTATATTCCACCCGATAGATATGGTCGAAGAATGGTGCCCACTCATTGTCCGTGATGCCAATCTGCAGACCGTAGAAATGTGTACCGGCTTCCCGACAGCGGCGAATCTCCTCCATAGAGGCAGGTGAAGAGTGAGGAATCTTGAAATCGCTGACCCAAAGCACATCGGCATTCATATACTCCTTGCCTTCTTTGAGCAGGCGGAACGTGGCTTCTAGCATACGGGTGGCATCTGTATCCCCGCAAGCTGTCTTTGAGAAGAATTCGAGCAGCCTTGCCCGCTCTTTCCTTACGTCAATCGGATGAATGGAGACGGAAAAGGCTATCAGAAAGCAGTTCCGCCGTTGACGGTCGGCTATCTCCAGGAGCTTTATCAGCAGGGAGTGGGCAATCTTCTCCGGCTTGCCAGCCATGCTTCCCGAGGTGTCCAGACAGACAATCATCGGACCTTTGGGACGGGCAGGCTTGGTTTCGATGCGCCGGGCAGGCTGCATGATTTCCGATTTATAACGAAAGGTCTGGAGCTTGCGAGTAAGGTATTTGTAGACGAACAAATCTTCCAGTTCACTGTCAGCGGAATGGGCAAGCTCAATGGGAAGCAGAGCATTGAGGTCGTTGCCGGTACTGATACCCAGGATGTCACATTTGGAGGAGTGCTCCATTTTGTAGACGTTTCCCTCGGCAACGCGGATTTGCTCACGTCCTTCGTCGTCTGCCATACGCCCCATCTTGCGGGCCACTTTCACTATCTCGGGGCAAGAGCGCTGGATGCGCACGATTTTCCGTATACGCTCAAAGTCGACAGTATTCCACAAGCCGCTCATCATGCCCCAGGTCTGGAAGAATTCGTCCTTATCCACCCGGTTCTGGCGGATGTACTCGGGGATGTCTTTCAGATTGGAACGGAGCCTGCGCTCGAGGGCATCTTTGCGGAAAGCAATCTCTTTCTCCTTTTCTTCGTGCATCTTCAGTTGGAAGGCGTCTTCCCAGTCGTCCACCATTTTCTCCCAGACTTCATCGTCCGCATATCCTCCTTCTGTGCCGAAGTGGCTGCGGTAGAAACGGGAGTCGAAGCCGTACTCCCGGTATTTGTCGGAAATCTGTTGGAGCAAGGCTTGCCAGCCGTCTTTCCGCTTTGCCATGGACCATTCCAGCACGAGCTTCATCCCGGTCTGTTCCGACTGGCTTTTCCGGAGGTTGTACCTCTCCTTCTCCAAGTTCAATTGGATGAACTGAATCATGGTGTCGTAAAAGATACGTGCACAGACCTCATTGCCCAGCACCTGCACCTTGACCATGGAGTCGTTCATCACGGAGAGCAGATAGGCATACAAGGGCTCGGTGTCCGTCTCCGCACACTCTCCGGTGGCTACGAAACGGTCCAGTGCCTGCACATAGAAAGCGGTGTCATATCGGGTGGTATTCATGGCTGTCATCCTATTTGTTACCGGAGATTATTCGTCTCCATACCTCAATTTCCGCATATCCACACGCGCCCAGGCTATCTCCTTGCGGATGGTGGATACGTATTGAGCCACACTCTTTTTGTCCTCTTCGGAAACGAAGATATTGTCGGACAAGTCTCTTACCAGACGGTCTATATTCGTGGCAGCAGTGTCCAGTTCCGTCTCATAGTCGCGGTCGGTAATGGAGAGGTTCCCCAGCCAGAGCTGTTGCTCCTCACCCCGTTGCAGGCGCCGCATAGGGAAGCGCACACCGTTGATATAGAGATGCTTGTCGTCGCGGTAGAGGGTGACGCGTTCGGTGCCTTCCTCTTTCACGGCACTGGTGTCGGCAAAGGCGCGGATGATGGTACGCTTGGGATTGATGGGGTCGGCATACATTACGCCCAAGGTGAGGGCATCTTTGGCGCTGTACTCCTTCAGATTTTTGTAGTCCACGATAAAGATGTAGGTGTTGCCCGTACCATGTTTCTCCACCTGGTAGTAGAAGTGTTCCGTTATCAGCAGGTCATCGTCCCTACGGTCGCCGGCAAGGCGGGCTTTGTCGATGGCTTCGCGCACACGGCTGACTTTCAAATCGGATTTCAGCGAGGAGGCGATACCGGCAATCTGTTTTGTGTGGGACACGAATAAGGCACGGATAACGATGCCACGGATGGCAACGCTCTCATCAGGCTCACTCCATAGGCAGTGGTAGACGGGAAGCAGGTCGGTCATGGAGACTTCCGTGCGGCCGTGGACGAAGGCGGAGGCCTTGAGCAGCTTCACGATGTTCTTCCAGCGACGGTCGCTGACGTAGACATTGCGGCGCAGGTCGGAGTCTTGCATCTCTACGCTTGTCAGTCCGTGGCGAATGGCTGTGATGCAGGAAAGAACATCGAGAGGCAAGGTTACGCGGCGTATCTCAGCTTGCCATTCGGCATACTCGCGGTCGGAGATTTGCCATTCGCAGGCAGTCGTTTCCGGATGGTCGGCAGAATCGTCCAGCAGCATTTTGTAGAAAGATTCTTCCTGCTTGACACAGGTGCAGAGAATGCGGATGAGGAAACGGTCCCATAGGGCTTCCAGTCCCTCGCCTTGAGCGGGCAGTTCGTTGCTGGCAGCTACGAGCAGTTTGAGGGGGAGATGCAGTTCCTTGTCGCCATTGCGGAAAAGTTTCTCGTTGATGACGGTCAGCAGAGTGTTCTGTATGGCAGGGCCTGCTTTCCATATTTCGTCCAGAAACACGACATCGGCTGTGGGCAGATAGCCGTCGATGGCACGTTCATACTTGTCGGATTCTTTCAGTCGGCTAATGCTGACAGGACCGAAAATCTCGTCGGGCGTAGAGAAGCGGGACATCAGGTATTCGAAGGCACGGGCATCTGTAAAAGCCGACTTTAGCCGCCTGGCTACCATTGACTTGGCTACTCCCGGAGGTCCCAGGAGCAGGATGCTCTCGCCTGCCAGAGCTGCCAGCAGGGAGAGGTTTATTTCAGTTTCTTTTTCGTATACTCCCCGGTTCATTTCGGAAAGGAGGAGACGAATGCGTTGGGTTATTTCCACAATATGATTTATTTATAGTCAGTACTCATGTATAAAGAAAAGTGTGTAAAGATACAAAATAGTAGGGAAATCAGAGAGAGTCTTATTAAGATTCACTATCTTTGGAAAACAAATACACACAGACACGCATACACACGTTGTGATTTGCTTTCATTTCCTATATCTATTACCATTTCTACCTGGAGACAAATTGTCCCCAGGTAAGTGACCAGTCCTTCATCGGATCAGTCCCTATTATTGGGGATTTAACAATCCCCCCTCTTTTGCCGAAAACTAAAACTTTCCTCCCCAAACACTACCCTTCGTATCACAATATTTTATACCTTTGTTCACTAAGAAATAATCGTCCCATACCCATTTCTGTTTCGTCCGACAGCTGTCGGACGATAATTAAACAACTGTTGGACGATAATGCAACAGTTGTCGGACGATTAGTTTTTAGGAAGAAGAAAATTATCCGCTTAGCGACAAAAATAATTCCCCGAAGCGACGAGAACTGTTTATCGCTATAAACAAAAATAAATATCTTATGAGCGCGTATTACGACCTTTACGAAACGCCTTCGCCCGACGGGAAAGAAGACAAGAAATCACTCCATGCACGTATCTGCCCGAAAAGGACTTATACCCAAAAGGAGTTTGTGGAACATATCGCAACTTTCCAACATCTGCCCAAGAATGTGATAGGGGCAGCATTGGATGCCTGCATTGACGAGTTGTGCGATTTGCTGGCCAACGGAAACATCGTGGAGCTGGGAGAACTCGGATTCTTCAGCACTTCACTGAAATGCTTGCGCGAGACCGACGACGAGAAAAAGAAAATCCGCTCCGAATCCGTCCAATTCCAAAACGTACACCTGCGCATCAGCAGCACGTTCCGCAACAACATCAAGAAGAAAATGACGTTGGAACGTGTACACTCCACTACCAAGAAATCGAAAAAAGTAGTAGAGACCACCGAAGAAACAAGAAAAGCCGAACTGAAACTGTTCCTCAAGCAGAATGTATGTATCAACAAGAACGAATACATCCAATTGAGCGGACTAACCAGACATGCCGCCATAGACGAGCTGAACAAATTCATCCGGCAAGGGTTCCTGCGCCGCCGCGGAATGGGAAGGTCAACGGTCTATGTGCGGCAAGAAAAAGACACAGCAAACGAAATTTAGGGGGGCGAACACAGAGACACAAAGACATAGAAATTAATGCTTTATCTCTTTGAAAAGAATCTCTGTGCCTTGGTATTTTCGTGTTCATCCCCCCAAATAATAAAACAACAAACAATGGAAAAATCAACAGAACCCCAACCCTCCACGCAGTGGTTCGTCTTCTTCAAAGACCAACTGCTACTGAAAAAAGGATATACAGACAAAGGAGAAATAAAATACAGCGTACCCGTCAGTATAGAGCCTCCTCTGACACCGGAAGCCGGAAGTAATATACACGAAGTGTTCCCCCCCAACGGCAAGCAAGTACGTGCATTTGCCCTGAAACAGCCTGTGACCGAGAGCGACGAATGGGTAATGATAGGCCTGCGCGCATCGTACGACTACATCACCCCGGACGAATACCGTTCCGCAGGAAAGGCCTTCCAGATACTCTATTGGGACGAGCACAGCCGCTTCTGCCCCGTGTGTGGCACCGCCATGGAGCACCAGACCCCCATCATGAAGAAGTGTCCCAACTGCGGCAATGAGATGTACCCTCCCGTTTCCACCGCCATCATCGTACTAATACGCAAAGGAAACGAAATCCTGCTGGTGCATGCACGCAATTTCCGCGGGACCTTCTACGGACTGGTGGCAGGTTTCCTCGAAGCCGGCGAAACACTGGAAGAATGTGTGGAACGGGAAGTTTTTGAGGAAACGGGGCTGAAGGTAAAGAACATCACCTACTTCAGCAACCAGCCCTGGCCCTACCCCAGCGGATTGATGGTGGGTTTCATTGCCGACTACGAAAGCGGAGAGATAAAACTGCAGGAAGATGAGCTGACCGCTGCCGCCTTCTATTCCAAAGACAACCTGCCCGAAATACCACGAAAGCTGAGTATCGCAAGAAGGCTGATAGACTGGTGGATGGAGAACAATTAAAAATTAAAGAATTAAAAAGAGGGGGGAAGAAATTTAAAAAAGCAAATTGCGGAAAACACACACTCACAAACGAACAACTACGAATGAAACGACTCTCATTCACATCAACCAATCGGTGTGTAACCGCAATCTGCATATACTAAACTTCCCTGCAAACGTTTTGTTCATCAACCATCGGCTTTAAGTCTTTATTTAAGTTTTCTTTCAACACAGAAGCAAAAAGAAAAGGCGCAGCCCTCACGGGTTACGCCTCTCCAAACACTATATACACATTTTTTCCTCTTTCCTATCAAAAGCCGAGTGACTTGCGCACTGCCTCCACTTTCTTTTCAGCTTCGGCATCAGCGCCGGCATAGCATTTCGGACAACCCATCTCGCCCTTCACCTCGATATAGAACTTAATCTTCGGTTCCGTACCGGAAGGACGGACAGAAATCTTCGTGCCGTCTACAGTGAAATATTGAAGTACATTGGAAGTCTCTGGCATATCCAGCTTGCTTACATTACCCCGGACATCGGTAGCCTCCAATGTCTTGTAATCCTTAATCAGGCTGACAGCCGAACCGCCGATTTCCTTCGGAGGATTGGCGCGGAAGTTATCCATCATCGCCTTGATTTCTTCGGCACCGCTCTTGCCGGGTTTCACCACGTTCACGGTGGTTTCCTTTGAGAATCCGTATTCTACATAGATTTCCATCAATACGTCATAGAGTGTCTTGCCCTGGTCTTTGGCCCAAGCACAGATTTCGGCCAGCAAGGAGCAGGCAGAAACCGCATCTTTATCACGGACAAAATCTTCGGCCAGGAAGCCATAGCTTTCTTCACCACCACCGATATACTGCTGCTTGCCTTCGCTCAGACGGATTTCGCGAGCAATCCACTTGAAGCCGGTGTAGCAGTCGCGCATTTCAATCTTGTTCTTGTCTGCCACAGCCTTGATGAGTTCAGTGGTCACGATGGTCTTCACGATGAAGTCGTTCGGCTGCATCTTGCCCATTGCAATACGGTTCTTGATGATGTAGTACAAGAAAATGAGACAAGTCTGGTTACCATTAATAAGCACCCACTCGCCCTTATCGTCCTTGCAGGCCATACCGACACGGTCGGCATCCGGGTCACTTGCCATCACGATGTCAGCGTCAATCTTCTTGGCCAGCGCAATGGCCATGGAAAGGGCTTCGGCATTTTCGGGATTCGGAGAAACCACCGTCGGGAAATTGCCGTCCTTCACCATCTGTTCGGGCACGCAGTTGATATTCTCAAATCCCCACTCCTTCAATGAGTCCGGAATGAGCACGCGGCCTGCGCCATGAAGCGGAGTATACACAATGCTGAGGTCTTTCTGGCGACGGATGACTTCGGGGTCAATGGAGATGGAGTGAACCATGTCCAGATAAACCTTATCCACTTCCTTGCCGATAATCTGAATCAAGTCCTTGTTGCCGTTGAACTTGATGTCGGCCACCGTCACCTTATTCACCTCGTCTATGATGGCTGTATCGTGCGGAGCGAGCACCTGCGCACCGTCATCCCAATAAGCCTTGTAGCCGTTGTATTCTCTGGGGTTGTGGCTGGCTGTAATGTTGATACCGCTCTGGCAACCGAAGTGGCGAATGGCAAATGAAACTTCGGGCGTAGGACGAAGGTCATCAAAAAGATATACCTTGATGCCGTTTGCAGAGAAGATGTCGGCAGAAATCTTTGCGAACTTGTCGCTATTGTTGCGGCAGTCGTGCCCCACAACAACGGAAATATCCTTCTTTCCGGCAAAACATTTGTTCAGATAGTTGGACAAGCCCTGCGTTGCGGCACCTACGGTGTAGATGTTCATGCGGTTTGTACCGGCACCCATGATGCCACGCAGACCACCCGTTCCAAACTCCAGGTCTTTGTAAAAACTGTCTATCAATTCGGTTTTATCTGGATTTTCCAACATGCGTTTCACTTCTGCCTGAGTTTCGGCATCATATGCCGGGGTAAGCCATTTTTCGGCTTTCTCAGTCACCTGCTTAATCAGTTCCTGATTTTCCATAAGACTGTTATTATTTTAAGGGTTAATATAAACTTTTTTGTAAGACACAAATGTAGAAGAATAAGTTCAAATATCCTAATTTTATTCAGGCATTTTATATCTGTCTCCCGTCTGCTTAACATACTCTTCGAGGAACTCCTTCGGGTATCCCGGACGGATTACGCCTGCCGGCTGGCCGATGGAATTACGTTCGAATTGACCGTTTTTCATACGTTTGACAACGCCGTCATTATACTTTACGACAAGAAACTCGCCAAGACGTTTCCAAGTATCGAAAGTGCTTTGGGCAGTCATGTTCGTATAGTTGGTAAGGAATGCCTTTGCTTTGGCAGGGTCTTTTTCCAGCAGTTTGGCAGCAGCAGCCTCAACGCCTTCCTGCGCTTCGTTGAAGGTTGTCTCCAACTCTGTCTGAGTGGCACGCACGTCGCCCATCATCAAGTCATAACGGGGATAAACCATATTGGCCACCCAGTTGAAAATCCAGAAAGCGGAGTTCCAGGAGAAAGTGATGTAATCGGCGCCGTCCACACGGGTGTAGCATACGGGAACCTTGTCCGTACAGCAGTATACGGGCGTAAATACCGTCATGTTGGCATCATCTGTGCCGAACCACAATACTCCACCGATAGGGTCGGGCAACTCGGAGCGCATCTGTGCCACGAATACGAAACCGCTCTGCTGGGTGGAGATGGGACGCTCATTGAAGTATTCCTGGTCATCCACCTTGAAAGAGAGTGGAGAAAGGCGGTACGGGGTATGATACGGGCCTGCGCCGAAATCTTTGCTGATGTCGAGAGGAGTACCTTCATAATGGTCGCGCATGGCGTTCTTCACATCCTGCACGGAAACCTTGCGGTTGGGCTTCACAAACAGAGGCATCGGAGTGTCCGTCTCACCCAATATATAAGGCAGGAACTCGTTGCCGCGGTCGGTAAACATATTGAAATAGCTCCATACGCGTGCCTCGCAATAGCGACGGGCACCGAAATCGAGCGGAGCGTAGGCATCGGCAAAGCTGAAATCCTTGTTCACACCGTCAAAATAGCCCTTCTCGCGTGCAAAAGAGATGACGTCGGCAGAGTACATGCAGTTTTCCTTGTCATTCATATTGAACTGATGAATGCGGCTCTGATTGGCATGTGCGGAGATACAATCATCGGGCACGCGGACAGCTACCCATACGGCACCGCGCACACCGGGTCCCTTGCCAATCATCTCCATAATCCATATCTCGTTGGGGTCGGCAATGGTAAAGGACTCGCCACCGCTGTAATAGCCGTATTCCTGCACCAACTCCGTCATCACCTTGATAGCCTCGCGGGCGGTGCGTGAGCGTTGCAGACCGAGGTAAATCAAACTGCCGTAGTCGATGATGCCGGTGGTATCCACCAGCTCGGGACGTCCGCCGAATGTCGTCTCACCGATAGTGAGCTGGAACTCATTCATATTGCCAATGACATTGTACGTCTGGCGGGCCTGCTCTATCTGCCCGAGGTATTTGCCGGTGTCCCACTCGTGTATGTCAATCAGCGTACCTTTCTTGTGCATACCGGCAGGATAATGATACAACTCGCCGAACAAACCATAAGAATCGGCAGAATAGGAAACAATGGTAGAACCGTCCGCAGAAGCGTTCTTGCCCACGATAAGATTGGTGCAGGCCAGCGCATTCGCCACGGCTGCCACAACAAACAAGACGGAAAGAGTCAGTCTTTTACTTTTCATACTTCTAAATTATAATGTTACTAAATATTTCAGTCTTTACCATACAAAATCAAACTGTTCGGTGGTACGGTTGCCACAGCCATCCGTCACCGTCATCTCCACCACATGCTTGCCGCCTTTCTCCACATGTTTCGGGTCAAGCTCGCACACCAGGTTACCACTGATGGAATTGGGCTTTCCAAACAAGGCATACTTCCCGTCAATCGTACCCCGATAGGTATTGATGCCAGTTTCCTTGTCCTTGGCCTTGAAGATGATTTTTCCCGTACGTCCCCATTGGGCTTGGTTTACGGGAGTTATCACCGGCGGAACCGTATCCACCGCTACGGTATAAGTCCCCAAATCCCGTATACGCACTTTCATGACACCATCCTCATACTTACCGCCGATGCGGTATTTTCCACCGCGCGCCGTTACGCCCGCCACATAATATTTGGCCATATCCTCCACCGGACGCCGGCGCAAGCCGATACGCAAATCGCAGGCACCGTGCATAGGAATACGGGTATCGTTCAATTGATAGGTGAAAGCGATGTCGCCACTATCAGCCCGCACGGAGTAGTTCAGCAAGACGTCATCGTAGAGCATTCCTTTCGGGATAACCAACTCCAGCCCCGGCTCCTGCAGATAGTTCACCTTGTCCCATTTGAGGGCGTATTTCTCACGATGTTCCACCGGAGCAATTATCGTCTTCTGTCCCTGCACTGTGAAGCGGACCTTGGAGATATTTCCCAGCGCATCTCTCAGCGTATAGACAAACCGGTAAGGGCGTTCTTCGTTGATGTCCACCAGTCCGCGATTGCCGTTGGATGCCTGTAGCATGCGCAAGTGGTTGCCCGGCTCTATGAAAGACTTCATGTACTGGCCGTGTGTCCACGAATTGATATAGCGGTTCTCCTCATAGGCAAAGCGATCTACCGTACTGCGGAAGACTTCCTCGCCGTCCACTTCGAGAATCACCGCCTTCACGCCATATTTATTCTGCACTCCGTCCATATAGTCGTAGGCACGGATACCTGCACCAATCAGTCCCCAGGCGGTAATGGGTTTTGTTGGATGTGCCGGAAAAGCCCGTCGCGTCTGCTTGCCCTCCACCACTCCTTTTCCCGGCTGTGGAAACAGCATGATACCTTCGGCACGCGGGGCAGTCTTGTCTTTCACCTTGTTCATGAAGAAAGGCAACGGGTCTATATATTCGTCCGTAGCCGTCTCTATCATATCCAGATGCAGGTGCGGACCGAAAGAGTAACCGGTGTTTCCGCTTAAAGCTATTATCTGACCGGCCTTCACGGGATATTCATCGGGGTCGGGAGTTATTTCCACCTCCCAGCTTTCTTTTTCATATTGTAAATCTTCTATCCGACGGGCAATGTCACCCACAAAAGCACTCAAATGGCGGTTTATCGTCGAATAGCCGTTGTCATAAGTTACATCGAGCACATAACCTGAGCCGTGGGTGACGCGGATACGCGAAATATATCCGTCTGCCAGAGCGCGTACCGGCTTGCCTATGGTGCCACCGGTCTTGAAGTCCAGTCCACCATGAAAATGGTTGGCACGTATCTCGCCGAAGTTACCGGAGAAAGTGATGGGAAAATCAAAAGGCGGGATGAAGGAAGGCTTGTCTGTATCGGTTTCTTGGGCATAGCCGCTTTGCACACTACCAATAAAGAACAAAAGAGAGAAAAATATAGAATATTTCATATTTTGTACAGTCAATATTATTTTAAATGCATGCAAATATAAAAAGAATAGTTCTCTCTACCTACAGAAAGCTACAATTATCATTGATTAAAACATGCATAAAAATTCTGTTGAAGAACATAGATGCACCGATAACACCCAAGCCGGGAAATCGCTATATTGCGCCATGTTTAACCCCCAAATTAAAACTTTAAGGTTATGATTATCGGAGTACCTAAAGAAATCAAGAACAACGAGAACCGCGTGGGAATGACCCCTGCCGGAGTAGCCGAATTGGTGAAAAAAGGTCATACGGTGTATGTGCAGGCCACAGCAGGCGTAAACAGCGGTTTCTCCGACGATGACTACATCGCCGTAGGTGCAAAGACTTTACCGACCATTGAAGACACGTATGCCGCAGCCGACATGATTGTCAAGGTAAAGGAACCTATTGCACCGGAGTACAAACTGATTAAAAAGGGACAAGTGGTATTCACCTATTTCCACTTTGCAGCCGATAAATTACTAACCGAAGCCATGATTGAAAGCGGTGCCGTCTGCATTGCCTACGAAACCGTGGAAAAAGAAGACCACTCACTTCCGCTACTTACTCCTATGAGTGAGGTGGCAGGACGCATGGCTACACAAGTAGGAGCCCGCTTCCTTGAAAAGCCACAAGGCGGCAAGGGAAAACTGATGGGCGGAGTAACGGGCGTACGTCCCGCACGCGTACTTATCCTTGGAGGTGGTATCGTGGGCACCAATGCCGCACAGATAGCTGCCGGAATGGGTGCCGAGGTACTGATTGCCGACATCAACCTTCCCCGCCTGCGCTACCTGAGTGAAGTGATGCCGAAAAACGTAAAGACACTCTATTCTTCCACCCATAACATCAAGATGGAATTGCCGAACATCGACTTGGTAATCGGTTCCGTCCTCATCCCCGGTGACAAGGCCCCACACCTCATCACCAGCGAAATGCTGAAGATGATGAAAACCGGTACGGTACTCGTAGACGTAGCCATCGACCAGGGCGGTTGTTTCGAAACCTCCCACCCCACCACGCACAGCGACCCTACCTACATTGTGGACGGAATTGTACACTACGCCGTTGCCAATATCCCCGGCGCCGTACCCTTCACCTCCACCATGGCACTGACAAATGCCACCCTGCCCTACACCGTAGCCCTGGCATGCAAAGGCTGGAGACAAGCCTGCAAGGACGACCCGGCTCTGGCACAGGGATTGAACGTAGTGGAAGGCAAAGTAACATACAAAGCTGTAGCCGACGTCTTCGGGCTGAAATATGAAGCCATTGAGTGATAAGTGATGAGTGATAAGTGATAAGTGATTTGTTGGTGTTTTTCTTTCAGCATGATAGCGCAGCACAATTACCAACAAATCACTCATCACTCATAACTCCTCCCCAACAAAGAATCCTTCTTCCTCGCATACTCCCACCACATAGCGAGCAGTGTGATGCAGAGGTTGAAAATAAACGGAAATTCCCTGGAATTAGTGTGGAACAAGGTCTGAAAGAAATCTGTAATGAACGGGGACAATAGAATCGCCAGATAATTCATCACCATTACAAAGGCCAGTGCCAAAGTTGTTTTTTCCGGTATGGCCGTATCTACTGTCTCGTCATAAATCAGCGGTTGAATGACACCATATCCCAAACCAACCAACATACATCCCGGTATTATCAGCCATTCTTTAGGCGAAATCCATATCAAGAGCAAACCCACTGCAATGGACAAAAGGCTGTAGAACTTTGTGTGTTTCCCCATCCACTTCACGATATGCCCCAGGAAGAAACCCGGAGCCATAATGGCAAGGAAGAATAAGGAGATCATCAATCCGGAATTTCCGCTGGAGAAGTGATGGGCCTCCATCAAAAAAGGCAAGTCAAAAGTAACCGCCAGCACTATATACGTAGTGACGCCATAAAACAGCATCAACTGTAGCAGATGGCGGATATGGATGCCGTATTTACCGGGAACCGCACGCTTGGATTCCTCCGGAACAACGGCAGCCGTATCTTCTGCTATCTGCGGCTGACCGGTATCCCCCTTCAAATATCCGACAAGCAGCAGAGAAACCAACGGAAGCAGATATACCACGAAAGGCAAGTGCCAGTTTACCTCTGCCAGATACCCAGTCACCGCCGTTGCCACAACCAGCGTCACATTGGTGATGGCAGAACTGTAACCAAACTGCTTCACCCGATATTCCCCCGTGAAATAGCGTGAAACCAGACCGGTGGACAACGGAATAATCACCCCCGAACCGATGCCAAGCAAAGCGCTGACCACCATCAACTGCCACATTTTGTCCGAAAAAAGATAAAGTACCCCACTGGCGGCAAACATCCAAAGTCCCGCTTTCAGCAGACGCACAAAGTCACGTTTCTCGGCCAGCTTGCCCGCCAACAGCACAAAAGGAATTATCAGCAGCGAAGGCAGGGAGGTAAGCATCTGTATATCCAATTCCGTGGCATGTGGAAAAATGGTGGTAAGCTGTCCCAAAATAGGTGACACGGCCAACCCCGGCAAGGAAGTCAATGCAGAGACAGACCAAATGCCGACAAGCGTGATTAGGGGGATTGTACCCCTTCCGGTATTGATTTTCATATAGTAGTATATTAATTAAATGAATAATGTGGGAACAACAAACCCACCTTCAGAATGTTCGTTTTTTAAGATTTTACTACGCTGCCCTTTAATAAACGCCAAATAATGCAAAACCCCGGAACTTTCATCCGCAAACCCCGTTGTTGTGGGATATTCGACGGGGAAAAGCCCCGCCGCCTAAACCTTTAAAAAACTTATTAATATGGAAGATTTGAATTTCAGAAAAGGAGATGCAAAAACTGAAGTATTCGGCTCAAACCGTATGTTACAACCCTCACCCGTAGAAAAGATTCCCGACGGACCTACTACCCCGGAAATCGCCTATCAGATGGTGAAAGACGAGACCTTCGCCCAAACGCAGCCTCGCTTGAATCTGGCTACATTCGTCACTACCTATATGGACGAATATGCCACCAAGCTGATGAACGAAGCCATCAACATCAACTACATCGACGAGACCGAATATCCGCGCATCGCCGTAATGAACGGTAAATGTATCAACATCGTGGCCAACCTCTGGAACTCTCCTGAAAAAGAAACCTGGAAAACCGGCGCACTTGCTATCGGTTCCTCGGAGGCATGTATGCTGGGTGGTGTGGCAGCCTGGTTGCGCTGGCGCAAGAAACGTCAAGCACAAGGCAAACCGTTCGACAAACCCAACTTCGTTATTTCAACCGGTTTCCAGGTGGTATGGGAAAAATTCGCCCAATTGTGGCAGATTGAAATGCGTGAAGTGCCCTTGACACTCGACAAGACCACGCTCGACCCCGAAGAAGCCTTGAAGATGTGTGATGAGAACACCATCTGTATCGTGCCTATCCAAGGTGTTACATGGACAGGACTGAACGATGACGTCGAAGCCCTCGACAAAGCCCTCGATGCCTACAATGCAAAGACCAGCTACGACATTCCTATCCACGTAGATGCCGCCAGCGGCGGTTTCATCCTCCCGTTCCTCTATCCCGAAAAGAAGTGGGACTTCCGTCTGAAGTGGGTACTCTCCATCAGCGTCAGCGGACATAAATTCGGCCTGGTTTATCCGGGGCTGGGTTGGGTTTGCTGGAAAGGCAAGGAATATCTGCCCGAAGAAATGTCATTCAGCGTAAACTACCTCGGTGCCAACATTACTCAGGTAGGCCTGAACTTCTCCCGTCCTGCCGCACAGATTCTGGGTCAATATTACCAGTTCATCCGTTTGGGATTCCAGGGTTACAAGGAAGTACAGTACAACTCCCTGACCATCGCCAAGTATATCCATGACGAAATCGGCAAGATGGCTCCGTTCGTAAACTATTCCGACGAAGTTGTGAACCCGCTGTTCATCTGGTACTTGAAACCGGAATATGCAAAAGCTGCCAAATGGACTCTCTATGACCTGCAGGACAAGCTGTCACAACACGGTTGGATGGTACCCGCCTATACTCTGCCTTCAAAGCTGGAAGACTATGTCGTAATGCGTGTCGTTGTTCGCCAAGGATTCAGCCGCGACATGGCAGACATGCTGCTGGGTGACATCAAGAATGCCATCACGGAGCTGGAGAAACTGGACTACCCGACTCCCACCCGTATGGCGCAGGAAAAGAATCTGCCGGTGGAAGCCAAAATATTCAATCACGGATGCCGTACACATAAAAAGTAACAGCTAATATGGAAAAGAAAATATCAATTTCACAAATAAAGGAGGTTGCCCAAGAAGCCTACAACGAGGTGAAGGGCAGTACGGGAGGCAAGAATGCGGATTATATCCCCTACCTTGCCAACATAGACTCCAAACTGTTCGGACTCAGCATCTGCCTGATGAACGGGCAGACCATCAATATAGGCGATACAGACTATCGTTTCGGTATAGAGTCCGTCTCGAAGGTACACACAGCCATCCTTATCCTGCGCCAATACGGCGCACAGAAAGTGCTGGACATGATAGGTGCCGATGCCACGGGACTACCGTTCAACTCCATCATCGCCATTTTGCTGGAAAACGACCACCCTTCCACTCCGTTAGTAAATGCCGGTGCCATTTCAGCCTGTTCCATGGTGCAGCCAGTAGGAAACTCCGACAAGAAATGGGATGCCATTGTACAGAACATTACCGAGCTATGCGGCTCTGCCCCGCAACTCATCGACGAACTGTACAAATCGGAAACGGCTACCAATTTCAACAACCGCTCCATTGCCTGGTTGCTGAAAAACTACAACCGCATCTACGATGATCCGGATATGGCACTCGACCTCTATACCCGCCAGTGTTCTCTCGGCATCACGGCCCAGCAACTGGGCATTGCCGCAGGAACCATCGCCAATAACGGTGTGAACCCAGTCACCAAACAAACGGTGTTCGAAGCCAGCCTGGCACCGAAAATCACGTCGATGATTTCTACCGTAGGCTTCTACGAACATTCAGGCGACTGGATGTACACCGCCGGCATACCGGCCAAAAGCGGTGTGGGCGGCGGCGTAATGGCCGTATTGCCCGGTGTCATGGGGGTATCGGCCTTCGCTCCTCCCCTGGACGAAGCGGGAAATTCCGTAAAGGCCCAATCGGCAATTAAGTTCATCATGAACAAGCTCGGTCTGGGTGTGTTCAACGGTGATAACGTGACAATTACAGAATAAGATTTTTTAGTTATGAGTTATAAGTGATGAGTTATTTGTTGGTATATGCATCGTAATTAGCAAATAACTTATAACTAATAACTCATAACTTCATAATGGACTTCATCATGAAAATGGCTCTATCAGAATTTGTATTGCGGGAAAAAGGTATTTACGGCATATTACATGTCATCATACTGATACTTTCGTTATTTTTAGTCATCAGTATCTCTGTCGACACGTTCAAGGGGATTCCCTTTTACGAACAGTCAGTCTACATGAAAGTACAGCTGTGGATATGCGCTCTGTTCCTGGCTGATTTTGTGTTGGAATGGTTTCTGGCAGAGAAGAAGGGGCACTATGTAGCCACACATTTCATTTTCCTACTGGTAGCCATACCTTACCAAAATATCATTGCCTATATGGGATGGACTTTCTCACCGGAAATAACCTATATGTTGCGCTTTATCCCATTAGTACGGGGTGGATATGCCATGGCTATCGTAGTGGGTTGGCTGACGTACAACCGTGCATCGGGACTGTTCGTTTCCTATCTTACCATGCTGCTGGCCACCGTCTATTTTTCCAGCCTGGCCTTTTATGTCATGGAGCATGGTCCCAATCCTCTGGTCAAAGGATATGGAGATGCTTTGTGGTGGGCATTTATGGATGTGACGACGGTAGGTTCCAATATCATAGCAGTCACTCCCACCGGACGGGTACTGTCTGTACTGCTGGCTGCGCTGGGCATGATGATGTTCCCTATCTTTACAGTGTATGTAACGAGCCTGGTCGAACGGCGCAATAAGGAAAAAGAAGAGTTCTACAAGAAAGCGGCACAGAAGCCCGCGCCTAAAGCTGATGCTTCCTGAATAGTTAAAACCGGAATTTTCACTTATCCGTTGGGAACAACTCTTCCCAAGTGTTGTTATAGACGCTGATTTTGAATATATTTTTCATCTAAAACCTTAACTTATGGCAAATATTAAACAAACAGTGAAGCTGGGGGTATTTACCCTGGCAATCATGAATGTGACGGCAGTAGTATCCCTACGTGGACTTCCTGCCGAGGCCGTGTACGGAATGAGTTCGGCCTTCTACTACTTATTTGCAGCCATTGTTTTTCTGATTCCGACGTCACTTGTCGCCGCGGAACTGGCTGCCATGTTTCAAGACAAGCAAGGCGGTGTGTTCCGCTGGGTAGGCGAAGCCTACGGAAAAAAGCTGGGCTTCCTTGCCATCTGGGTACAATGGATTGAAAGTACAATCTGGTATCCTACCGTATTGACATTCGGTGCCGTATCCATTGCTTTCATCGGCATGAACGACGTACACGACATGTCACTGGCCAACAACAAATATTACTCGCTCGTCGTTGTCCTCATCATCTACTGGCTAGCCACATTCATCTCCATGAAGGGTATGAGCTGGGTAGGTAAAGTGGCAAAAGTCGGCGGCCTGGTCGGGACCATTATTCCTGCCGCACTGCTGATTATCCTAGGTATCATCTACCTTGCCACCGGCGGACACTCCAACCTGGATTTCCACAGCAGCTTCTTCCCCGACTTGACGAACTTCGACAACGTGGTGCTTGCTGCCAGTATCTTCCTCTTCTATGCCGGTATGGAAATGGGCGGTATTCACGTAAAAGACGTGAACAATCCCTCCAAGAATTATCCGAAGGCAGTGTTCATCGGTGCGGCCATTACGGTTATCATCTTCGTACTCGGTACTTTCTCACTGGGTATCATCATCCCGGCCAAAGACATCAGTCTGACACAGAGTCTGCTTGTAGGCTTCGACAACTACTTCCATTACATCCGTGCTTCCTGGCTGTCACCGATTATTGCCATCGCTTTGGCATTTGGCGTACTGGCAGGTGTATTGACATGGGTTGCCGGTCCGTCCAAAGGTATCTTTGCCGTAGGAAAAGCAGGCTACATGCCTCCGTTCTTCCAAAAGACAAACAAGCTGGGCGTACAGAAGAATATCCTTTATGTACAAGGTGGTGCAGTAACCGTGTTGAGCCTTCTGTTCGTAGTCATGCCTTCCGTACAGAGTTTCTACCAGATTCTGTCACAGTTGACCGTAGTCCTCTATCTTATCATGTATATGCTGATGTTCTCCGGAGCCATCGTGCTGCGTTATAAGATGAAGAAGCTGAACCGTCCGTTCCGTATCGGCAAGAATGGCAACGGATTGATGTGGCTCATCGGTGGTCTTGGTTTCTGCGGATCATTGCTGGCATTCGTACTGAGCTTTATCCCGCCCAGCCAGATTTCAACAGGCAGCAACACAGTATGGTTCTCCGTACTCATCATCGGTGCGCTGATTGTAGTCATTGCCCCATTCATTATTTATGCTTCCAAGAAACCGTCCTGGGTTGACCCGAACAGTAGCTTCGAACCGTTCCATTGGGAAGAACAACCCGCTGTACAGACAACCGGTAAAAGTGTTACAAATATGGCTACCGGTAGCGCCACTACCAGCAACAATGGCACAAGTAATTCTACCACAAGTGGAAATATGGCAAAAGACACAACCAATATCCCCAAAGGATAAAAGGTTATAAGTTGAAACTAAAAAAGGAATATTCCCGGTGATTTCGGGGATATTCCTTTTTTAGTGTTATATGATACCAGAAGACGGGAATAGTCAGAGATCCAATTCCTGCATTCTCTCCCACGCCCTTCTGCTCTCCTCCACCAACTCTTGCATGACCGACGCCACAGACTGCACTCCCTTTCCATGCAGCAAGGCAGATACCTGCCCTATTTCCAGTTCCCCTTCTTCCAAGTCACCCTCAAAAATACCACGTTTGGCACGGCCGCGCCCTAAAAGGATACGAAGTTCTTCCTCTGAAGCTCCCACAGCCTCAGCAGCCTCTACGGCGCTGCGAAAGTTATTGCGCACCAGACGCACCGGAGCCAACTTCTTCAAAAGCAGACGGGTATCCCCTTCTTCCAAATGCAAGCAGTAATCCTTGAACACCTCGCTTGCAGAACTCTCTGCCGTCAAGGCAAAGCGTGTACCAATCTGCACACCTTCCGCACCCAGCACCCGGGCAGCCAACATGGCCTCACCCGTTGCAATGCCACCGGCGGCAATCAGCGGAAGTGTAGTAACTGCACGTACAGCAGGTATCAGGCACAGAGTGGTAGTCTCCTCCCTCCCATTATGCCCACCGGCTTCGAAGCCTTCGGCAACTATTGCATCAACACCCGCCTCTTCAGCCTTCACGGCAAAACGCGAGGACGAAACAACATGCACCACCGTGATGCCACGCTCGTGCAACCAACCGGTCCATTTCTTCGGGCTGCCGGCAGATGTAAATACAATCTTCACTCCCTCGTCGGCCACAATCTGCATTATCTCTTCTATCTGGGGATACATCAAGGGAATGTTCACACCAAAAGCATGATGCGTAGCCTCACGGCATTTCCTGATATGCTCCCGCAACGTTTCGGGATGCATCGAACCTGCGCCGAGCAAGCCCAGCCCTCCCGCATTGCTTACAGCAGCAGCAAGTCTCCAGCCGCTACACCACACCATACCACCTTGAATTATCGGATATCTTATTCCGAATAGAGAAGTCACTCTGTTCATTATTACTTTTTTTAAAGGTTTACTAATGAAAACAAGAAGGGGAGAAAGAAAGTTCAAAATTTGACAAAAAGTGATAAATTACTGTTGTTCCAAAACAGTTATCGAATCTCCATACGCCTTCAATACTTCCAGCGTACGGGCACGGCGCTTGCGACCTTTGAAATTCCAAAACTCACGGGTAAAAGGCGCCATCAGGTCTAAACCGGAAATTCCACCGCCACTGGTACCCTGCCAACCGCCCACAGCCATATTATTGGCCCGCTCCGTCACCCGGTAACGCAAACCGGTTGCTTCAATCTGCTCCACCGTCTCACGCGGACCAGCATCAAACGGATGTTTAGCCCAGTTCGTAGGAATCATCAGAATCTTAAGTGCATAAAATTCGTCTCCCCGCCAAGTATCTTTGTCCACCTTAATCTTTTTCTGGTAAATGGGGTCCCAATTATATTTAGTATTGGCCGTATAAGGGCGTAGGGTAAGCACAACCTTTTTCTCGGGCACTTTCAGTATGACGGGCAGCGAATTATCAAAATCCATCCATGACTTGTCCGTCACCGCTTTCGGAGTACCTAAGGAACTGTTCATTTCAAGTTCCTTCAATACCTCCGGATTCAGCTTCACCTCCCCTTCTCCCTTCAGCAACCGGTTCAGCCTCAACGAGTCTTGAGAAGTCCAATTTTGGGCATAAAAAGGGAAGGCTACTGCACAGAGCAACCCCATTACAAGTATAAATCTCTTCACTTGACAGTTTGATTACTTAATACCTAATCCTTAATCCCTAATCCCTAAAAACATTTCACCACCACATATATCCACTGCCACAAAGTGGTTCGTCATAGCAGGGATCAATCGTCCACATAGTCCGTGGATACTTACGGGTTTCCCACCAACGGCGGTAGCGCGAGGCGGCATCCAGCACCTCTTCGTCCGAAAGGAAGTAAATACCTTCATAATTCTCCGCATCCGTATGCACCATCTTGCATCCCATTGAAGCGTTGTTCCCGAGACGGATAGTCTCTACCGTCCACAAGATGCATTCGCCCAAACGCAACTTACCACCTGCCGAATAGGATACCGGAGCCAAGGGGAAAGAGGGAATAACCGTCAAGTCCTCGGCATACTTCAGCAATTCCTCTATATCTTCGGAAGTGAACTTGGGCATATTACTCAATCCATCCGGACTTTGGGTAGAATATTTACCAGCCTTCAACTGC
The DNA here is from genome assembly GCF_003602965.1 of Bacteroides sp. AF25-5LB. Classification (NCBI taxonomy): domain Bacteria; kingdom Pseudomonadati; phylum Bacteroidota; class Bacteroidia; order Bacteroidales; family Bacteroidaceae; genus Bacteroides; species Bacteroides sp. AF25-5LB. The sequence continues at coordinate 62,841 of NZ_QTMC01000018.1, forward strand.
TTGACAAACAAGTCTACATCCGGATGGTTGTAGTCCAACGTTTCTTTGCTGCAAGAGCCCAAAGAGAGAACAGAAAGAGTAAAGAATATGAGCAGCATAGTCTGCCCGAATATATGTAATTTATTGTATAGAGTCTTCATATTTGTATGGTATTTAAGATTAATAAGTCATGCGCACGCCGCACAACAGATTCAGATTGGTGGGCCGTTCCGTACGCAAGGTTCTTGTCTGCGAGTCCGTATCGAAATGATGGGATACAGACGGCTCTGCAAACAAGGCAAAACGGTCGTTCATTTTATAGCGTACCCCTACTCCGGCAGCAACCGACAACTGTACCGGCTCTGCGCCGAAATCATTGTCCGGAGCACCTGCAATGCATTTCTCGGCTGCTCCGCCTACCATAGCATAGAAATCCACTTTCGGCGTACTGGCCAGCATCATGTTCAGCCTTACCGGAACTTCCAGCGTATGCAACGTATGGTCACCATCCAAGCAATTATACTGAAGACCGGCTTCCAAGGAGAAATGCTTGTTCAAACGACGTTCCACGCTTACCCCGGCCGTGAACGGCATATGAAAATTCCCTTTCGGCAGGGAAATGCCGATGCCTGCTTTCAATGCCCAATTACGGGGCTTGGATGGCGATACAGCCACAGACTTTGCCGGTTCTTCCTCAGAAGATGGCAGCATTCTATCTATATCAGCATCCTTATGGCCAGGATTTGAATGGTAGTTTCCGTTTCCGGCCGGAGTTCCGTTACTGTAATAACCGTTTCCCGGCTGCTGCCGGTTTCCGTACACCCGTTGGGTAATCCGGATGGAAACATGGACAGACACGGATTCATCCTCATCGGCCTGCGCCGTCAATCCTGCCGGAATGCCGTTGGCGGGATGCTGTGTACCGGGCTTTTGTGCCATGGGGTTGGCCTGATGGATAGAGGGAAAACTTTCCTGCACCACATCCCCGTTCAAGTTACCTTCCGGCGTCATGGCCGCCACTTGTGTAAAGGCCTCCTTGATTTCCTCTTTCGGAGAGAAATACCAGAAAGCGGCAGAAGCAGCTCCCAGTACAAATACAACAGAGGCGGCTGCGGCTACGCGGTGAAACCTCGGAGAAAGAAAAAGCTGCCTCCTGCCTTTTGCGGCAACCGGTGACGGCAAGTCACGTTGCAACCCTTCCCAGAAGTCCTCCCGCACTGTCATCTCTGCGCCGGCAAGACGACTGCGGAATAAACCGGTTATTTCATCATTTTCTCTCATATTCAGTATATTCTTTAATTCTTTTTATTAACAAACACTTGGCACGATGCAACTGCGAGGTAGACGAATGCTCTTTGATGTGGAGGATTTCGGCTATTTCCTTGTGCGATTTCTCCTCAAAGACGTATAAGTTGAATACAGTACGGCATCCATCGGGAAGTTCCGCCACGAACGCCATCAGCATTTCTTCGGAAATACGGCCTCCGGTTTCGGCAATGCCCGCTTCATCCGGAATGTCGGGCAATTGTTCCTCATTCACCACCAGTTGGCTGAAACGTTGCTGTTTCCGCAGGTAGTCTATCGCCTGCGTCACCATTACCCTTGTCACCCAGGTACCCAATGCACATTCGCCACGGAAGGTGAAGTGGGTGAAAATTTTGATGAAGCCATCGTGCAATACGTCATGGGCCGCATCGACATCGCCCGTATAGCGGTAACATACCGCCAGCATCTGCTTGGAGTAGAGGGTGTATAATTCCTTTCGGGCGGAATCCTTTCCTGCCCGGCAGCCCTCAATCAGTTCTATCTCATTTTCCAATGTCAGTGCTCGTTTTACGGACGCCTCTTCGCGTCGTTTGTTAGTTAGACGCAGCATTGCGGAAAATGCTGCTGAATTAATTCTAAAAAGAAGTTAAAGAACGGAGATTATTTATATTTGGCTCTCAAAGCCTGTATTTGCTTGTCCAGCATCTCATCCAATTCATCAAATTCATGCCAATACAGAAAACCGGGAACCATGTTGACGTAATTGATAAATTTCTTATACTGCACAAGAAACAAGGCCTGGTCCCGAAGACTGTCGCCACCGTCAAAAACATTCGCCAACTCCCTGGACATGGCAGCACTCATAAGAGCATCTGTTTTCGTTGCATAGTAATCACTGACATCCTTTTGTTTCCTGCCCAACTCAAAATAAGTCTGCAATACATCCTGCAACATACGTTTGTCCGGTATATACTGCATCAATGAAGAACCTTTCAGCACGTCCAGCGCATCTGTCCTATAAGAGAATTCATCCATATTATTGAAAAGCTTGCCATACTTCCACAGAGTATCTGTCGGTATCTTGGATACATCCATATCATGTTCCCTCAACAACAGACTCATGTGTATGTCAATATCCAACAAGTGCTTTATATTACGGAGCTCCTGCCTATTATATTCCAACTCTTCCGTTACCAACTGCATCGTAGCACGCACTTCCTTTTGACGGGCATTCTCGGTAATCCGGTCACTTCCCCAGAAAGTGACAATGATACCCGCAGCCACAATACTGAACTGACGGAAATAATCACCTATGTGCCAACTTTTTACCGTATGGTTCAGCCTATTAAAGTTTATCTTTCCCATATCTTTTTATTCTAAATGATACTTCTTTTCAAGCGCTTGTATTGCCTCGTCTATACGTTTTCCCACACGTTCTACATAGTCCGGCGTGAAATAGTTCTGCGCTACCCTGACAAAGTTCCGTACCGACCTGTCCGACAAGTAAATATCCCACGCCTCATATCCTCCACGATTTATCTGGTCCGTCTGTTCGTCAGTCAATGCCAAATGGAAAGGAACCATAATTTCGTCCTTCATATCGTAATAGCCATTCATAGTTGCCTTAAATCCATCCAATACCTCATAGATTCCGGTCAACTGCAACAGTAGCTCTTTATCTGAAATCTTCTGCATCAACATGGAGTTTTTAAGTATATCCAATGCATTCTGACTATAATAAAAACTGCGGATATGCCCCATAAGAAAGCGGAACTGTATCAATGAATCTTCCGGTATCGTCCGATGCTTTAAGTCATGCTCCACCAATAAGCTGGAAAGACGTTCATCCTCTCTAAACTCTGAAACGATACTCTTATAATTTTCCCGGTTACTTTTCAGTTCATCCCTAATCAGCGACATGGTGGCTTGAATATCCTTTTTCTCGGAGTTTTGAGTAACCAACTCACTACCGACAAAAGTAATCAGTACGCCAATCACCACAATGGAAGTCTGCCGGATGTAGTCTCCCACTTGCCAATCTTTGACAGTTGTTTTTACTTTATTCCATGTTATGTTTTTCATATCTTCCTACACTATTATCCATTACTATGAAACACATCATCCGTTATAGCCAAACGCATCATCTATCCGTCCCAAACAGACCATCTGTTTCACCCCAATACACCTTCTGTTTTTCCAAGAGCCACTACTTTGCTAGTTACCAATAGAAAGCCTCTCATAAATCTGCCGTAATGCAGCATTCTTTATGAGAGGCTTTCCTTATTATTCTGCAATAATGCTTTCCGCCTTTATCAACATGCTTTAAAGCTCATGTCCAATCCTTTCACAGAGTGAGTCAAAGCTCCTACGGAAATAAAGTCTACACCGCATTCGGCATAGTCGCGGAGCGTATCAAACGTGATGCCACCGGAAGATTCCGTTTCATAGCGGCCACCTACCATCTCCACAGCTTTCTTTGTCATTGCCGGGGTGAAGTTGTCAAACATGATACGGTCTACGCCACCCAGGTCGAGTACTTGCTGCAATTCGTCGAAGTTGCGCACTTCTATTTCTATCTTGAGGTCCTTACCTTTTTCCTTGCAATATTCCTTCGCACGGTTGATGGCCTTGTCAATGCCTCCCGCAAAGTCCACATGGTTGTCTTTCAGCAAAATCATGTCGAACAAGCCGATACGGTGGTTTACACCGCCACCGATTTTCACCGCCATTTTCTCGAGGATACGCATGCCCGGAGTAGTCTTGCGGGTATCGAGTACACGGGTATTCGTACCTTTCAATTGCTCGGCATACTTATGTGTCATGGTGGCAATGCCACTCATGCGCTGCATGATGTTCAGCATCAGACGCTCCGTTTGCAACAAAGACTGTATCTTGCCTTCCACAATCATGGCCACATCACCCGGCTTTACGGCTGTACCGTCATTAATAAACACTTCCACCTTCATGGTAGGGTCGAAACGACGGAACACCTCCTTGGCTATCTCGATACCGGCCAGTATGCCCGGTTCTTTTATCAGCAGTTTGGACTTGCCCATTGCCGTAGCAGGAATGCATGAAAGGGTTGTATGGTCTCCATCGCCTATATCTTCGGCGAAAGCCAGGTCTATCAGCCTGTCAATCAATTCTTCTTCCTTATTCATCTGTTTTATCTATCCTTATTTGATGTATAACATATTTGTTCTGTACTTTTCTGAAGAAACAATTCACCCGAAAGTTTCCATTTGCGGTCGTCAAGGTACCAATGACGAAACCAGACTCATCACGTTTCCCCTGATGGTTCACATTAAAACTGCCAACCTTGTGGTTGGAGAAGAAAGCAGCCATTGTGCCCTCTGCCGTCCGCTTGTCGGCGTGGGTCGACTTATTCTGAATGATTAAATCGACCTTGTCACCCAGATACTTGTTGAGTTCCTGAGAGCTTCCTTCCTTGAAGGCCCCAATCACTCCCTCGGGAACGTTCTGGGCCAGCAGCACAGACGTCCAAATGAAGAGACCGGTCAACAAAAAGACTACCCGTTTTTTCATTTTCACAAGTATTTATGATAGGCAAAGGTAAGCATTTGTCTCAAAATACAATAAAAAAATGCTAAATTTGTGCGCTAATCAAAACAGAACCAGTATGAAAACTACTCTGCTCGTCGTAGGACGGACTGTAGAACAACACTTTATAACAGCCATCAACGACTATGTGCAACGCACCAAGCGCTATCTCTCATTCGAGATGGAAGTCATCCCCGAACTGAAAAACACCAAAAGCCTCTCTATGGAAGTTCAGAAGGAAAAAGAAGGGGAACTGATACTGAAAGCTCTCCAGCCGGGAGATGTGGTCGTACTGCTGGACGAAGGTGGAAAAGAGATGCGCTCCATAGAGTTTGCAGACTATATGAAGCGCAAGATGAATACCGTAAACAAACGGCTGGTATTTATTATCGGAGGCCCTTACGGATTCTCTCAAAAAGTATACGAAGCGGCACACGAGAAGATGTCCCTCTCACGCATGACCTTTTCCCATCAGATGGTACGCCTCATTTTTGTGGAACAACTCTACAGGGCAATGAACATACTAAATGGGGGGCCGTATCATCATGAATAATTAAAATGCTCGGGCAGCCAGCGTACAATAGAGCGCAACACTATGCGGTGTTCTACGCAAGGTTTGATGTACACTTGTAAAGGTGCTGCCCGTTCAGCTCAATAGCAATACTCACCACATTCTCACAGGTAAACAAGGAGTAAGGCAGAGTGTTCGTCCATCCTCCCACCATATCCATACGTACGGAGCTATGCCCCCCATACTATCTGGAATGGCTTTTCCAATCAAGTTCGTTATTTAAAACAGAGAAAAGAATTGATTAAGAGTTAAGAATTGTCGAAAAAATATTATTAAGGATTCTTAGTAAATTTCTCAGTAATAAAAGATGGAAATACACATGAACAGATACAAACAATTAATAGCGTGCAATACACGATACTAACAACATGTCGTGCAAGAAGTTAACAACGTGTCATACAAAAAATAAATATCGTGTTTGCAGGATATTAACCTCCTGCAAACACGATATTTATTTGCTTTTATACAAAGCTATACGAGGCTGACCACCTGCTGCAACAGCCCCGGCAATTCAAAAGTAGCATTCTTGATATCCGAAATCCGGTTCTTGCCTTCTGTCGTAAGAAAAAAACGCATCTGACGCTTATCTTCCTTACCTATCAGACGGGTAATGAGTTTCTTTTCCTCTACGGAACGAATGACCTTTGAAGTGTTGGAGGCAGACAAACCCAGTGCCTCAGCTATCTTACTGGAGGTAAGCTTAGGAGTATTGAGCAGCGTGCACAACAGCATTCCTTCATTCAGTGACAAATCGTACATCTGCGTAAACTGCACCTCGAATTCGGCAATAGCCCGATAAATATCACGAATTTTACATAAAGTCTCCATATCTTTTTCTCCTATATAAATAAGTTCACATTTGCTTTGTCCGCACGTTCCATATAGGTAGCCACGCCACCGATGGTTACTTCATCCAGAAGTTCTTCGTGCCGGATGCCCATCATATCCATAGACATCTGGCAAGCGATGAATTCCACTCCTTGCGCCAATGCTTGCGAGCGCAACGACTCCAGAGAATCCACACCCTTGCGCTTCATCAGGAAGCGCATCATGCGACTGCCCATGCCAAACATATTCATCTGCGACAACTTCAGTTTCAAAGAACTGGCCGGCAGCATCATGCCGAACATCTTGCCGAAGAAATCTTTCTGCACGCTGGGTTTCTGCACTTTCTTCAAGACGTTCAGTCCCCAGAAGGTGAAGAAAATGGTTACTTTCTGTCCCGTTGCCGCTGCTCCGTTTGCCAAAACGAAGGTTGCCAGCGCTTTGTCCAGGTCGTCACTGAACAGAATCAGCGTCTTTCCCCTCCCCCCGGCTACGGGAGTGTTGGAAGCGGATGTACAAGCCGGAGCGCCTTTTTCGATGACTACCGTATAGCGTCCTTTCTCGTCATGCTTCTCTATCAATTTATTTCCCGTTGTATCGCACCAGGCAGAGGCGTCGCGGGCAAAACCGGCATCGGTAGCCACAATCTCCACACGCTCGCCCACAGCAATGCTATCCATCGCCTTCTTCACCTGCATGATAGGTCCCGGACATTGCAAGCCGCAAGCGTTTATCTTCAACGGTTCCTTTTTGGAGACAGATGCCGCCGCAGGAACATCGTCGTTGTCAGCAGAGGCAGCCGAAGAAGCAGAAGAAGAGTCACCTCCTGCCGGAGCAGATGGAGACGGCAGAGGCGCTGTTGCCATGGAATAGGTCTTATAACCACCTATCAGATTGCGCACATTGCGATAACCGCGTCCCATCAGGATGCGCAGGGACAGATAACCACGCAAACCCACAGCACAGAAAAGCACTACCGGCTTGTCCGTAGGTATCTCTGCCAAATGCTCACGCATTTCATCCAACGGAATATTGACAGCTCCCGGAATGGTGCCGAAAGAGAACTCCTCGGGCGTACGGGTATCTATCAGCATCACTTTATCCTTCTCTTCCACCAACTCGTGCCAAGAGATGACGGGCATAGCACCGCTAATAATATTCGATGCCACATATCCGCCAATGGCGATGGGGTCTTTGGCTGAGGAGAAAGGAGGTGCATACGTATGCTCCGTCTCCATCAAATCGTAGACTGTGCCACCCCGCTTGATGAGTCCGGCAATCTGGTCGATTCGCTTGTCCACCCCCTCGTAACCGATACATTGCGCGCCATAGAGTTTACCGGTTTTAGGATGGAAAGTCAGTTTCAAAGTCAAAGGCAGGGCATCCGGATAGTAACCGGCGTGAGATGCCGAGTGCGTCACCGAGCTTTGGTATTCCATGCCCCACTGCTTCAAGCGTTTGGCTGCAAGACCCGTAGAAGCTACCGTCATGTCGAATACTTTGGCAATGGAGGTGCCGATAGCTCCTTCGTAGGAGACGGTATTGCCAAACACCATATTATCGGCAACGATACGTCCCTGGCGGTTGGCAGGGTTTGCCAGGTAATTGAGCCACGGCTTTCCGGTCAGCGGATGAGGATATTCGATGGCATCGCCCACGGCATAGATGTCTTTTTCGGAAGTCTCCAAGTGTTCGTCTACCCAGATACCGCCCATCTCGCCCAACTTCAAACCAGCTTGTTGTGCCAATGCAGTGGCAGGACGCACACCGATGGAGAGCAACACCATATCGGCAGGAATGGTCTTTCCGCTTTTCAGGAATACAGTGATTCCGTTGTCCGTACGCTTGAAATGGGTCACGCCTTCTTCCAGATAGAGGGAGACGCCTTTCTGTAACAAATGCTGATGGATGGGTGCCGCCATGGAGAAATCGATAGGCGCCATTACCTGATTACCCATTTCGACTACGAACACATGGACACCTGCATGATGCAGGTTCTCTGCCATCTCCAATCCGATGAAACCGGCACCTACCACCACGGCGCGCTTCACCTGCTTGTCTGAGATATAAGCCTTGATATGGTCGGTATCTTCTACATTGCGCAACGTGAAGATGCCTTCGGAATTGATGCCTTCCAAGGGGGGCTTCACAGGGTTGGCACCGGGAGAAAGCAAAAGTTTGTCATAGCTTTCGTCGTACTCCTTGCCTTCCGCGTTGCGTATGGTAACAGTCTTGTTTTTGGGATGGATGGCGATTACTTCATTCTGCACACGCACATCAATGCGGAAGCGCTTGCCGAAAGATTCGGGTGTCTGTACCAGCAGCTTCTCACGCTCTGCTATCACTCCGCCTATATAATAAGGTAAGCCACAATTAGCATACGAGATGTAAGGGCCTTTCTCCAATAAGAGGATTTCAGCCATTTCGTCCACTCTTCTCAGTCGGGCGGCTGCTGTGGCTCCACCCGCTACACCGCCAATGATTACATATTTCATAATTCTTTGTTTTTTTAAGTTTGACGATGCAAAGAAAAGAGTTATTTTCGATAAAACATAATTTCCAGAGGAAAATATCATTAAGAGACTTATTTTTAATGAGAACGGACATAAAAAAACGGATTATTACAAGTTGTTACACCTATAATAATCCGTTCTGTATACAAATTTTCTATAAGCTACCAACCAAGTCGGGCAAGACCGGCAGCACTATACCATGAAGTAGAACGATAAGCAGCATTAGCAGCTTGGGCAGCAGAAGAAGTGGCAGTGGAAGGTATATAATGGCTAACCCCATTTGCCCGTTTTATGGAGAACATACCAACAGACATCGAATAAATCATTGGCGTTTTTTTCCAACAGACAGAAGCTGCATCATATGCTTGCTTCCATTCATCCAAGGCAACTTCATCCACAACGAGTTTTTCCATCATTTCTACGAAATCATAATAGCCTACATAATAAGACGATCCTACTTTACGCTGATCATAATTAAAGACCGATGACCGAAGAACTTCTCTATCTGCTGTCACTCCCGACAAAACATTTGCTGTAGCAGCAGCTAAGTTCTCAAGCTCAGAAGATTTCAGCACATCTATAGCAGTGCCCATCGTCCAATTGCTATTACTCCCTATTTTTCCAGTATAAATTTCATCATAAGCAGCAAAAGTCCCAATAGCCATTTCTACCGCTGCACCTTTCTGAAATATAAATGGAAACATTCTATCATAGGCAGCACCAGGACCTGGATTCTCAGCAGGGAAACCAATATAGTAATCGCAATAATCACGCAACTCATACGCGACTTCCACCGACTGCATAAAGCAAGCATCAAACATAATAAAATCAAAATGAGGAGCCTTCTGTAATACTGACTTCAAGTCCTCAATATTCATATAATGTCCTCCTCCAGTCTTATCATTTCCTATCCAGCGAGTAGAAGGCAATGGAGTAGGTATCCATCCTTCCCCATGCGACCAATAAATCAAACCATAACTTTCCGCTTTATATAAAGAATTCCCAAACACATCATTGAATACCTCCTGCGTCTCAGCGACTCCACACGAATTTCTATCTTCATATTCTTTGACTATTGTTTCAACAACAGTACCACCTTTATTTTCAATTTCAATCAAACGAGGAGATCCCGTATCTATATACACCAATAAATGCATATCAGATGTATTATCAATTGAAGCCATCCCAGCTTTCAATTCCTCCAAATCCCCATCCGTAAAGCTAGCCAATGGATTTATACTATTATCCGCTGCCATATATACCAGCACAGTACGTTTCCCATCAACCGGAGGATCAGGTATCGGGTCGTCACCACGGCACGCCGACATGAACAAGGGGAAAACAAAGAAAAAAAGAAGATATAGTTGTGTTTTCATACTTGAAATCTTATTCCTGCGGTTTTGTAAACGTGAAAGCCTCAGGCTTCACCACCTGCAAAACCATATTCTTACTCTTTTTATACTTGCCTTTTACCTTTACAGCCTCTTTTTCCAACTTTTTCTTGTTTTCAGCGAAATAAATCATGCAAGTATAATCAGGTTTCTTCAGGTTGTACTCCAGATAGTTCTTAAGCTGGTAAGTGTATAAATCACGCTTGGGCAAGAATCCATTCTTATCCAGCTCTACGCTGTCCAATACCTGGATGTCTGTATAATATACGATGGAGTCATTGAAAGAAGCCGCCACCCCAAAAGCATATACAGCCTTTTCCTTATCTTTCATTGTAAAAGCCGAACACAACGCAAAAACCAAAGCTACGGCACAAAGTATACGAACGTATTTCATTGAGTTATGAGTTATAAGTTATGAATTATCAATGGGGCAAAGATATAAAAAAAACCGCACGCCTACTAAAGACGTACGGTTTTTAATTCCTTCTATTTGTCGGAAACTGATATTTCTTATTTATCCCAAATAAGATTTGAGCAATTTACTACGATTACTTTGTCTTAATCTTCTGATTGCTTTTTCCTTAATCTGACGCACACGCTCACGGGTCAAGCCGAATTTGTCGCCGATTTCCTCTAATGTCATTTCCTGCTGTCCGATACCGAAAAACATCTGTATGATTTCTTTTTCCCTATCGGTTAACGTAGAAAGAGCTCTATCAATTTCCCTCGCAAGAGACTCGTTCACCAAAGAGCGGTCAGCCATAGGGGAGTCATCGTTGACCAACACATCGAGCAAGCTGTTGTCCTCTCCCTCTACGAAAGGTGCGTCTACCGAGATATGACGGCCTGACACCTTCAGCGTATCAGAGATTTTGTCAACAGGGATTTCCAATTCATCGGCAAGCTCTTCGGGAGACGGACGACGTTCGTTTTCCTGCTCGAACTTGGAAAAGGCCTTGCTGATTTTATTCAGCGAACCCACCTGGTTCAACGGAAGACGTACAATACGCGACTGCTCTGCCAAAGCCTGCAGAATGGACTGACGTATCCACCATACTGCATAACTGATGAACTTGAAACCACGTGTTTCATCGAACTTTTCGGCAGCCTTGATCAGTCCTAAATTACCCTCGTTAATCAAGTCGGGCAAACTCAAACCTTGGTTTTGGTACTGCTTGGCCACAGATACAACGAAACGCAGATTGGCACGTGTCAATTTCTCCAGTGCAACACGGTCACCCTTGCGGATGCGCTGAGCGAGCTCCACTTCCTCTTCAACAGTAATGAGGTCTTCGCGACCGATTTCCTGCAAATACTTGTCAAGAGAAGCGCTCTCTCTGTTAGTGATACTTTTTGTAATTTTAAGTTGTCTCATTCTTACTAATACAGATTTGGGTTGCAAAGGTACGACAAATTATTTTGTTACAATAATCTCATCCTAACTTTTTCACCTTATTTATATCTTATCCTATATAACAAAAAGGATGCCGGTATGTATTGTACCGACACCCCCTTTTCGCTATTGTTAGCTAATATTACAATCTTCTTACCTAACTATCCTTATTTTTTATTCTTGAGTCAAATCAACGGCATACATTGCACGTTTTCCTGACGGGAACATACCGGTGATGAACAAACCTTGCTCAGGAGACTTTCTTGCCTCTTTCATCGCCTTTTCCAAATCGTCTACCGTCTTCATCGGCACTCCATTGGCTTTCAGAATGATGAAGCCCTTGCGAATACCTGCATCGGCCATCTTACCATTGGTAACCCCGGTAACTTCCAGACCGTACCCCAGGTTCAACTGCTTCTTCAGCTCGGAAGATACGGGCTTGAAGGCTGCACCCAAGATTTCCATTCCGGCATCCTTCACTACCTTCGTAGTGCCTTGCTCATTCTTCAGCGTGATTTCGAATTCCTTTTCCTTCTTGTCACGAACCACCGTTACCTTCACTTTGTCGCCCGGACGGTGTTTTGCCAGCATTTCCTGCAAATCCGAGAACTTGTGAATCTTCTTGCCGTTCAATGCTATGATTACATCGTTTTCCTTCAAGACGCCGGCAGCGGAACCACCTTCAACAACTTCGGCCACATAGATACCCTCTTTCACACCAAGTTCGTCGGCCTTCTTCTTCAGCTCTTCAGTCCAGCGTTCGTCCATCTGCAGGTCTGTGCTCAAATCACTACCCTTGATGCCAAGGAGCGCGCGCTGCACGGTACCAAACTGTTTCAAGTCGGCTACCACCTTTGTCATAATGCTGGTAGGGATGGCAAAACCATAACCGGAATAAGCACCCGTGGGTGAGTAAAGCATGGCATTGATACCAACCAACTCGCCTTTGGCATTCACCAATGCACCGCCACTGTTACCTTGGTTGATGGCAGCATCCGTCTGAATGAAAGACTGGATGTTTGCAGCTTGTCCGTTGGAGGCAGAAGAACCAATGGAACGGGCTTTTGCACTGACGATACCGGCTGTTACGGTAGAGTTCAGGTTGAACGGATTACCTACTGCCAACACCCATTCCCCCACCTTCAACTGATCGGAGTCACCAACCGGAATTGTCGGGAAGTCATCCCCTTCAATCTTAATCAGCGCCAAGTCCGTGCTAGGGTCAGTACCGATGATGCGTCCTTTCAGCTCACGGTCGTCATTCAGTTTCACGGTGATTTCATCAGCACCTTCCACCACGTGATTGTTCGTCACAATATATCCGTCTTTGGAGATGATGACACCCGAACCGAAACCTACACGCGGCTGGGTCTGTATCTGGCGCTGGCGTCCACGACCGTCTCCAAAGAAGAAGTCAAAAATATCCGGTTGTTCTTGCACCGTCTGAGTCTTACTCAACTGAGTGGCACGTATATGCACTACAGCATGGAGCGAACTCTCCGCTGCTTGTGTCAAATCCACAGGCTGGGCATCCGTTGCATGGAAAGCTGCCGGCAGCAGATTATTCGGGTTCTGTTGGAACAACTCGCTGAATGCGGCAGGCTTTTCCTTATTCAGCATCTTATAAGTGGTCAATCCAGCCACTCCAGAGCTCAAGAGCACGATAGCCGCAACTCCAAGGATGTTTTTTGTTGTCTGTTTCATACTATTCTTCCTATTCTTTAAATTGTTAATATTCAAGTTTCGTTTAACATTACGACGTTAAAATAACGACAAAAAACGTTCAGTTATTCCGCTTGTCACTCTTTTTTGTTCTCTTTTAACAGAGGATATTTAGGGCTTAACAGCGGTTAACGGCAAAGACTGACAAATTAGCATTTATGTACGATTGCTGACTGTTAAAGAACTGACAGATAGAGCATAAAAAGACGCATCACCCGTTGCGGCCGAAACGGATGATGCATCTGTTTTTAGAGGGCAGATAGTACCTTAATAATTCAAGTAATCAATGTCCATGTGGTAGTCCCACTGTGGGAAGTAGAGGTTACCTCCCTCCCACTCCACCTCGCCACGCTGAAAGTCGACAGTCTCGCTGCGGGGATACTGCTTTTCGGGCTGTAGCGGCATGCCGTAATCAGTGTTCACAATCATGCGCCAGGAGTCGATACCACCCAGGAAGAAATATTCTTCGTCGGCATTGCAGGCAAAGGCAGGAATGCCGAATGACTGGTCGACAGGCACCCAACCCACACCCTCAAAATAGACTTCTGCCCAATCGTGCAGATTCCATGCACGGGGATGCATCATGAAGCCGCTCTGGAAATGTGCGGGAATTCCACTGATGCGGCAAAGCGTAATGAACAGCAGGCTGACTTGGCCACAGTCTCCGTGACGGTTGTCCAACACATATTCCGGGATATTCTCAATGGTGGAATATTCGCGTGCAGAAGCCCACGGGAAGTTGTCATTCACCCAACGGAAGATACGTTTGGCTTTCAAGTAGGGGTTGGTTTCACCGGCTGTCAATTTGGCAGCAAGTTCGCGCAAGCGCGGGGAAAAGACGATATGCTTCTCACGCTCGGCAGTATATTCCTTATAAAGAGCGGTCGTCGTATCATAGGGCTGCACGTCTTCCGGCTTCAGATTATGCCATTCGCCGTTGGCGGTAAACTCAAAGGTTTCGGAGAATACGGTAGGTTCGCCTTCGACAGCACGTTTCTCCATGTACAATGTACTGTGACGGCACTCGGGCGACGAAAAGGTGTATTGCGGTTCACTGGCCGAAATGAACTTGACATCCTGCTGCCGGGCCTGGTCCTGACGGGGATAGGGCAACCAGCAACGGATGATTTTCCCGGCAGGTACGGCATTGGTATCCACGGTCAACGTGTAGGTGACGCGCATGCGCTTCGGCTCAACAATGGCCTTGCCCTCCTTCTTCACAGCAGAAATGATTTCGGGCAGGTTCTCCATATTCACTTTCTCGCTGCCACTCGGCGAAGTACCTTCCTTGGCTATCTTGATGTCATAGCAAGTGGAGTCCACACGAAACAGATTAGGTCCGGCATTACGGAAATAGCGTTTCTCTCCATCCAGCATCATGCACTCCAAAGCTTTGGAGGCTTCCCACTGGCGCATCTGCTCATCGGTCACGTCGGGAATATACTTGCGGATATAGTCCTTCACCTGGGATTCCGTCATACAGAAGTCCGTAAGCAGACGTTGGTGCAGGTCGTCCTCCCAATTGTAGGGCTTGCTCTCGGGCTTCGTGCTGCATGCAGAAGCCATCACAAACAGAGCGACGGTATACAATAGCTTTCTCATAACTTCACCACTCCAATACCCGGCAATTCGGGCAACGTTATCTTACCTTTCACAACCTCCATACCCTTGAAACGGTCGTTCGCAATCAGCAGACTACCGTCCAAGTCAGCAAAGTCCACTGCCGGAGAGAATTGGGAGGCAGCGGTAATGGCACAAGAGGTCTCGGTCATACAGCCTACCATCACTTTCATGTCCAATGCACGTGCCAAAGTCACCATCTTCCAGGCTTCGCGCATGCCGGTACATTTCATCAGCTTGATGTTGATGCCCGTAAAGGCGCCCTTCAAGCCTGCCACATCCTTCAGACGCTGGATGGACTCATCGGCAAATATGGGTAACGGGCTTTGCTGAGCGACCCATGCGATATCGTCCAATTGTTCCTTGGGCATCGGTTGCTCTATCATGACAATTCCTTTTTCGTGCAGCCAATGTATCATATCGAGCGCATGATGTTTGTCTTTCCAGCCCTGGTTGGCATCAATGGCAATCGGAAGGTCCGTCACCGAACGGATGGTCTCTATCATTTCTTTGTCGTTCTCCCGCCCCAGCTTTACTTTAAGGATATTGAACCGGTCGGCACACTCTTTCGTCTTTTCACGCACCACGTCGGCCGTATCAATACCGATGGTGAAAGTTGTAAAGGGAGTCTTCTCCTTGTCCAACCCCCATATCTTATACCAAGGGGCTTGCAACAGTTTGCCCACAAGGTCGTGCAAGGCGATGTCCACAGCAGTTTTAGCAGCGGAATCCCCTGCCGAGAGGCTGTCTATATAAGCCAGTATATCTTCCAGCTGAAAGGGGTCTGAGAATTGGCCGATGACATTCTGCACCTTCTTCAAAAAAGCTAATACACTGTCCATCGTACCTAGTTCGTGTTGCAGGTACGGGGGCATGGAGGCTTCACCATAACCGATAATGCCATCATATTCTATCTCGACCTGAACGTCGGGAGTGGTAGTACGCGAGTAGGTGGCCACTGTAAAGACATGGCGCAATTTCAGTTCATAGGGGAAGAAACGCAGTTTCATTTTTGGGGTTACACCTGCCCTACTGTTCACGTTGAACAAGGAAGGAGCGTCATTTCCTCCGGCAAATACATGATTGATTGCCATGCCTGAGCCGAGTGCGGCAAAAGCGGCGGTTTTCAGGAAATCTCTTCTGTTTGACATAATTGTGTGTGTATTAAATGTGCCAATATGCTAATGTACTAATATGCCAATGGGCTGCACTATATATACTACGTCATGTTTGCACCGTCACGCCGAGGTCATTGGCATATTGGCACATTAGCACATTATTACATTGAATAAAATGGATTCGTTTCCGTTGTATTGAGCGACGCCTCCTTATTTATATAAGGTAACACGCGCGTAGCGAACAACAGTCTACCGAGATTGTATTCATCGAACAGCTCGTCGTCGGGGCTGAAGCTATTGACGCGCACATCGCCTTGCGAATGGATGAAACGCTTGTTGCCGATATACATGCCGACATGTACCACACGTTCCTTGCGTTCCGGCGTCGCCTTACGCCCGAAGAAAATCAAATCGCCCGGCTGGAGGTTACTGAAATCAGGAGCGATATCGATATGCTTGCCCACGTATGCCTGCTGGGAAGCATCCCGCGGAATGATGATGTCGTGCATGAAAAGAACGGTGCGCATGAAGCCGCTACAATCCACCCCTTTGGAGGAAGTGCCAGCCCAAAGATAAGGGATGCCCATCATGCTATGCGCCGTAGCTATAATGCTGGCTGCGTCCTGCTTCAAGGCTGCCCGCCATTTTTTTTCAGGCATAGAGATGGATTTGGAGATATATCCCTGGCGGCCGTCGGGATAAGCCACCTTATAAAAGGCACCTTTTGTCCCCTCCCACTTCAGGCGGTTTCCGGCAGCAACATCAGAGACGGTCTGCGATACCTGGCTGGGCTGTGAGTAGACAAAGCCGTAATGCGAAGTCACCACTATTTTCTCCGCATTGTTCCAAGCGGCCAGTTCTTCCCGCGTGACGGGATGTATGCCTACCCGGTGTACCCATGCAATGTAATTGTCCGGTGTCTGGATACGGTACCAGCCGTCGCGCTGCAACACCCGCACCGGCATCCCCATCAAGCCTTGCGTCATCATTTCTGAAGAGAAATCCGGGTCTACCCGAAGATTGCACACAGACACATTGACAATGCCATACGTCTTGCCTTCAAGTCCGGTCTCATCCGGAAGCACTTGCAGACAATCCATCACCGCATATCCTTTCTTTGCCAAACCATCCAGCAAAGCCGTCTTTGCCTCTGCCGAAGTGGTGACACCACGCAACATCACATTCTTTCCGGAGAAAGAGTAATCTACATCGAACAAAGCTACGCGCTTGTCCGGTGCAAACTTTTGTTTCAAACTGTCAGCGAGTTGCGCCACCTCTGCAGGGATGGTACGGTCACCCACTTCCGAAGCGACAGCAAAAAGCGGGATTAACAGAAATAAAGGAAAAAGAGAGGATAACTTTTTCATTGGTCAAAAGGATTTGGGGGTTATTACTAATAGCAAAGCTACGAATTTATTCCGAAATAGATACATGTTTTTAAGATAATTAAGGGTAAAGAATGAAGAATGAAGGATTCATCCGTACTGCATCCGCACACTGCACAACAAATTCTTCATCCTTCATTCTTCATTCTTCATTAATATTCCGTATCTTTGTACCCCTATAAAAGCAGTTGGTCGGTCTGTCGCTTGCGCCTTCGTGCGTATGAGGAAAGTCCGGGCAACACAGAGCGTCCCACTTCCTAACAGAAAGCTGTCCGTGAGGGTAGAGTAACGTAGAAGAAAATAACCGCCGTCGCCCTCGGGCTATGGTAAGGGTGAGAAGGTGGGGTAAGAGCCTACCAGTCTTGTGGCGACACAAGGGCTGTGCGTCTTGGGAGTTGTAAGGTCATGTAAACCGACGTTATGAGAGTTGCTCGCTCCATGTCGGAGGGTAGACCGCTAAAGCTTGTATGGTGACATGCGGCTCAGATAAATGACAGACACTTCTTTTAATGAAGAATGGATAATTCCTAATTAGACTTTTTCAGGAACAGAAGAACAGAACCCGGCTTACAGACCGACTGCTTTTTTATTTCTTTTCTCCTATCTGTGATAATCCCCTTTATCTTTAATCAGTATGACCTTCAGTTGGGGGTCTTTCAACATCTGCCGTCCCTTATGTGAAGCCAACAATGCAAGTTGGGTAGTCCGGTGTCTCCAAGTCAGCAAGTCAATGGGACGGTTCAGTTCCTCTTTTATGACAGAATACCACCAGCCCGGAAAAGACAATGCACGAACAGCACCTCCATCAACAATCTTCTGCAATTCAGCAATGCAAGCATCCAGTTCCCTATCGCTCAAATCATTAGGTTTATCAAAAGCTACATAATAAGATGTATAATATCCGTTTTCTGTAAAAAGCCTCAATGCTTCCCAATTGGAACTTTCAATAATCAACTCATCTTTCTCCATACGATAAGTTTCAACCAACTTATTCAATTCAGCGAGTATTTCCGTCTTGTTGCCTGCCTTCAAGTTCTTAATATCCAACCAAATTTTACCATCAGTCTCATTCATATAAGAGAAATAAGGCTCCAGAACCAGATTAAAACTTGTATCCACATCATGCGTCACATCAAACTTCCGGTTTTTCCGAAAAACGACATCAACTTCCACGTTAGGATACTCGTCACCTTGCTCATAAAGTTTTTCTATCGAATTACATCGATGCAGCCATATCTTTTCGGGATAATCATTCATAAGTAGGGCTCCTATAACTAAATTACTCCCCACCCATGCTAACAATACAGCCAACAAAACTACCAGAATTCTCTTTTTGCGCATATTTTCAGTCTTTTTATCTCTAATAAACTTTCTTTCCCGCAAAATACATAAAAAGAATATTCTTAAACAAAACCTCCACTCCATTTCTACCTTTTTATTCGTTTATTCCAGAAATTTTATATAATTTTGCACTTCATATAAACAGAGATCATTGAGAATCCGTTAAAGATAACTCTTTGAACTTACGCTAATTAACATTTTATGAATAGACGTATTGCAGCCTTCTGGAAGTTTCTTACTTACGACATCTGGCGTATTACAGAAGATGAAGTTACGCGAACCACTTTTTCCGTATACAATATCATCAAGACCATCTACCTTTGTGTCAACCGCTTCACCAAAGACCGGATAGTAAACAAAGCCTCGGCACTGACTTACAGCACCTTGCTTGCCATTGTACCGATTCTCGCTATATTGTTTGCCATCGCACGCGGTTTCGGATTCGACAATCTGATGGAAAGTCAGGTTATCAACGGGTTCGGAGGTCCTACAGAAACCACAGAGGTTATTCTACAGTTCGTAAACTCATATCTCTCACAAACCAAAAGTGGAATATTCATCGGCATCGGGTTGATTATGTTGCTGTGGACAGTCCTGAACCTAATCAATAATATGGAAGTCACCTTCAACCGCATCTGGCAGGTAAAAAAGGCGCGCAGCATGTACCGCAAAATAACGGATTACTTCTCCATGCTTCTGTTGATGCCCATTCTGCTGGTAGTGTCCGGTGGTCTTTCCATCTTCATGAGTACGATGGTGAAGAACCTCGAAGACTTTACCCTACTGGCACCCGTCGGCAAGTTTATGGTACGCCTCATCCCCTTCGTACTGACCTGGTTCATGTTTACAGTACTGTACGTCTTTATGCCGAATACAAAAGTCAAACTAAAACACGCACTCATATCCGGTATTCTGGCAGGTACGGCACATCAGGCATTCCAGTTCCTCTACATCAGCAGCCAGTTGTGGGTTTCCCGTTACAATGCCATCTATGGTAGTTTCGCCGCCCTCCCGATGTTTCTGCTATGGTTGCAGGTATCTTGGACTATCTGCCTGTTCGGTGCCGAATTGACCTACGCCGGACAGAATATCCGGAACTTCAGCTTCGACAAGGATGCGCGCAACATCAGCCGTCGCTACCGCGACTTTATCTCCATCCTGATAATGTCCCTCATAGCCAAGCGTTTTGAACAAGACGCCCAACCCTATACAGCCGAGGAGATATCCGAAGAGTGCCAGATTCCCATCCGGCTGACACACGAAACCCTTTATGAATTGCAAGAAATCAACCTCCTGCATGAAGTGGTGACCGATGAAAAAAGTGAAGACATCGCTTACCAGCCTTCCATGGACATCAACAAGATGAATGTGGCCCTCCTGCTGGACAAGCTGGACACACACGGCTCAGAAGACTTCAAAATTGATAAGGAAAATGAATTTAACAGCCAATGGGGAGCATTGCTGAAGGCACGGGAGGAATACTACAAGAATGCAAGCAAGGTGCTGCTAAAGGATTTGTAGTTTGGTTTAAACACGGAGGCACAGAGATTTTTTCTCGTCTATTGGTTTAATCCCTGCACCTCTGTGTTCTTCTGCTAATGCTAATACTTATTATAAGATACTGTCTTCTCTTTTGGCTTCCGCGATTTCTTCCGTTTTTCCTTCACCGGATAGCCAATCGTAATATCTAGCAAAAGGCGTTTACCGGCCGGGATACCGACAAGTTTCTTTATCTCCTTCTCATCAAACCAGCCCAAAATGCAGGAACCCAGCCCTTCATTTTCTGCCGCCAACGTGATATGTGCGGCAGCGATACCAATATCAATCAATGGGAAATACTTACCCTTGATTTTTGCACCCAGAAAGGAAGTGGCATTCATGGACTCCTCCACCACCAGAATATGAACGGGAGCATCCTTGGCAAACTTGTTCATCCCCAATCCTGCAGCAGCCTTGCCCACCTTGGCAGACAGCTCCGGTTCCGTAACTACCACGAACTTCCACGGTTGTGCATTGCAGGCGGACGGAGCCAGACAAGCCGCTGCCAATATCCGTTCCAACTTCTCGGGCTCCACAGCACGAGTCATATCATAGGCACGGTCACTCTGACGGGATGCCACTAATTGCAGGAAATCGTTCATAGCGCCGTTACCTTATTTATATTGTATCATACGACTGATGTACTTACCAATGATATCGAACTCCAAATTCACCACACTGCCCACTTTGAAAGCATGAAAATTGGTATGCTCGAAGGTGTAAGGAATAATGGCCACCTGGAAAGTATCGTCGGTGGGATTGCACACGGTCAGGCTGACACCATTGACCGTTACCGAGCCTTTGTCTACCGTGATGTAGCCGCGCTTTGCCATCTCCTTGTCAAAAGCATACCGGAAAGTAAAGTAATAGCTTCCTTCCGCATCCTTTATATCGATGCAAGTGGCAGTCTGGTCCACATGTCCTTGAACGATATGGCCATCCAGCCGGCCGTTCATCATCATACTACGCTCCACATTCACTTCATCTCCCACCTGCAACAAGCCAAGATTGGAACGGTCCAGCGTTTCCTTCATGGCCGTCACGGTATAGGTATCATCTGTCAGACTGACTACCGTCAGGCAAACACCATTGTGAGACACACTCTGGTCTATTTTTAATTCACTGACGAATGAACACTTGAAAGTAAAATGTACATTCTCCTGGTCTTTGACCATCGCCACCAATGTGGCACATTCTTCTACTATTCCGGAAAACATGGTTCTATATACTTTTAGGTTATACACGATTTATTATTAATATGCGCAAAGATACAAAAAGCCCTTCGTATAGGTACAAAAAAAGGAAGCTTTTCACAAAGCCTCCTTTTTCAGTTTTCAATAGGTATTAGTTTTTTTTTAAGGTAAAAAGATTGTTTTCAGGATAACGATGCAAATATAGGCGCTTTTCGTGATACTAACCAAATTAAAAAACATGTCTTATAACATCTTTTTGAAAAAAACATTTAAGTTTATTATCATTTCAAAGCACTTTTCTACACCTGCAATCGTTTTCAATGGACAAATATAAGGCTATTTTCCATGAAACACTGAAATTATCCTAAAATTTTGTTTATTTCTTATCATTTAAGTAGTGTTCATCTGTCCGCCCGCTATGTTTTAACACTTTTGCGTCGATAAAGAACACTATTTCTTCGGCAATATTCGTGATATGGTCACCGGAACGCTCCAACTTGCGGAACACGCTCACCAGGTTCAGACAAGAGAGTGCACTCTCCGGATGCCGGCTGATGTAGTCGGCAAGAATGGCAGTAGCCTCAGCATTGATTTCGTCCAGCATATTGTCCTTGGCAAACACAGCGGTAGCCAATTCCTGGCTCTCCTCCTGAAGTGCCTGCTTGGCAAGCTCGAGCATGGAGAGCACCTGGGCTATCATCTCTTCAAGACGGAGTTGCTTGACCAACTCAGTATCCAATGCCGGTTCATGGCAGTTGAGGGCAAAGCGGGCAATGCCCTCTGCAAAGTCGCCCAGACGCTCCAGGTTCGTATTGATTTTGAGCATGGCAAGCACAAAGCGCAGGTCGATGGCAACGGGGTTGTAAAGGGCAATGATGTCCTCCACGTCGCTGTCTATTTTCAGTTCGAAAGCATTGACGCGACGTTCGCGCACCAATACCTGCTGAGCTAGCTCCCGGTCCAGCGTAAGCACGGCATCACCTGCACGGTCGAGCTGATTATATACCAGGGTCCACATTTCGTCTATTTCCTTTTTCAGCAAGACGAGTTCAGATTCGATAAACTTCACCATAATGTTTCTATTTTAAGATTACTTTTGTACAACTTATTTTTGCTTGTATGGAACAATCCGCTACCCGAAGCGTCCCGTGATGTAGTTCTGCGTTTCCACCTTGTCGGGATTCGTAAATATCTTCCGGGTATCTCCAAACTCCACCATCCGCCCCATATAGAAGAAAGCCGTATTATCACTGACACGCGCTGCCTGCTGCATGTTGTGGGTAACGATGACGATGGTGTACTGCTTCTTCAACTCGTGGATAAGCTCTTCCACCTTGGCAGTGGAGATGGGGTCGAGGGCGGATGCCGGCTCGTCCATCAGCAGGACCGAAGGAGACACCGCCATGGCACGGGCTATGCAGAGACGTTGCTGCTGACCGCCGGAGAGGGCGTAGGCGGAGACTTTCAGCTTGTCCTTCACCTCGTCCCAAAGGGCGGCGCCTTTCAGGGTTTCTTCCACCCGCTGACGGATGAAAGCGTTATCGGTGATGCCATTTACACGGAGTCCGTAGGCAACGTTCTCGAAGATGCTTTTTGGGAAAGGATTGGGGCGCTGGAACACCATGCCCACGTTCTTGCGGAGTTCATCCACTTGCACTCCTTTTCCATAGATGTCTTGTCCGTCAATGCGTATCTCGCCGGTCAGACGGGTGTCGGGAATCAAATCATTCATGCGGTTTAGCAGGCGCAGGAAGGTAGACTTTCCACAGCCCGAGGGACCGATGAAGGCTATCACAGACTTCTCCTCAATGTCCATGCTGATGCCTTTCAGGGCATGGAAATCGCCATACCAGAAGTTCACGTCACGGGTTTCTATCTTGTTCTTCATACCTATTGTATATGTTTTCAATTCGTCTTAATCTTCTTCTCAAAGTATTTCCGCAGGGCGTTTGCCAACAGATTCACCAGGAGGATAATCAGTATCAGCACCAATGCTGTGCCATAAGCAATGGGAAGCTGCGCTTCCATATCGGTGCCGCTGGTAGAGATGACGTAGAGGTGATAAGGAAGCGCCATGCACTGGTCGAAGATACTTGTAGGCAGCTGTGGCAGGAAGTAGGCGGCACAGGTGAAAAGGATGGGTGCCGTCTCGCCCGAAACACGCCCCAGCGCCAGAATCAGTCCAGTAATGATATTGGGCATCCCCATCGGCAGGATGACATGCCAGATGGTCTGAAGCTTGGTAGCTCCCAACGCGCGGCTTCCCTCGCGCATGCTGTCGGGGATGGCTTTCAACGCTTCTTCCGTGGTGCGGATAACCAAAGGCAGACTTAGCAGACCCAGCGTCAACGAACCTGCCAGAATGCTGTCTCCAAAATCCATATAGTTGACAAACAGCGCCATGCCAAACAGACCGAACACGATGGAAGGGATGCCGCTCAGATTATTCGTCATCATCCGTATGAAGCGTACCACCCAGCCTTTCGGCACATACTCATTCATATAAATACCGCTCATCACTCCCACCGGAAAGGCAAATAAAGCACTGCCCGCCATCAAGCAGAACGTACCTACAATGGCAGGAAGGATTCCGCCGGCAGTCATACCGTTGGTAGGAGCCGTAGTGAGGAACTCCCAATCGATAACTCCTATACCTTTATATATAATGAAGACGAGGATTGCAAAAAGAATCCCCACCACACTTAGGCTCAACAGACGGAACAAGCCGAATGCCACGTTTTGCGAAAGATGCTTTCTATTGACCATATCTACCTTCTTTTATTTTCGTCTTGGCGAAACTGCTTCCACCGTGAAGTTTATCAATAAACTGATGAAGAACAGCACGACACCCAGCAGGAACAATGCTTCGTAGTGAGCTCCGCCGGCAGGCGCTTCGCCTAGTTCGGCGGCAATCGTTGCCGGAATGGTGCGCAGCGGTTCCAGGATGGTATGGGGAATGACGGCGGCGTTGCCCGTCACCATCAGCACAGCCATCGTCTCGCCCACCGCACGGCCGATGCCCAACACCACTCCGGAGGTGATGCCCGAAATGGAGTAAGGAATCACCACCTTATATATAGTCTGCCATTGCGATGCTCCCAGTGCCAGACTGGCTTCGCGCATGGCGCGGGGACAATTCCTCATCGCGTCTTCTGTCACCGTAATGATGGTGGGCAACGCCATAATGGCAAGCACAATGCTGCCCGCCAGCCCGCTCTCGCCTACCGGCAAGTTGAACACCTGCTGCAAAAACGGCACAATGACAATTAAGCCGAAAAAGCCGTAGACCACCGACGGTATGCCACTCAACAACTCAATGATGGGCTTCAGCAGATTCCTTACCCGGGAATTGGCTACCTCCGACATATAGATTGCCACCGACAGACCAAACGGCAATGCAAAGAGGATGGCAAACAGACTGACCCACAGTGTCCCCGTAATGAGCGGCAAAAAGCCGAACTGCGCAGCAGGTGTTGCCGTGGGAAACCATTCGGCACCGGCAAAGACGTCCTTCACCGAAATGGTGTTGTCTTTCAGCAGATGCACCGAGTCTGGACGGACGATGAATTGCTGCGGTACAAAGGCTATAATGCCAGGCGTACGCTCCACCAGCTCCGTAATGCAGGCACCTGCATTTTCGTAGGAAGCGCCCAACTGCTCTTCCGTATAATACAGTGTGATGTCCTCCAAACGGAAAAGGCGGATAGGAAGGTCCTCCCCTCCCACTTCGTTCCAGTTTGTCAGCTCTTCATCAAAGACATCCTTTATCTGTGCCGGAGTCAGTTCGCCCACCCGATTCTCCTTATTCAAAGCCAATACATACCCTTCTTCTATCACCTTGCTGCTGAACAAGCCTAGCGCTTCGGAAAAGAGGAACACGACGATAAGTACGATGGTAAGGCTCGTCACAAAGCCGCTACAAGCCAGTATACCTTCTACAATCTTCTCAAAAATCTTTTTCATGTTGCCTATTGATTTCTGTATGCAAAGGAACGGGCCGGATGTTAAGGCAGTGTGACTAACGTTTGAAAGAAATATTTCAAAGGTGTTACAAAACTGTTACAACGGCCCAAAGCACATTCCATGTAACACATTTGTAATATCCATTACCTTAATTTGCATCATGTGTTTACCCAATTTGCACCATGTGTTTTATGAAGACAAGAAAATTACTCCTACTCCTCGCCCTGGCAGCTGCCACCACCGGCATGCAGGCGCAACGCATCAAAGGCAGCGACACCGTGCTCCCCATAGCGCAGCAGACCGCCGAACGCTTTATGCCCCTGAACCCCTCTGCCCGTGTCACCGTGACCGGCGGTGGAACCGGTGTCGGTATTTCAGCCCTGCTGGACCAGACCACGGACATCGCCATGGCTTCCCGCGCCATCAAGTTCAGCGAAAAGATGAAGGCCAAAGCCGCCGGAGAAGACTTGGCAGAAGTTCCCATCGCCTACGATGCCCTTGCCGTAGTGGTCCACCCCTCCAACCCAGTGAAACAACTGACCCGCCAACAACTGGAAGATATCTTCCGGGGCAAAGTCACCAACTGGCAGCAAGTGGGCGGAGACGACCGCAAAATCGTAGTCTACTCCCGCGAGACTTCCTCCGGTACCTACGAGTTCTTCAAGGAAAGCGTACTGAAAAACAAGAACTACATGAGCAGCAGTCTCTCCATGCCTGCCACGGGAGCCATTATCCAATCCGTCAGCCAAACTCGCGGAGCCATCGGATATGTGGGTCTAGCCTATGTATCACCGCGTATCAAGACACTCGCCGTTTCATACGACGGGCAGCATTATGCCGCTCCCACGCTGGAGAATGCCATCAATAAGACTTATCCGATAGTACGCCCGCTATACTATTATTATAACCGAAAAAACGCCTCGGTCGTAGCCCCTCTGCTCGATTTCATCTTGTCTGCCGCAGGACAGAAAATCATCAAAGAGAGCGGATATATCCCGGTACATAACGAATAAATCTTCATTCTTCATTCTTCATTCTTCATTTTTTTACCCTATCTTTGTCCCCACGATACGAAAATAGTAACATTATGGCAGAAATAAAGAGCGAAGAAACAAGCGAAAAAAAGAGCTTGAACTTCATTGAGCAAATAGTAGAAAACGATTTGAAAGAAGGTAAAAACGGGGGAAAAGTACAAACACGCTTCCCGCCCGAACCAAACGGTTACCTCCACATCGGACACGCCAAGGCCATCTGCCTTGATTTCGGTATTGCCGCCGCACACGGCGGTGTCTGCAACCTGCGTTTCGATGACACCAACCCCACCAAAGAAGATGTGGAATATGTAGAAGCCATCAAGGAAGACATCCAGTGGCTGGGCTACAAATGGGGTAACGAATATTACGCTTCCGACTATTTCCAGCAATTGTGGGACTTCGCTATCCGCCTCATCAAAGAGGGCAAAGCATACATCGACGAACAGACTTCCGAGCAGATTGCCGCCCAGAAAGGAACTCCCACCCAGCCCGGTGTGGAAAGTCCCTACCGCAACCGTCCTATCGAAGAAACACTGGACTTGTTCCAGAAAATGAACAGCGGCGAGATTGAGGAAGGTGCCATGGTGCTCCGCGCCAAGATAGACATGGCAAGCCCCAACATGCACTTCCGCGACCCTATCATCTACCGCGTAGTGAAGCATCCGCACCATCGCACGGGCACCACTTGGAAGGCTTATCCGATGTACGACTTCGCCCACGGGCAAAGCGACTTCTTCGAAGGCGTGACACACTCGCTCTGCACACTGGAGTTTGTGCCCCACCGTCCACTCTACGATCTCTTCGTGGACTGGGTGAAGGAAGGCAAAGACCTCGACGATAACCGCCCCCATCAGTATGAGTTCAACAAACTGAACCTCAGCTATACGCTGATGAGCAAGCGCAACCTGCTGACTCTAGTCAAGGAAGGCTTGGTAAACGGTTGGGACGACCCCCGTATGCCGACTATCTGCGGTTTCCGCCGTAGGGGATACTCTCCGGAGTCCATTCATAAGTTCATCGACAAAATAGGATATACAACCTACGATGCGCTCAATGAATTCGCCCTGCTGGAAAGCGCCGTGCGCGAGGACTTGAACGACCGCGCCACCCGCGTATCTGCCGTACTGAATCCGGTGAAGCTTATCATCACTAACTATCCCGAAGGGCAAGTGGAAGAGATGGAAGCCGTCAACAACCCCGAGCATCCCGAAGAAGGCAACCACGTCATCGAATTCAGCCGCGAACTCTGGATGGAGCGCGACGACTTCATGGAAGATGCTCCGAAGAAATATTTCCGCATGACACCGGGACAAGAGGTACGTCTGAAGAACGCGTACATCGTGAAGTGTACCGGCTGCAAGAAGAACGACGCCGGTGAAATCACCGAAGTATATTGCGAATATGACCCTGATACCAAGAGCGGTCTGCCCGGAGCCAACCGTAAGGTGAAAGGCACCATCCATTGGGTAAGTTGTGCCCACTGCCTCGAAGCAGAAGTACGTCTCTACGACCGTCTGTGGAAAGTGGAGAACCCGCGCGATGAGCTTGCCGCCATCCGCGAAGCGAAGAACTGCGACGCACTGACAGCCATGAAAGAAATGATCAACCCCGACTCCCTGAATGTGCTGCCCTGCTGCTACATCGAGAAGTACGCTGCCGGCATGCAGCCCCTCTCCTACCTGCAGTTCCAACGTATCGGTTATTTTAATGTTGACAAAGATTCTACGCCAGAAAAAATGGTATTCAACCGTACTGTAGGTCTGAAAGACGTTTGGGGTAAAATCAATAAATAAGAATATGAGTAAAAAAAACCTGCTGTCCGGAAGAGACAAAGAACTGCAAGAAATGGCAGAACAATATGAAGCTGCCAAAGCAGAGAACAGAACCATCTATCTGGACGCAGACGACTTAGCCGACCTCGCAGACTGGTATGCCGTGCATCATAAATATGCCATGGCTACCGAGGTCGTAGAGTATGGCTTGGGAATACATCCGGATAATACGGCTCTGCTGGTGGAACAGGCATACTTGTTCCTCGACACCCAGCATAAAGAGCAAGCCAAGGATATATTGGAACGGATTGCCGAAGAATCTTCCGAAGTGAAAGTGCTGAAAGCCAACCTACTGTTGGGCGAAGGCAAAGAAGAAGAAGCAGAAGCGATACTCGACAGCATAGACGATAAGGACGACCTGGCCAATATCGTTGATGTATCCTATATGTACATCGACATGGGATTCCCGGAAAAAGCATTGACATGGCTGACGCGCGGACTCGAAAAATATGCCGAAGAAGAAGCCTACCTTGCCGTCACCGGCGATTGTTACTATGCCCAGGGACTGTTTGAAAAAGCCACCTTCTTCTTCAATAAGCTGATTGACAAGAATCCGTATTCGGCTCCTTACTGGTTTGGACTGGCCCGTTGCTACTTTGACCAGCAGATGTTCGACAAAGCAATCGAAGCATGCGACTATGCCACGGTGGCCGATGACGAGTTTGCCGATGCCTACCTGATGAAAGGACATTCCTTCTTCCAATTGGGAAATGAGGAAAGTGCCATGGAAAACTACCTGCAAGCCGAAAAGTTCCATCTCGTCTCCCACGGTTTCATCAACACCTTCATCGGCCTGAACAAAACCTCCAAAGGAGAGTGGAAAGAAGGATACGACTATCTGGAAAAAGCCATAACGGCCGAAGACAGCCATGACTTCGCCTTGCCCTCCCTTTATGCCAATGCGGCCCTATGCCTGCACAAGATGGGAAAAAAGCGCAAAGCCCACCAATATTGTAAAAAAGCATACGACTTGGCACCCGAAGAGATAGACCCGTACCTGATTGAGGGGCGCATCTACATGGAAGAAGGTGAGTATGAGAAAGGTGTGAAGAGATGGGCCAAAGCCTTAGAGTATGCCCCCTATGCAGATACCTGGCACGAAATAGGCATGTGTAGCATGGAAATAGGACAACTGAGCTATGCCAAGCTGGCCTTTGAACATGTCAAAGAGATGGAGCCGGACTTTGAAGGTATCAACGAAAGGCTGACTTCTCTGTATATGTTGCTCAAAGACAAGGAGAACTTCATGAAGTACAACCAGCTGTGCGAACATCCGTTCAGGCTGGAAGAGCTGGATAGATTACAGCAGATACTACAAGAAGATAATCAGGAAGAGCTGGCCCTAGTGATGAAGAATATTTTCAATGCATTACAATAACAGTAATTATATACCACTAATCTAGCAAATGGAATCAGTAGCCTTTATCCAATGGTGTCTCGACCACCTCAATTACTGGACCATCACTTTATTGATGGCCATTGAAAGTTCGTTTATTCCCTTCCCCTCGGAAGTTGTAGTCCCTCCTGCCGCTTGGAAAGCCGCCAACAATGACAACATGAACATATATCTGGTGGTATTGTTTGCAACCATAGGGGCAAATATCGGAGCATTGATAAACTACTATCTGGCAAAATGGCTGGGACGCCCCATCATTTACAAGTTTGCCAACAGCCGTTTCGGGCACATGTGCCTCATCGACGAAGCCAAAGTGCAACATGCGGAGGAATACTTCGATAAGCATGGAGCCGTATCAACCTTTGTCGGCCGCCTGATACCTGCTGTTCGCCAGTTGATATCCATCCCTGCCGGTCTGGCACGCATGAAGCTGGGAACTTTCTTGCTGTACACCACCTTGGGTGCAGGCCTTTGGAATTCCATCCTGGCTTTTATCGGCTATTACTTGTCCACAGTACCCGGCATTGAGAACGAGGAACAGCTGCTTGCCAAAGTAACGGAATACAGCCATGAGATAGGTTATGTATTTATCGGCATCGGCGTACTCATCGTGGCATTCTTCATCTATAAAGGCATGAAGAAGAAATAAAAAAGAAAACGGTATGATAATAAAAAAGCGGTGGACAGCATGATAAATTCTGTCCACCGCTTTTTATTGCTTATCCCAAATCCAAACTTTCTACTTTACAGCTGCAATAGCTTTATCATAGTCAGGTTCTTGCGTAATTTCAGGTACCAATTCCGTATAGGCAATCTTACCATCTTTGCCGATAACCACTACCGAACGCGCCAGTAGACCTGCAAGCGGTCCGTCGGCCATGCGTACCCCGTAGTTTTCATCAAAATCGGAAAAACGGAAATCAGACAAAGGAATCACATTCTCAATACCCTCCGTTGTACAGAAACGTGCATGTGCAAAAGGCAAATCCTTGGAGATTGCCAACACTACCGTATCGGGCAGGCCGGCAGCCAGTTTGTTGAACTTACGTACAGAAGTAGCGCACACACCAGTGTCAAGGCTGGGGAAAATATTCAAAATAACATTCTTCCCGTTCAGTTCCTTCAAAGAGAATGAAGACAAATCTGTTTTTACCAATTCGAAATCGGGGGCAACAGAGCCCACCTTTATAAATTCACCGATAACCTTTACCGGTTGTCCTTTAAATTTTGTTGTAGCCATAGTTTTATCAAATTATATGTATACATAACAAATTACATACAGAAAAAGTTCACCCGAAACTTTTTTCCGGATAAACTGTTATTCTACAGACGAATTAATGATAATCACTTAAAAAATTAAATTCACATGAAAACTATTTTTGACGAACTTCAGCAGGAAGTAAAGAATTGGTGGATTTCACTCATTCTTGGTATTCTTTATGTAATAGTGGCTATAAGCCTGATGTTCTCCCCCCTCAGCGGGTATGCGGTATTGAGCATTCTGTTCAGCGTCTCCATGTTGTTCAGCGGTCTGCTGGAAATATCCTTTGCAGTAAGTAACCGTAGAAGGGTATCCAGTTGGGGATGGTATCTGGCTGGAGGTATCATCGACATGATTCTGGGATTCTACCTGATAGCCTACCCGATGCTCAGCATGGAAGTCATTCCGTTCATCATCGCCTTCTGGCTGATGTTCCGCGGCTTCTCATCCGTAGGCTATGCCATGGACCTCAAAAGATACGGGACAAGAGACTGGGGATGGTATGTTGCTTTCGGTATTCTTGCCGTCATCTGCTCGCTCATCATCTTGTGGCAACCTGCAGTAGGCGCCCTTTACGCCGTGTACATGATTTCGTTTGCATTCCTGATTATAGGTTTCTTCCGTATCATGCTGTCATTCGAGCTGAAAAACCTGCACAAGCGCGGGAAAGAGTGGAAGGAAAAGAAAGAAGTATCAGCCGAATAAGTAGCCCACACGAAGCGTGTCAAAAGGAATCCCACCTTTGACACCTTCGTTTAGCTGAATTGCTCAATAGTGTCTCAGAAAACGGAACATCGTAGTCCGTGACACTCCCATCTGCCGGGCAAGCTCAGCACACGACTCTCCTCTTTGGTGCTCCCTCACA
Source organism: Bacteroides sp. AF25-5LB (assembly GCF_003602965.1). Taxonomy (NCBI): domain Bacteria; kingdom Pseudomonadati; phylum Bacteroidota; class Bacteroidia; order Bacteroidales; family Bacteroidaceae; genus Bacteroides; species Bacteroides sp. AF25-5LB. Next base: position 94,609 of record NZ_QTMC01000018.1, read on the forward strand.
AGTTTCCTCTTGTTCGCATAGAGTATCTTCATTTTGGGTGTGTCCCCTTTCTTCCTGCCCAGATGTTTTCCTTCTTTCCTCCGTCGTTCCAAGGCTTCTTTGGTGCGCATGGAAATCAGATTACGCTCTATCTCGGCCATCAGTCCAAAAGCAAATCCCAGCACTTTGCTGTTGATGTCATTCTGGAACACATACCCCTCTTTGGTACTGTACAGCACCACTCCCCTTTTGATGCAGGAGTTAAGAATGGTCATTATCTCCAGCAGTGTCCGGCTAAGCCGCGAAATCTCCGTTATAATCAAGGAGTCTCCCGGTTTCATCCGATCCAACAAGCCCGCCAGTTTACGCTCTTTGCTACTCACTTTTCCGCTGACCGTCTCCATGTACCATCTGTCGATACTCAACCCATTCTTTTCCGCGAAGCGTATAATTTCCTCGCGCTGATTCTCTAAAAACTGTTTTTCTGTACTTACTCTTAAATAAGCTACTACTGCCATAATCGATAAACGTTTATTGGTTATTATTCACCACCAAAGAACGGTTATTCAAGTAAGAGTGGCAACACACAACTATGACTCTCTATCACAGAGGATCACATTATGGACATCCCCCAAAGTCAGAGAAGATTCTCGGTACCCATCTCAAATATGCCTATAAACAAAGAAAACAGCCCCACTGAAGCTGTTTTCTGAAATTAGTTCATAAAAAATTGATACTATGTAGATTTCATAGTATACTCTCCTTCATTTCATTCACTATGTATCTCACATCCTCATCCGTCACATAAGGACCACTCGGCAAGCAAAGACCACGCCTGAACAAACCCTCACTGACACCATTCACATAGGCAGGATTAGCGGCATAAACCGGTTGAAGATGCATAGGCTTCCATAAGGGACGACTCTCGATACCAGCTCTGTCCAAGCAAATACGCATGGCCTCTACATTACGGTTGGGCTCGCAAGAGGTATGGGCACTCACCGACTCATGCGTAACACCCGCAGCACCACCCACGGCACCTTTCACAGTCTCACGGTAGGCATCTTCCTCACCCTTCACATGCAGATTCTCGTCAAGCAGTACCGTGTTCAGCCAATAATTGCTGTCATAGCATCCGGAAGGATTCTCATGAAGCGTGATTCCCTCCACATCGGCCAACAGCTCACGATACAGACCGCACAGATGCTTATGGTGCGCTATGTGCTCATCCACCACCGTCATCTGGCCGCGGCCGATACCCGCACAAATGTTACTCATCCTATAATTATAGCCTATACGCTCATGCTGGTAGTAGGGATAGGACTCACGGGCCTGGGTAGCATAGAACATTATCTCACGCTTGGACTCTTCATCCGGGCAAATTAGGGCACCGCCACCGCTGGTGGTTATCATCTTGTTACCATTGAATGAAAGCACACCGTATCTGCCAAAAGTTCCGAGGACTTGCCCGTCAAACTTGCTTCCAAAGCCTTCGGCAGCATCCTCTATGACCGGAATATCATATCTATCTGCCACCGACATGATTTGGTCTGTCTTGTAGGGCATTCCATACAAAGCCACCGGAACAATCGCTTTGGGCTTCCGGCCGGTCTTGTCGATACGCTCCCTGATAGCCTGCTCCAGAAGAACCGGGTCCATGTTCCAGGTATCAGCCTCAGAATCCACGAATACCGGAGTAGCACCGAGGTAGGTCACCGGATGGGAAGAGGCACAAAAGGTAAAGCTCTGTACTATCACTTCGTCGCCCTTCCCCACTCCACAAGCCAGCAGAGCCAAATGCACAGCGGCAGTACCTGCACTTAAGGCCACTACCTTCTTGCCCTGACCCACGAAGCGTTCCAAATCCTGCTCGAAGGCATTCACATTCGGGCCGAGAGGAACAACCCAGTTGGTATCGAAGGCTTCCTGTATGAAGCCCATTTCCTTGCCGCTCATGTGAGCGAGGCAAAGATAAATTCTCTTATCCATAAAAGTATGTGATTAAAAGAAAACGATAAATAGAAAAGTAAGAGTATAAAAAGAAAGGCTATTTACACCATAGGTAATAAGGCACAAATAACCAACGCAACAACTTACCTAATCTCACAACAATCATTAGGAATGCAAATTATCTATTCCTTATATTTTAAAACCTTTGCAGGTATTCCTGCCATTATAGCATTTTGGGGTACATCCTTAATAACTACGGCACCAGCACCAATAAGACAGTTTTCTCCTAATTCATGTACACCAGTCATTATAGTAGCACTAATGCCAATATATGCATATTTATTCGCAATAATTGATGCACCAAAATTCACTCCCGTAGAAAGGAAAGTACCTTCGTGCAATATAGAATGATGAGCAACATTTACTCCCATACTTATCATTACAAAGTTTTCTATTTTTGTGTATGGCATGATATGAGCCCCCAAAAGAATATAAACACCTTTTCCTATTTCAACATTTGGAGATAAGCATACTGTAGAATGAATAAAATTAGGAACCTCATATCCCAGACTTAACGCACGTTTTAATATTTCAACCCGCAATTTATTATTTCCTAAAGGACAATAAACAGCTTCAACATCATATTTATCTTTCAAACATGCAAGAAAATCCAATTCCCCCAACACAGGAATACCACATACCTTTTGGTTGATATACCTAGGATTGTCATCCAAAAAACCTACAATTTCAATACCTGCTTCTTGAAGATAAGCCAAATAGACTTCGCCATAAGTACCTGCACCAATAATAACACTTTTCATATTCATTTCTTTCAATTATGCCCATTAAAAGGCACAGTAGTAGCCTCTCCTTCTCTTGATATTCCTTCCCTAATAAAAACTTTTCTTATTGTAGCAAATGCAATTTGCATATCTAAAGAAAAAGAACAATGATCCACATACCAAACATCCAGTTCAAACTTTTTTGTCCAACTCAAGTTATTTCTTCCATTAATCTGTGCCCAACCAGTTATACCTGGACGTACTTCATGCCTTCTCATCTGCTCTTTAGAATATAAAGGTAAATAATAAGTTCTTAAGGGGCGAGGACCGATCAACGCCATATCACCTTTCAAGACATTGAGCAACTGTGGCAACTCATCTATCGAAGTGGAGCGCACGAAACGTCCCACTTTGGTCAGCCGATTGGCATCCGGCAATAATTTGCCTTCTGCATCCCGCTCATCCGTCATACTTTTAAACTTTATCACACGGAATATTTTTCCATCCTTTCCAGGACGCTCCTGAGTAAAGAATGCTCCTGCACCTTTATTGGCAAAATGCAACCAAATAGTAATAAGTAATAAAATGGGCCAGATAACAACCAATACAATAAAGACCAGAATGAAATCAATCACTCTTTTCAAACCATGTTTATACATACTCTCAAAAATGCTTCATTATAGCCTTATAGCTCTTATCTACAGTATAATTCTCACACAAAAATCTATACCCCCTTTCTCCCATCTCTTTCATTCGTTTATCATCCTCTACCATAAACTCAATCATCTCCATAAAAGTATCTATATTCCCATTCTCTGTCCACAGACCGAAACCACTTTCTTCAGCTATCCGTCCGATGTCCGTATTCACATCCGTAGCCATTAACACCGGCATCCTACATTCCAAATACGAAAGCAGACGCGATGGGAAATTGGGTATCGTAAACCGCTTGTCCAGAAATATCAAGCCTACATCACACAAGCTCACCAATTCATCATATTTTGCTTTCGGCAATGCAGCAAGAAGACAAGCGTTTTGGGGCAAGTGCGTATCAAACCATAATTTAACCCTCATATACTCTGTACCACTACCTACAATTACAAAATACGAGTCATCCCGCTTTTTATTCTCCTCAATCACCTTCAATAAAAAATCTATCCCCTGGGGCTTTCCCAAATTACCCCCATAGATGAAAATCCTTTTTGATGCAGGAATATTCAATTCTTTCAGCAGTTCACCCTCTTTCCTATCTCCTTTCAACCTTTCCTGCAACTTCACACTGTTCGGACAGATTTCCACCTTTGCCGTATCAATGGCAGGATTATGCTTCAACACATACTCACAGTTGGCAGGTGACATACAACCGATAAAGTCTGACAATTCATAAAGTTTTTCCTCCTTATCCCTGAACATCCTATAAAGAAAACTTTTCTTGGAGAACATACCCAAATCCACCGCATTCTGCGGAAAAATATCCTTCAGCATCAGATAGGTTTTAGCATTCCAGCGTTTTTTCAAGGTTCGGATTACCTTATTGAAGGTGATGGGAGGAGTGGAATAAAGAATAAGGTCGAACTTCACATCCCGCCAGTATTTATTAATGGCATGCAGATACTGGCTTTCCAACAATAAAGTGCCAATCCCCTTCTCCACAATATTCGTTTTCTGGATATTGAGTGTCTTTACCTTCAATATTCTTGCACCGCCGTTCTCCATGACTCCGGTAGGCTGATGGAATCTCCGCTCATAAGGAGATACTATATACATGGCATGCCCGTTCCTGATAAATTCACGCATCAGGTCCGTATAGATGCCACGCTCTTCCAAGCCATTGATACGGGATATTGTCAAAAAAAGAATGTTCATCCCAGCAGTCAGAATTTTCTCCAGACCATCTTGTTCACCACTCCCGTATAGCTCTGAATTATCTTCACAACCTTAGCCGATACATTCTCATCCGTATAATCGGGCACCGGCAGACCATCGTCCTCATTCCTATTCATCTCCACGGCAGTATCTACAGCCTGGAGCAAGGATTTCCCGTCAATGCCGGCAAGGACAAAGATACCCTTGTCAAGAGCCTCGGGACGCTCCGTACTCGTACGGATGCATACAGCAGGGAAAGGATGCCCCACAGAAGTGAAGAAACTGCTCTCCTCAGGCAGGGTACCGCTGTCACTCACAACGGCATAGGCGTTCATCTGCAGGCAGTTGTAGTCGTGGAAACCGAGAGGTTCATGCTGAATCACACGACTGTCAAGTACAAAGCCGCTTGATTCCAGACGTTTCCTGCTACGGGGATGACAACTGTAAAGTATGGGCATGTCATATTTCTCGGCCATAGCGTTAACCGCCTTGAAAAGGGACAGGAAGTTCTTCTCCGTGTCAATGTTCTCTTCCCGATGCGCGGAAAGCAGGATGTATTTACCTTTCTGGAGATGCAATCTCTGGTGAATATCGCTGGACTCTATTTCGGACAAATTCTCATGCAGGACTTCCGCCATGGGCGAACCGGTTACGTATGTACGTTCTTTCGCCACGCCCGAAGCGTTCAGGTATCTGCGGGCATGCTCCGAATAGCAGAGGTTCACATCGGAAATGACGTCCACAATACGGCGGTTGGTCTCCTCAGGCAGGCACTCGTCAAAGCAGCGGTTGCCTGCCTCCATATGGAAGATGGGGATATGCAGACGTTTCGCGCCTATCACGCTCAGGCAGGAGTTCGTGTCTCCCAACACCAGCACGGCATCAGGTTTCACCTGCACCATCAGCTTGTAGCCGGCGTTGATAATATTCCCCATCGTGGCACCGAGGTCATCGCCGACGGCATCCATATACACATCGGGGTCTTTCAGCTTCAGGTCGCGGAAGAAGACACCGTTCAGGTTATAGTCGTAATTCTGGCCCGTATGTGCCAGCAGACAGTCAAAATAACTGCGGCATTTGTTGATGACAGCCGCCAGGCGGATGATTTCCGG